>NZ_JBFRDU010000050.1:0-29282 GCF_052113965.1 Rhizobium sp. RAF56
CCTTATCATCGGCACCAGCCGCGTCTATCTGGGTGTCCACTACCCGAGCGACGTCGTTGCAGGCTGGGCGATCGGCGCTGGGTGGGCCCTTCTATGCTGGTCGATTTTTGCGAGGCGCGTTGTCGCGCGCGATCTTGACGGCAGGTAGCTCCTCATTTTCGCGGCAGTCTCTGTCGTTGTTAAAGATCCACGGCAAGGTCGAAGTCGCCGCTGCCGGCAGACCGCCGAACGAACCGCTCTGTCATACCTGATCAACCCTTCACTGACCAAATGAAGGCATTCAGGGAGGAATAGGAGGGGGCGCGCAAGCAGACATGGCGGCTTTCGTTATGCCGCCACCATGTCTCAAAACGACGGTCGATCAACCGACTAGAGCGTCAAGCTCGCACCGCACATCAGGTAAGGCCGCGGCAAATTCGGCCCGTGCCGACAGGATCGCATGGCAGGCCCGGGCTGCTTCCTTGCCCTTGGTCACGAAGTGCTCTTTGAAAAAGCCGACATGGGCCTCGGTTTCTTGGAAGTAATGGGGGGTGAGCACGACCGAAAGGACCGGTGTGCCGGTATCCAGCTGCACCCGCATGATTCCATCAAGCACCGTCGCCGCCACGAAGTCATGGCGGTAGATACCGCCGTCGACCACGAAGGCGCATGCCACGACTGCAGCAAATTTGCCGGTCTTGATAAGCGTCTGGGCGTGCAGAGGCGCCTCGAGCGCGCCCGGAATGTCGAAAATATCGACGTCGGATTTGGAGCCGCCGAGGGCGGCCCACTCGTCTGCGAAGGAGGTCACGGCTCTGTCGACGATGTCGGCATGCCAGCGCGCGCGAATGACGGCGATGCGGTTCTGCTTGGGGGTAATGGCGATAGTCATCTTTAAACTTTCAAGGGTTGCGCCAGCGGACTGGCTTTTTATCGAAGGTCCCGCGGATGCGGACCCAACGTCCCTTGGGCGAACAGGCGTGACGCACCCCCTCGCTTGGAAGGGCGCACGCGCGTTGCTCTCTTTCATCCGGACTATACCGTCGGCTCCGGCCTCTCACCGGATCTGCTGACCTTTCGCTTTCGCGAAAGCGCTCGCGGGCTCCAGGTCTGCACCTGATACCGCCGGTGGGGAATTTCACCCCGCCCTGAGAACGGGCCGAACATAAGGTCTCACGCGCAGTAAAAGCAAGACCTCTTGTTGCGTCGGGCACTGTCCGCCTGCGTTGGCTGAAGGAAGGGTGTTGGCGCCGAGCACGGCAGGTTTTCGACGCTGGCCGAGACGAGATTTTGTCGTTTCCACGACTCATGTCATTTTGCACGCACAGTGACGTCAGAGGCATGAGACCAATATGGGACTCGAAGCACATCGACTGTCATCCATGGCATCGCCTGTGGGCGCTATCGCAAAGGCGGGCGCCGGATGCAAATTTTTCCTGTCCAAATTGCTGGTGACAATCGCGCTGTTCACCGCATCTGCGATTTCGGTGCACGCGCAGTCCCGCGACTGGGCCGGAACAGTCTCCACTGATTGGTTTCTGGCTGAGAATTGGGTCACCGGCGGTATACCCCAGCCGACGATCGATGGAAACATTGACACTGTGACGCCAAATCCGACGGTGATCGCTATCCCGGACGCACGAGCCAAAAACCTGACCGTCGGTTCAAACGGGACGGGGATGCTCACAATCCAAAACGGCGGGACGCTCGCTGATAGCTTCGGAACAATCGGCAATTTACCGGGCGGGGTGGGAACGGTGAGGGTGACCGGCGCGGGCTCCAGCTGGTCGAATGCCGGGGGGGTGGTGGTCGGTGGCCTTGGTACCGGCTTTCTTACAATTCAAAACGGAGCCACCGCTGAAGACGGCAGCATCGCTGTAGACAGCAACGACTTGAGCAGTGGCGGCGGCTCGATTGGACAGAATGCCGGCTCGTTCGGCTCGGTGACGGTGACTGGCCCGGGTTCCAGCTGGATCAACGGACCCAGCGGTGGGCTTAACATCGGAAGTTTTGGCACCGGCATGATGACGGTCGCGAACGGCGGGAAGGTCCTCAATATCACCAACTTCGCCGCCAATATCGGCAATGCCGCAGGCTCACAAGGCATGGTCACGGTAACCGGCGCGGGGTCTGCTTGGAGCAACCTTTCGGCAGTGAACGTCGGCAACTCCGGTACAGGCAGGCTGACGATTGCGGACGGCGGCATTGTCACCGCGCCGTCTGTCATGATCGCGAGGAACGCTGGTGCTCTTGGCATACTCAACATCGGCGCTGGCGCGGGCGCTCCGGCTGCACCTGGCACGCTCAGAACGCCGAGCGTCGCATTTGGCGCGGGCACCGGTACGATCAACTTCAACCATACGTCCACCAACTACAACTTTGCGCCGGCAATCAGCGGCAACGGCACCGTCAACGTGCTCGCTGGCACCACCATCCTCACAGGCGTGAACATCTACAGTGGAGCGACGAACGTCAGCGGGGGCACCCTACGGGAAGGCGCGCCCAACACGCTCAGTCTGAATTCAGCGGTACTGGTCGCGAGCGGCGGTACTCTCGATCTCAATGGGTTCACTACGGCCCTCCCCAGCCTCATCGATGGAGGCCTGGTGAACATGGGGACGGGCGCTGCCGCCGGCACGACCTTGACTACGCCGAACTACGTGGGAACCGGCGGGACGATCCGAATGAACAGTTTTCTGGCTGGCGACGGTTCGCCGTCAGACAAGCTCGTCATCAACGGCGGTACCGCGACCGGCAATTCTCTCCTGCGCATCACCAACGCTGGCGGTCCCGGCGCCGAGACGTTGGCGAATGGCATCGCGGTCATTGAGGCGACCGACGGTGGCACAACGGATCCGAGTGCCTTCGCGCTGGCTGGCGAGGCACGCGGCGGCGCCTTCGACTATTTTCTCTTCCGTGGCGGCCTCGACGGCAGCCGCCCCGACGATTGGTTCCTGCGCTCAAGCTTCATTGTCGGACCGCCGACCGGGCAGCCCGGGTCGCCCGACCTGCCACTCCATCCGCCTTCCGAGCCTTTGCCGCCGGGCATCTATCCGATCATCGGGCCGGAGATTGCGACCTACGGCGTGGTTCAACCGATCGCCCGGCAAATGGGGCTAGCGACGCTTGGCACCCTGCATGACCGCATCGGCGATACGTTGCTGAACGGGGACATTGGCACGCCGTGCACGCCCGGCGGCGCCGACAAGCGGGATGGAACGACGTCGGATTGCCCGTACGCCGGCTGGGAACCCACTGTATGGGGCCGGGTCTTCGGCGAAGGGGTCGACAACAATTACCTGGCTTTCGCCGATCCGAGCGCGTCTGGCCACATTTTGGGCTTTCAGAGCGGTTTCGACTTGCTGCGCGGCGAATGGACGCCGGGGAGCCGCGATGCCGCCGGCGTCTACTTCGCCTACGCCAATTCCCCTGTCGACGTTGACGGCCTTGTCACCAACGAGGCGGCGACCGGCTATGTGATGCGCAACACCGGGCGTCTCGATCTCAACGGTTGGACAGGCGGGGCTTATTGGACCCATTACGGTCCTGGCGACTGGTACCTCGACGCAGTGGCGCAGGTGACGCACTATGACGGCTCGGCATCCACGGAATTCGCCAAGCTTGACACCACCGGCACCGGCTTCGTCGGTTCGCTGGAAGGCGGCTATCCGATCCCCTTGCCGGCGCTCGGGTCAGGCTTCGTGCTGGAGCCGCAGGCGCAGATCGTCTGGCAGCATGTGTCGTTCGGCGACGCCAACGACGGCTTGGGCGAGGTCGCGCTCGGCACGACGTCAGGCGCGAGCGGCCGGATCGGCCTGCGCGGCAAATGGACCATCGTCAACGACAGCAAGCAGGTCTGGGAGCCTTATGTGCGTGCCAATCTGTGGCGTGACTACGGGGCGAACGCGACAACGACCTATTCCGGCGTCGATCATGTGCCGCTGCACGAGGAGGCCACGCGCCTTCAGCTGGGCGGCGGCGTCACCGTGAAGATGAAGCCTAATCTCAGCTTCTACGCCAATGCCGACTACCAGTTCGCCGTCGGCGCCACGGACGGCGACAAACGCGACAGCTTCCGGGCGGCCGCCGGTCTCAGATACACGTGGTGAGATGCGCATTTCCGATCGAGGTGAGGCAGGCGAGGGGTGGATAGTCTGGGTCGGCAGGTGTCAGACCTTCTCTCCAGGCAGGCTGGCCGCTTGAATGATCCAGTCCGTGAAGAGCGTTACATCGATTGGCTCATTCTCGTGAAGGTGGACGTAGCGCACGTCCCTTTGCTTCGAGCTTACTGGAGGCATGGGAGCGAGTGATGTGCCTTTGAAGAACGTCACCTTCACGTATCTTTCAAAGCAGTGAAAGGCGAGGAACCAACCTTGTCCTTCCAGCCCGTAGAAGGGCGTGTTCCACTTCACAGCTTTCTGCACACCGGGAACGGCACGTTCGATGGTCTCATCGAGCTGGATGCCAACGTGACGTTTCCAACCGGGCATCGCGGCGATGTAAGCTTGAACCGGCGCATCGCCTTCGCCTTTGGGTATCTGAGGATTGCCGCCAGAAAGAAGTTTAGGCTCGCCCAAAGTGCGCCCCCTCCAGGTGTACAAAGACGCTCTATAACACGCTCCAGCAGATGTCTGCTAACGGCGCGCCTCTCGGACGAAGCCGAAGTTGCCCGGCATCGACTGGAATTCCAGAAGGTACTGCCTCTCGATTGCGGGGTGAACATTCGAGCCCCGCTAGGCCGCTCATGGCGCGAAGCCCATCGGTGAACGCCGATGGGCAACTATAGTTCGATCTGCTCGGCAACTCTCAGGGTCAGTCCGAACGGCGCATGCGCCTGAAGTGTCGTTATCGGCACCTCAGGCCAATCTTATCGAAAATGCCCTCAGAAGCGCTCGCCGACCATGTCTTCGCTCTTGCTCCAGAGCGCCTTGGCCCGTTCGGCATCGAGCGCATATGGGCGGACACCCTCGCTGATGCGGCTGACAGGGTTCTCCGTCACCTCAGCGACATGGCAATTCTCGCAATAGCGGCCACCGACCTCGTCGGCAGCGGCGACAACGCCAGCCCATACGGATGTGGCGGCCCCCTGTGGGATGGACTTCAGTTCGTAAGGCGCCTTGCCTTCGGCTGCGAGTTCCTCGTTGATCTTGCCGACCATCGCTTCCAGCGTGCCGTCATCGAGGTGGCGGGTGAGTTCGGTGCGGATGCCGCCGGGATGTACCGCCGTTGCGCGGACACCTCGTGCCTTGTGTCGCCGGTCGAATTCGACGGCAAACAGGACATTGGCGGTCTTCGATCGGCCATAGGCGATCCAGGGGTCGTAGGCCGTGTGCTCAAAGCTCGGGTCTTCGATATCGACATCGGCGAAACGGTGCCCGGACGACGACAGGTTTACCAATCGCCCACCCGATACAATCAGCGATGCGATGCGGTTGACGAAGGTGAAATGGCCGAGATGGTTGGTGCCGAACTGCGTTTCGAAACCGTCAGCCGTGTGGCCGAAGGGGGCTGCCATGACGCCGGCATTGGCGATGACGACATCGAAGAGACGGCCATCCGCCAGGAGCGCATCCGCGCAGGCGCGAACGCTTGCGAGCGAAGCCAGGTCAAGTTCCACAAGCTCGAGGCTGCCGCCAATCGCCGCCTGGGCGCGGACGGCTGCCGTTGCAGCTTCCGCCTTGGCTAGATCGCGGGCGGTGCCTACGACCTCGGCTCCGTGAGCCGCAAGCGCCCGTGCGGTCTCGACGCCGAGGCCGGCCGACACGCCGGTGACGAGCACGCGTTTGCCGCCAAGCTCGATGCCGGAAAGCACATCCTCGGTGGTGGATTTGGCTCCAAACAGGTTTGTCATCAAAAATCTCCTTGTGCTGTGCACGTATAGGCATCCTGCGAAGCAAACCCATTGCCCGCTGCCCTCCGAAAGACTAAAAGGAGGATGCCTCCGCTTTAAATACGGAGGGTTCCTCCGTTTATCAATAGGCTTTCCTTCGTGTGACCCAAGAAAAGAATAAATCCGTCGCCGCGCGCAAACCCCGCGCCGATGCCGAACGCAACCGGCTGCGGCTGCTGGAAACGGCCAAGAGCGCTTTTGCGGTGAGGGGCCCGGAGGTCAGCCTGGAAGATATCGCCCAATCGGCAGGTGTCGGGATCGGCACGCTTTATCGCCACTTCCCGAACCGCGATGCGCTGATCGCAGCCGTCTACCGCAACGAGACGGAGCAGTTGGTGGAGGCCGCCCGGCGACTGGCCCAAGGAAATCCCCCGGTTGCGGCCCTGCGCGAGTGGATGCTTGTCTTCATCGATTATATTGCCACGAAGCAGGGGATGTATCCGGCACTCAATTCCCTGGCCTCAGGCACGTCGGACCTCTACGCAGCCTCGGGCACGCAGATCAGGGAAAGTATCGAGATGCTGGCCAGCCGCGCTGTCGCCAGTGGTGAAATCCGACTCGACATCGATCCGCTCGACCTGCTGCGCGCCGTGGCCGCTGTTGCCAATGCCAGCGCCGGTAATAGCTGGAAAGCGGCCGCCACTCGTTTGGTCGATATTTTGATCGCAGGGCTGAAAATCGAATCTGGCAACGAATTGTGAAGCCTGTGATGGCGACTGCCGGAAATGGCTAGCCGGGACCGTGCGAAACATCTCCCCCTATTTTGGCAGCTCAACACAAATTTTTGTCCTGATCCCGCAAGATCGTTGCCGCCAATGCCGGTAAGAGGCTCTGGCAGCGACGATATATTTTAGTGTCAATGCACGGCGCTGCAACCAGAGGCGGGGATCTGGTTGCGGCGCCGGTTTCAGGGGCGGTCCCATCTGCTACCCAAAATGGCATTCGGCGCCTGAATGCCTACTCTCTCGTGACATCATTCCGCGCGTTGATGGACCTTCATCATTGATCCCTGGGCTTCCTGGGAAACCTTCTCGAATCGGACACAAACAATGCGAATACTTATGGCCGCTCTCATGCTAGCGGCTTCTCTGACTTCGTGCGCCTCACGAGCTAAAGACATTGCCGCAGCTTACGTCTCTCCCACTCTCTACGAAAAACTCTCGTGCAAGGAATTGCAAGAGGAAGCCACCAGCGTGTCCTCGCGCGCGGCAGCCGCTGCCGGCGTTCAGGATAAGAATGCCGGACAGGACGCCGCTGTGACAACCGTTGGCGTCGTGTTGTTTTGGCCGGCCTTGTTTTTCACAAAGGGCGATGGCGCTTCAGCCGCTGAGGTCGCTCGCCTGAAGGGAGAAATGCAGGCTATTGAGGACGCGTCGCGCGTCAAGAAGTGCGGGATTAACTTCCGCCAACGGTAGAATCTCTGCCGCGGTCTCTTCGACGAGCCCGCGGCAATGCCACCTACGCCGAAGTGCGCTGCACCCCCACGAGATGCGTGGGCCGCGTCGCCGCCAATTGATCACCAACGGGAGCGGCTTCCTGCGGGAAACGTGAGCCGACATACGCGCCGCGACCAACTGAGCACGCAACGGTGCTGCTCCGAAGGATTATGCGGAGTATAGGGCGTCGGAGTATTTTGGATCTGATGTAGTTCTGATATGGTCACGTAACAATCGCGAAAATATGAGGCCGACCATGCATTGCGGCCGTATGCGTAGTATTTTTCTCGCAGGAGTCGGACTTTGCGCTCTAGCAGGTCTTGTTGCGGCCGACGAGGATGCGGTGGCGACAGGAGACCGGTTGGCGGCGTTGTTGCGAGCCAGCCGGAGTGTGGTTTCGAGCCACCAGGACCTCATCAACGACCAATCAAAGGGAAACAAGGACCTTAGCGGCGAACGTGTCGTGGCGGAGGCGATCACGATATTCGCCGGTCAAAAAGGCACTTCGATTCCGAGCGACAGTTCCAGCGGATTGGACAAACTGCTCTTCGATGCCCAGATGGCCGCGATCCGCGAAGTGGTCGATGACCACCAGGAGCTGATCAACACGAAGGGTGTCGGGTTCAAGGGCTTCATCCCCTCGACTTTCGCGCGTCTCGTCAACGAACGCTTCGAGGAAAAGGTGGGCGATAAGGCAAGGATGAAGGTCACCGCGCCGGAAGGACAGATACGCAACCGCAAGGCCCGGGCCGACGATTGGGAGCGCCATGTCATCGACGATCGGTTCCTGTCGCCGGATTGGCCCAAGGGGAAGTCTTTCTTCGAGGAGGTCGAAATGGACGGGCGACCTTCATTCCGCATGCTGATTCCCGAGTACTATTCGGCATCCTGCCTCACCTGTCACGGCCAGCCCAAGGGCGAGGTCGATATCACGGGCTATCCGAAGGAAGGCAAGGCCGAGGGCGACCTGGCTGGCGCGATCAGCATCACGCTGTTCAAATGAGTGCCGCGCAAGCCATCCGCACATGGTTCGGCCAGCTGGCAGATCGAAAAATCTCTCTGCGCCTTGTCTGTCTTTCGACCGCTTTGCTTCTCGCGCTGTTGGTCAGCGTCGCGTTCATGGCGCGCGATCTGCGGGAGAACCAACGGCGTGTGGAGGAGACGAACCTTCGCTTCCACATGTTCGACGAAGCCGCGCGGGCGCACCGGCACTTTGGCGAGGTGCGTTACTGGCTGACGGATCTCTCGGTCAGTCTGCTGACACTCTCCGAGCGGCGAGCACAGGCGGCCCGCACCGCGCTGGAAGAGGATTTGACGCGCATCAAGCAGTTCGCGCCGGAGGCAGCCAATATCATCGAGGCGGGTTCGACAGCCTACTACGAAAAAGCGATGCAGGCGGTCGATGCCTATACTGACGACAATCGCGTCATCGGAAACTCGCAGCTGGCAGCCGCCCGAAACTACAGCGACGAGGTCGACGCCGCCCTCCGGGCGCTCGAGGACCGTCTCGAGAGTGAGGCGGATCAGGCGCGCAATACGGCCGCGGCCTCCGCCCGGAATACCTACCGCCGCGCGCTGATCGCCGTCGGTTTCATCACGATCGCTGGCGCTGTGATGACTTGGCTAGTCCTTCGGTCGATACTCGTGCCGCTTGGCCGCGTCGACAAAGCGATGACCCAGCTGACGCAAGGTAGAGACGACGTCGAATTGCCACCGGAAGGCCGCGATGAATTCGGCAGGCTTTCGACGACGCTGCGCCTGCTGCGCGACAGCCAGGCGGAGCGCCGCATTCTCGAAGCCGCTGCCGAACGCCAGCGCAATACCGTCCTGACGGCAATCGAAACCATCCCCGATGGGTTCGCGTTTTTCGACGCGGAGGATCGCCTCGTCCTGGTCAACCGACGCTATCTCGAGACCTTCCCGGAACTTGCCGACATCATGACGCCCGGCCGGCCCTTCGAAGAGATCGTTCGTGCGCAGGTGGAGCGGGGCGTGTCCGGGACTGGCAACGCCGATGTGGAGCAATGGGTTGCCGAGACGATGCGCCGGCACCGGGATCCGGAGGGTATGATCGAACGGCAGTTCGCCAATGGAGCATGGCTTCGCATCGCCAAGCGCAAAACGCTGGAAGGGGGCACGGTTGCGGTCTACACGGATATCACCGATCTCAAAAGCCGTCAGGCCGAGTTGGAGGAGGCACGGCGCGGCGCTGAGGTTGCAAGCGATGCGAAGAGCCGGTTCCTTGCCTCGATGAGCCATGAGTTGCGCACGCCATTGAATGCGATCATCGGTTACAGTGAGATGCTGATCGAGGATGCAACCGACCTCGGCCAGCCCGGCTTCGTCGCGGACCTCGCCAAGATCATGGGCTCCGGCCGGCACCTGCTGGCGCTGATAAACGACATCCTCGATCTTTCGAAGATCGAGGCCGGGAAAATGGAGCTTTATGTCGAACGCCTGAGCCTTGCTCAGCTCCTCACGGAGGTAAAAAATACCGTCGCGCCGCTCATCGCTAAAAGGGGCAATCGGCTGACGGTCACAGCGTCGGTGGAGCCGGACGAGATCGAAACCGACAAGACAAAACTCCGGCAAAATCTGTTCAATCTTCTCTCGAATGCGGCAAAGTTTACCGAAAACGACGACATCCTTCTGTCGGTCGAGCGCCTTAGGGATGCCGACGGCGAATGGCTCGAATTTTCGGTCACCGACCACGGGATCGGTATGACTGACGAGCAGCAGTCGAAGCTTTTCCAGGCTTTCGTGCAGGTCGATGCCTCGACCACCAGAAACTACGGCGGAACAGGTCTTGGCCTGGCGATAACCCAGCATTTCATCCGCATGATGGGCGGAACCATTACCGTTGAAAGCGAGTTTGGAAAGGGCTCGACCTTCCGCTTCAGGATCCCCGCGCTCGAGGGCGCGCGCGAGATGCGCGAGACGGAGGACATCGTGGCGCGACGCGATACGTCCGACGGCGAGCGATCTCATGGCATAGTCGTCGTCATCGACGACGAGGCCAAGGCACGCAAGATTGTGTCGGACGCGATCCGCGACGCCGGCTTCGATGTGATTGAGGCGGAAGGGGGCGAGGCGGGTATGGAGCAGGTGCGTAAGCTGCGCCCGGATGCGATCATCCTCGACGTGATTATGCCCGGGCGTGACGGCTGGTCGGTCTTGCGCGAAATCAAATCCGACGACGCGCTTTGTGGCATCCCCGTTATCCTCGCGACGGTCGTTGCCGATCGCGAGATGGGTTTGGCGTTCGGGGCTGCGGACCACCTGGTCAAGCCGATCGATCCCCGGCAACTCGTTGAGACGTTGAACGCAGTCGCCGGAGACCAGCGACATGATGTCCTCGTCGTCGAGGACGATGCCTCGACGCGTGAGCTTTTTCGCAGGGTACTCGTGCGGGAAGGCTGGCGTGTCAGGGAGGCCGCTGATGGACGGCGCGGCCTCGAAGCGCTGGCGGCCGGACGCCCGACGATCATGGTGCTCGATCTGATGATGCCGAACATGGATGGCTTCGCGCTGTTGAGGGCGATCCAGGAAAGGCAGGATCTGGCGGACCTTCCGATCGTCGTCGTCACGTCGAAGGACCTGACCCGCGAGGAAATGGAATGGCTCGGCCTGCGTGCGAAGGAAATCGTCAGAAAGGGGACAAAGGGCCGCGCCGATCTGATCGCGGCGTTGAGGCGACACGTCCCATTGAGTGAAGACGCGTGAGGAGGCTGGAGCAGGATGGTCAAAATTCTCCTCGTCGAAGACAATGAGATGAATCGCGACATGCTATCCCGCCGACTGGAGCGGCGAGGATACGAGGTTGTGATCGCGACCGACGGGCTGGCCGGCGTGGAAGCGGCCCTCAGCGCCAAGCCCGATCTGGTGCTGATGGATATGAGCCTGCCGCTGATCGACGGCTGGGAGGCAACGAGGCGTATCAGGAATAACCCCGCCACCGCGACAATCCCGATTATCGCGCTAACCGCTCACGCCATGGCCGGCGACCGGCAAAAGGCGTTGGATGCCGGCTGCAATGACTATGATACAAAGCCGATCGAATTGCCGTTGCTGTTGGAAAAAATATCGCGTCTGACAGGAGGGTGACCGTCGTGGCCTCGTCGCCTGATATCGGGCATCGCGCTTATATAGCAATGATCGTGCAGAAGATCGCCGATCCGGCGCAAGCCATGCTCGGCTACCAGGAGCTGGTCGTCGAGGAGGTGCGCAAGGTGGGTCCGACAGCCGCGCTGCCCGATCTGGAAAAAGTGCTGCGCGCGGCGCGCGAATTGAACGCCTTGATCGAACGACTTGTCGACACGCCGGCCGACAATGTCAGCATCGCCACCGCAAATGCGACCCTGCGACATGACTTGCGAACTCCCATGAATGCTATTCTCGGCTATTCGGAGATGGTTATCGAGGACTTCGGCGAGGCGTTGTCTCAACGGCTCCTGGGCGACATTTCCAGAATCATTGACGAGAGCCGCAATCTGCTCACGCAGATCGATGAGACGCCTGATATCGGCTCCCTGGGTCGCGATCAGAGACCCGAAAACGAACTTGATGCGACGATTGCAGCCGATCTCGCACGAACGATAGCGGTTCGATCGCCCATCGAGCCTGAAAGAGCGGCGCGTATTCTGGTCGTCGATGATACCGCGTCAAACCGTGATCTCCTCGCTCGGCGCCTCGGGCGCGATGGACATACCGCCACTGTCGCAAGCTCAGGTGAGGAGGCGCTGCTGATATTGGAGGCGCGGGAGTTCGATCTCGTGCTGGCCGATATATTGATGCCGGACATGAACGGCATCGAGCTTCTTGGCCGACTCAAATCGGATGAGCGCCTGCGTGATATCCCGGTGGTCATGATTTCCGGTCTAAGGGATGAAGCCGCGGTTATCCGCTGCATCGAGGCCGGAGCGGAAGACTATCTGCGCAAGCCGATCGATCGGGTGCTTTTGCGGGCCCGCATAACGGCTTGTCTGGAGCGCAGCCGTTGGCGCGAACGCGAAAGGCGGTATCTGGCGCGGATCGAGTTCGAGAAGGAACGGGCCGATACGCTGCTGCACGCCGTCCTTCCAGGGCGGGTGGTCAAGCGGCTTGCTTGCGGCGAGGACGTCATCGCCGACCGTATCGACATGGTGACCATTCTTTTCGCCGATATTGTCAATTTCACTGCGTTCGCCGCGCGAACCCCGGCCGGCGCATTGGTGCAAATGCTCGGTGACCTGTTTTCCCGTTTCGACGAGCTTGCCGACCAATATGGCATCGAGAAAATCAAGACAGTCGGCGACGCCTACATGGCGGCAGCTGGGTTGCCCGACCCCCGTCCGGACCACGCGGTCGCGGCGGTCGCCTTTGGCAAGGCAATGCTTGCGGAAATGCAGCGGGCCGCTGGTCCGACGCCACCGCTAGCACTCAGGATCGGGATCAACAGCGGCCCGGTGATCGCAGGGCTAATCGGCCGAAAGCGGTTCGTCTATGACGTTTGGGGGCACACGGTCAATTTGGCCAGCCGCATGGAGTCCTACGGCATGCCCGGACGAATTCAGATATCTCAAACGACCTACGAGGCGCTCGGGGCGATCGGCATGCATGCGCGCCCGAACACTATGCATATCCGTGGGATCGGCACATATACCGCTTACCTGCTCTGATAACAAAGCGGAGCATCGCCATGAAATCATTTCGGTCTTTGGCAGTCACATCGACGGTGTTTCCGTGCGTTCTTTCATACGCCCTGTGCCGCGAAGACACCGCGCATGACCGGTAAAATGCCGTTCGAAAGTTCATTTCGGTCGCAAGGCACGTCACAATCTGGTAAAGAAATTTAAACGTGCACGCCGTGATCTGTTTTCGAAACGGCATTACCGCAAGCGCGTTCGATCCTTATAGTTTCTGGTCCGATCCTTATAGTTGTGAGGGAATCATGCCCGCACCAGCCAACTATTCACTCGTCTTCTCAGATGAATTCGATCGCCTCAGCATCGCCAACACCACGACTGCGACGGCCAACTGGTACACCGCGCAACCGTGGGGCGGCGGCTTCGGCGACGCTCAGTTCATGCCGGTCGGCGGCGCCGCGTCTCCGTTCTCGATCGTGCAACAGGCGGGCGCGAGCGCGCTGCAGATCGAGATGACGCGGAATGCGGCGGGCCAGCTTCAGAGCGGGTTGATTTCGAATACCTTCCCGAATGGCACGAGCACCACCCCTCACGATGGCGACCCCTATGGCTACTATGAGGCCAGGATGTGGTTGCCAGCGGGCAAGGGCGTGTGGCCGGCCTTCTGGTCCATTGAGCAGGAACGTCTGTCCACGACGCGCGACCATGTCTTTGAAGTCGACGTGATGGAGCAGCACGGCAGTGCGCTCGCTGATCGATATGCGAGCACTCTGCACGACTGGAATTGGAAAGGGACTACGCTGGAAGGCCACACGAGCCAGGCGCATCAAAATATCGTCGGGCAGGGCGTGTTGACGACGGGATGGCATACTTATGGCGTCGAGATCAAATCGGATACCATGACGTTTTTCTTTGACGGCCATGCTCATTTTTCGCTGCCCACGCCAGCAACGCTCAACACGGATCCGATGTTCATGATCGATCTGGCTGCCGGCGGCGGTTGGCCGGTCGATCCGGCTCTCGACGATGCAAAGCTTTATGTCGATTATTTTCGTGCCTATGAGTTGAACGGCTCGACCCCACCCACGTCCCCTCCGACCGGCAATGTGCTCGTGGGAACGAGCGGCGACGACACCTTCACCATCAATAACGCTTCGACCGGAATAAAGGAGCAGCCGGGGGGCGGTTTCGATACCGTCAATGCGTCGGTATCCTATACCTTGCCGGACAACGTCGAAAAGCTGCGCCTTTCCGGCTCTGCCGCACTCGACGGGACCGGCAACGCTGCGGGCAACCAGCTCTACGGCAATACAAACGCCAATACCCTGTCGGGTCTGGGTGGCGATGACTATCTGTATGGGGATGCCGGCAACGACAAGCTTGTCGGAGGTGACGGCAACGACAAGCTCTATGGCGGAAACGGGAACGATCTGCTGGTCGGCGGCCTCGGTATCGATCGGCTGGACGGCGAAGCAGGAGCGGATACGTTCCGGTTCGAAAGCGTCGCGGACAGCCCCTATTCGGCGCGCGACACCATCATCTCGTTTTCAGGTACGGCAGGCGACCGCGTGGATATCAGCGCTATCGATGCCAACACGCTTGTCAGCGGCAATCAAGCCTTCACCTTCATTGGGTCGGATTCCTTTACCGCGGCGGGCCAGGTTCGAGTGAGCAACGGAATTCTGTCGGCCGACGTCAATGGCGATCATGTGCCCGACTTCGGCGTGGTCGTCGGGACCGCGCATCTGGATAGCGGCTATTTCATCCTATAGGCAACCGCCTGGAAAGGCGCGTTGTGCCGAGGGAAGCCTACTCCTCCTTGAAAGCGCGGTGGATCTGGTCCAGCAGCGGTTTCGCGAAGTAGGCGATCGCTGGTTGCGACCCAGTCTGGATAAAGGATTCGACTGGCATGCCCGGCACCGCGTGCCGGCCGAGGCGCTGCCACTCGCCGGCAGCGACTTTGGCGCGAACCAGATAGTAGCCGTTGCCGGTGTGCTGATCGACGGTCAGATCCGCAGCGATCTGCTCGATTTCGCCGTTGACATCAGGCGTTCCCGGCTGGGCAAAGGCCGAAAAGCGCAAGACGACCTTTTGGCCGACGACAACCTGGTCGATATCGCGCGGGTAAAGCTTCATCTCGGCCGTCAGCGTGTCGGCGACGGGCACGATTTGCATCACTGTTTCACCGGGCGCAACGACGGCGCCGGCCGCGTGAACCGTCAGCTGGTGAACGATGCCGGCCTGCGGCGCGCGAATGTCGATGCGCCTGAGTTCGTCCTGCGCTGCGATCAGCCTTTCGGCAAATTCGCGCGCTTCGCTCTGCGCCTGCCGCAGCTGATCGGAGACCTCGCTTCGCCTCTCGTCGTCGACCTGGATGATCTGCAACTCGATTTCGCTGATCTTGCCTTTCGTTTCCGCGATGCTCGCGAGCAAGGCACCCAGTTCGCCCGAGAGACTGGCACCCTCGCGCTCCAGCGCATAGACCCGGCTCACCGACACGATGCCTTGGTCAAGCAGCTTGTATTGGCCTGCCACTTCCTTGTCGATGAACTCGATCTCGCGGCGCCTGCTGGCGACCTGCGCGGCCAATCCTTCGCTCTGCTGATTGAGCTGCTCGATCTGCTGACGCAACTGCAGCTTTCTTCCGGTGCGCGACGCATTTCGTTCCTCGAAAAGCCGCTGCTCGCCGGCCACCATGGCTGCGACTTCGAGATCCCCTGTCTCCGCCAGCAGATCCGGGGGGAAATCAATCATGCTTTTGTCATCCTGTTCTGCCCGCAGACGAGCCATTTGCGCTGCAAGCTCGTGCAGGCGTTTGGCGACGATGCCGAGATTTGCCTTGATCTGCATATCGTCGAGGCGGATCAGTAGATCGCCGGCCTTGACGGAGTCCCCGTTGCGCACGGCGATCACGTCGACGATGCCGCCCTTCAGGTGCTGGACCGGCTTAACGTAGCTGTCGACCACGAGCGTGCCGCCGGCAATGACGGCGCCGCTGATCCGGGTCGTCGTGGCGAGAACGACGATGCCGCCGCCAACGACCAAGACGATGGCGAGGGCAATCCTGGAAAGCCGCCTTACCGCCGCCTCGGCCGGCGAGAAATCGGGCCGGCTCACTTCCCCGTCTCCCCATCCGTGACGAGACGCACCGACGGCGTCTCCGCTGCGTCCATGCGCAATACTTGGCGCAGCACGTCGTCCTTCGGTCCGAAGGCCTGGACGAGGCCATTGCGCATCAGCAAGACCTTGTCGACCGCCGCCAGGGCACTCGGGCGATGCGCGACGACGACGGCGATGCCGCCGCGGGCGCGAATGCCGAGCAGGGCCTGCGTCAAGGCCGCATCGCCCTCGGCGTCCAGGTTGGAATTCGGCTCGTCAAGAATGACAAGGAAAGGCTCGCCGTAAAGCGCCCGGGCAAGCGCCACGCGTTGCCGCTGCCCGGCCGAAAGGCGCGAGCCCCCTTCGCCGATTTGCGCGTCGAACCCGTCCTGCAGTTCCACGATCATATTGAAGACCCCGGCAGCTTTTGCCGCGGCGATGACCGCCTCCGACGGAGCGGCCTTGTCGAAGCGCGCGATGTTCTCGGCGATCGTGCCGTCGAACAGGGCGATGTCCTGCGGCAGATAGCCGATATGCTTTCCAAGTTCCTCGGGTTGCCATTGGGCGAGCGTCGCGTGATCGAAGCGGATGCACCCGGCCATGGTCGGCCAGACGCCGGCAATGGCCCGAACGAGCGACGATTTTCCCGACGCGCTCGGTCCGATGATGCCGAGCACCGTTCCCGCCGACATATGCAATGCCGCATTGCGAACGACGATCTCGCGCGTCCCAGGCGCCACGATCGACACGTTCTCCACGCTCAAGGAGGAACGTGGGGCCGGCAGCCGGACGCTCCAGCCCTCGGCGGGAAGCATGTCCATGAGATGCTTCAGGCGCGCCCAGCTTTGCCTGGCGGCCACGAAACCCTTCCATTGACCGATGGCAAGCTCCACCGGCGCAAGCGCCCGGCTGACCAGGATGGAGCTTGCGATCATAATGCCGCCGCTTGCCTCTTCCTTGATGACAAGGATCGCGCCCACACCGATCATCGTCGATTGCAGCATCATGCGCAGAATTCTCGAGGCCGTGGATAAGCCACCGACGATGTCGCTCGTTCGCATTTGGCTGCGAAGAAAGCTTCTGTTGACATCGGCCCAACGGTCGGCGACGCGGTTGACGAAACCCATGGCGAGCACGACTTCCCAATTGCGTCTCGTCGCCTCCGCGAAAGCCGTGCGCGAGGATGCAAAACGGGTGGTCTGCTGGGCCGGCCGGCGGGTCAGGAATTCCGCCAGGATCGCCAATGAGATCAGGACCAGGGAACCGCAAAGGGCCGTGACGCCGATCCAGAAATGAAAAAGAAAGCAGAGGGCGAGGTAAAACGGCATCCACGGAAGGTCGAAAAGCGCTGTCGGACCGACGCCGCTTAGAAAAGACCGGACCTGATCCATGTCGCGAACTGATTGCAGCCCGTCGCCGGGTATTTGCGTCCGTGCCGGCAGATACATCAGCGAGCCGATGACATTCCGGCTCAGCCTTTCATCAACGGATATCCCGACGCGCACCAGCAGCATGGAGCGCAGAAGCTCCAGAACACCCTGGAAGACATAGAGGCTGGCCGCAATGAGGGCCAGACCGGTAAGCGTCGGCAAGCTGCGGCCCGGCACCACCCTGTCGTAGACCTGCAGCATGAAGAACGAACCGGTCAACGCAAGAATATTGATGAAGCCGCTCGTCAGCCCGATCGCAAGGAACGCCCTTCTCATGGAGGAGAGAACCGCTGCAAAGAATACCTGCGGATGATGATCGGGTTCAAGCAGCAAGAACAGCGTCCTTACATGGTGAAGATCTCTCTATGCGTCAGGGGTTGTCGCGATCGAAGCGGCTCTTCGTCATCCTATGCAGGCTCGCCGCCGAGTCAAACAATCGATCGTCTCTGCAGGCAGATGGGCCGGCTCGAGCGACCTTCAAGCCGGATGCGTTGTATAGGCCGCCGTTGGGTGACGGCCCGTAACCTCTACTCGCAGGCTATGCCGTCGCCATCGCGGTCCAGCTTTGGTGCATAACCAGGCTCGCCCTTCCGTATCGGCGCGGCACCGGCCGCACGGGCGGCGCTGCAATTGCGGTAGTAGACGCTTCCTGTCGCTGTCGATCCGTTACCGGCCCGTGTTGGCGCGGTATAGACCCGCGCCGGTGCCTGCGTCGTCGAGGCGGCGCCAAGCATTGCTTGCATGTCGAGGTAGCCGCTTAGTTCGCCACGGACACAGTTGCTTTGCAGCAAATAGTCGTCTGGATACCTTCCGATGCATTTCGCCTTGATCTGGCCCTTCACGCCCGCCGGGATATTGCTGTAATCCTCCGCGATGGCCGGTGTGGCAACGGCGAGGCCGCCGATGGCGGCGGCGATGATTAGCGTCCCAATGACCTTCATTTCCATTCAAATCCTCGATTGGTTTTTTTCGCTGGCGCGTCTACACAGAGCGGCTCCTCATGACGCAACGACGCGCGAGAACGCACAGCTAATGAGGGATTGAGGAGCACTTGCCTTGACCGCCTCACTCTCGCGACCACATCGTTGCTCCGCAGCGGTCACGCAAGACGCCTGGCTGCCAAACGCAAAACCTTGGCATCCAAGAGCAATAAGTTGGGGAACTACGGTCCCAATGAAAACCACTCGGCGATGGTTGATCCTAAACGTCGTCCTCGGGGCTCGGGTACTTGCTCACGTAGGCAGAGGCCAGCGCCGAGCCCTGCCGCGTCAGTTCGTCAAGGCGTGCCGGCTTTTCGTTTTCGGACATTGTTTCGTCGGAACGGATGGCCTCGGCGAGCAGGAGGATGCTCATCGCAAAGCGGTGCATGCGGCGGCGTTTCATCGCCATGAATTCTTCGGTCATTTCGCCGATCTTTCTTCCTTGGTTGCAGCTGGATGCCGCTTGGCGCGGTTGCCATTTTTCCAAGCGCCATGGCCATATCCGCGCATGGATATCAAGCGGGCTGACAGCCAGCCGCAAATCTTTGGCAGCGAAAAGCAACGATCGGTCACATTTGGCGACAACCGTCTGTCGGCGGTGCGGAATCAGATCTTCGGGTGTTCGGCGGCCCAGGCGCGGCGAATGATCTGGGTTTCACCAATGCCGACGGGACCGCTCCAGCGCTGTGAGGCTTTCAGCCATCTGCGCACAATCAGAGTGCCAAGCTGGGTCCAGTGCATCACCATGACGTACTGCGTCTCGTGGTTGCCGAGCTTGACGATCAGGCCGTGGCCGGGTTGAAGGTCGTGGAAGGGGATGTCAAGGCTCATTCAGGTTCTCCGTCAGGCAGTCTCATCAGACCCGCCATGCCCGGGGATCAGCAAGACGGCTGGCAGCCAACGGCAAATCTTTGGCAGCGGAGAGCAACAATCGGAGGGGTCTCAGCCCTGATCGTGTCGGGACGAGTGCTATATCGCGGGATTTTCGGAAGCCGATTGCCTGACCGGTCTGGCGTCAGCGAAACTCTTGGGCGTGACGAAGTTCGGAAGGCGTTTTGCCTGTCCACCGACGGCAAGCGTGGGTGAACGAGCTGTTTTGGCGGAAACCAAGCAGCCACGCTATCTGCGACGCTTGCAGGTCCTGCCGAAGGTAGTTGATGGCGAGTTCGCGCCTTAGATCATCCAGTAGCCCACCGAAACTGATCCCCTCGGAAGCCAGGCGACGGGCAAATGTCCGCTCACTGACACCGATATGGCGGGCAACGTTGCTGGCACTGGCTTCGCCATGTGGCAAAAGCTGCGCAATGTTATTTTCGACGAGCGTGCGGAAGGGACTGACATTCGACGCCCGGCTGGCAATAGCCTCTTCACAAAGCTTGACCATCAACTCGTTGAGGTAGGGATCGCCATCGACAACCGGCCGATCAAGCCACGTCATGTCGAAACTGAGTGCGTCCGCCTGGGAATCGAACTGTACGTCGCAGTCGAACAGCGATCGGATTTGTGCGGCATTTCCCGAGCGATGATGAACGAAGCTCACGGCAACCGGGACAATCCGATGTCCAATCAGTTTGCGGCATATTCGCAAAAGCACCAAGGCGACGAACTCAGCTTGATGCCGGTCCGTATGTCGGGAAAACCCTGAATAGGATATTCCAAGGTGCAGTGTCGCGCCTTGTTGGTCGACCCGAAGCTCCAATGCATCGCTGACCACCCGACCGTATCGCACGATCCGGCGAAGAGCGTCGCCGAACAGATGCGACGACGCCGCCACGTAGTAGATCATGCCGATCTCGCGCAGATCCAGCTGCTTCGCCAAAGTAAGGCCGAGCCACTCGTCGTTTAGCGCGCGTGACGCTTCGCTAAGGAAGTTTATCTGTGATGCGATACTGATGTGCTTTCGCTCGTGGAGCGCAGCCTGGGTCAAATTGGTTCGTTTGAGGAGCGGCAGCGGATCGATGTTTTCCTGTTTGATCCGGGATAACGCCATCCGAGACGCCAGCCCCATGGCCGTCGGGGCGGCAGTGAGCCTTTGAAAGGTGGTTCGGAGTGCTTGGGGCATCCTCTCCGCTCTACGTGACTTGTTGATCTTCCGAAACGAATTCAGCGGCGGCGCGGACACGTTTCCGTTTCTCTTCGAAACACGTAAACGTTCTGTCGGTCTGTTTTTACGCAATTCCGGACGGAAAACCGCGTCACACTTTTCCTGGAGTTGCACTAGGGGCGGTCACGTGATCTCGTGACAGCGGCGTGACGTCAATCTGCCGCCCGACCCCATTCTTAAGTTAATGGCAGTCGCGCCCAGTCGAAGCGTCTACATGATCTGTCGTTACGGGCAAAGGTCCAGCGGTTCGTCGCTGGCCTTTTTTTCGCGAGCGGTCCTGCCTCTGCCTGCGTGCTCCTTCCGCCGATGATGTGTGTATTGGTGGAGAAGCACCCGCCCCAACGCGCTTGGCCCTGTCGTCTAACGGAGCCTTTCGTAAATCGCTTCACCTGAGATCGCGTCGGTAACGCCGATATCGCCTCCAAGTTCTTGCAGCGCATGGCGAAAGCTATCCAGGTTGCCGGCCATCAATGGCCGCGCGGCCGCGATGTGTTCAAAACTTTCCCACTCGCCGATGGCGCAATATGCCTGCGGTCCCGTCTTGATCAGCGCCATTTTTCTAAGTCCATCAAACTCCCGGGGCTGTTTTCGATACTGCTCCTCGAACTCTTCTTCAAACCCGGCTTTGGCTTGGAATCTGACGACGTTAAATGCAGTCATCGCGCGCCTCCTTTTGAGCGCCGCTAATTCAGCAGCGGCCACAACCCTGCGCCGAAAAGGTAGCACCGGACGTTGTCGGACACACGTCATCTATTTGGGCGATCGACGTCAGACTTGCGAGTCGATCGGCAGGAGTTTCACGAGGTCGGCGACGAACCGCCGGCGGAAGCCCGTTTCGGGCTCGTCCCGGTAGCTGACCGTTTCGCCGTTCCGTACCGTCTCCCAGACGATCCTGCCATTCGGACCAAGGATGACGCGGTAACTGTTGGCAGGCGCGACACCCGTCGCCATGTAGGCCGTCAACCTTTCGGCAAGCTCGGGGCTCTCGATATAAAGGCCGGCTTCCGTGTTGATCACGGCAGATCGGGGATCAAGATTGAAGCTGCCGATGAACACGGCCCTGCCGTCGAATACCATGGCCTTGGTGTGCAAGGCCGCTCGCGCCCGCCCGGAACGGATCGACCAGCCTGGCCGGAAGGCGTCGGTATCCGGGCGCAACTCGTAGAGCTCCAGGCCGTTCTCGAGCAGGCGCCTGCGGGTCTTGGCATAGCACGAATGCGCGGCGAGCTGGTTGTTCGAGGCGAGCGAGTTCGTCAGCACACGCACCCGGACACTGCGCTCGTGCAGCGCCTTCACGGTCGCCTGGGCACCGGCGGGCAGGACGAAATAGGGCGCTTCGGCGAGCAGCTCCTCCTTCAGTTCGGCGACCCGCTCGCGAATGAATGTGACAACGTCGTCGGCCGCATCGCCACGGGCAACAGCTTCCGGGTCGTCGGCGATGATCCGGCCTGGCGCCCACACGAGACCGTCGCGCAGTTCGGCGCCCTGGATCGCCAGCTCGCCGAGATCCTGGTCGATCGGGTAGGGGTAGTCGGCGGCCGCGATCTCCTTGCGTAATTGCGTCAGGATGGAATCGAGATCGGCGGCGCCATAGACGCGCGCGGCGATGGTTGCGATCGGCACGGTCGAGGCGCTATTCCAGTATCGGTCGAACACTGCCGAGAGAGCGTCCACAACAGGCCCGACTGCCAGCACATCCAGATCGCGAAAATTGGCGATGGTGTTCACGCCATAGTAGTCGTCGCCGATATTGCGGCCGCCAACGATCGCCGCCGAGTTGTCGGCCACCATAAGCTTGTTGTGCATGCGGCGGTTGACACGGCGGAAGTCGACAACGAAGTCCAGCCTGGACCACCTCCGGTTCCTGGTCGGATTGAACAGACGGATCTCGACATTGGGGTGGGCGTCGAGGGAAGCTTTGATCTGATCGCTGGCCTTGTAGTAGGGATCGTCGACGAGGAGCCGCACCTTGACCCCGCGATCGGCCGCCCTCATCACCCGGTCGACGATGATCCGGCCGGTCGTATCGCCATCCCAGACATAGTACTGCATATCGAGAGAGCGCTCGGCCATGTCGGCCAGCGCCAAACGAGTGATGAATGCCTCGCGCGCCTGGCTCAGGAGGCTGAAGCCCGAGAGACCAGGATGCGCGGCGGCCGCAGGCCCGAAGAACTGGCCCAACCGCGTCAATGCGGTATGCTCGACCCCCGTCATGAGCTTCATCTCTGGTTAGCGGCGGCGCCTAGTTCTCTTTGAGAGATCCTCGCCTTCATCGTCGCGTCGTCGGCCTAGGAGGGAACAGTCCGTCTGATGTAACTCACGTCGTCCTCTTGGACGACCGTGGACTTCTCGACCCCGAGATCGAGTGGTCATTGGACCTCTGCGAAAACCGGCACGCCCAAGGGGCGCGCAGGGAAAATGCGCCAATAGACAGCGAGCGTCACCTGATTTGCCCCGTCTAGACTAGTTTGTCAGGATAACACGGCTCAAATGCAATGTCGTTACAGTTCAATGCGGGCGGTGCGAGGGGAGGGTGCTGTCTAGCGGATGGTGGAGACACGGGGCTGGCGGTCTCCGGTGCGGCGAAGGCGAGGGATCATATGGCGAAATCAATGGCGCTGGCGGAGAGAGCGTCGCGCGGCCGCATTCCTACTGCCAAGCCATCTCTTTTCTCGCTCTACCGCTTCACTCTTACCTACGCGCGCTTTCCTCTACCCTTAGCGCTGACGCCTACCTCTATGGGCGTACGTCGTCCCTGTTTCGTGTTGGGTTCGTTCCCTCTCTGTCTGAGGTCATGAGTTGGGTCTCGTGTCTATACTCATTCCGGTCATGTCGTTGGCCCATGGGGGTTAGACGTCAGCCAGCGGCAGTGAGCTTGAGGGGTCTTGCTGAGGGTCTCTGTCCGAGCGTGCCGTTGCGCGTCGGCAAGATCGCGGCTCTTTCCGTTTATGAAAAGTTCAGCCGCGCGCATACCGTCGTATGTAAAGATTTTGGGCAAGAAATCGCGTTGTGAGGTTCTGACGCTGGCTGCTGTCGTGCCCTGTATAGCCGATTAATGCTCGACCTTGCCTAGCGCCTGTGCCACCCGGAAGTTGGTCTGCTGGTTCTCCTGCTCGGCGAACATCTGGTCGAGGGCGACGTTGGCAATCGCCGCCATGGCCTCCGTGCGCTTCCAGCCCGCTGCCACGGCGAGATCGACTAACTGATGCACCTGAAGCTCGATTGCCAGCTGGCAATCGCTTTCACGGTCGTCATAAGGCTGGTCCAACATCGGCGACAGGATCATTGCGGTCTCCCCTGGGTGAAGACGTAAAAACTGGAGCGGGAACCTCCAGAGTCAATGCCGTGTCTGGGTGGCGCCCCAACCAATCAGCCATAAACATGTTGACGGCCAGGTGTCCGATTGCCAACAGCGCCTCCTGCCTATCCCAGCCTGCGGCGACGGCTTGCTTGATCGCTTGCTGGATAGTGGTTTCGAGAGCCAACTCGCAGTCGAGGTGACGGTTAGGATAGGACGCACTGAGCATCGGCTTGAGCATATTGCGTCTCTCCTTAGGAAAGGTGCATTACGTGCGCTGTAAGGCCGGGAGTCAATAACGCTTCCTGGTGATCCATTCACTGGAATCGCCGATTGCCTTACCCTGACGGATTACCCGGCCACTGCGTCCGAGCCGCGGGACGGCGCGTTCGTTGAATTTGCGGTCATGATCATTCGCGATCGGCGTTTACTCAGCACCGTTCGGCTCGAGTGTTTCACTGCAATTTTCGGCTTGAAGTTATGGCCTGAGATCGCTCACCGAGACGCAGACCAAGACAGGACAGGACTTGGTGTCGGCTGCGGGGAAATATGCTCTCTGCGACGTGCCGGCTCCATTGCATTGGACGGAATTGGCAACGACCCTGTTGTAGATAGGCATCCCTGACCTTCCCGAATACCGCAGCAAGACCGATCGCTTTTGATTGACCACCGAGTGGATGGATTGGCATGAAAGTCCAGTCGACGTTATGCTTTCAATGGCAAAGGACGGGGATGCCAGTGCCAGCAATACCAGTGTCGCGATCGTGGTTTTCATACCGAAGCCTCCTGCCTTGCTCGTCTGAACAAATTCGATTGTAAATGTACGACAGGTTCGGAGTGCAAACGACCCGGTTCTTGCTTTCGAAGCGAAATGGCCTTGGCCAATCCGCCATACGGCGAACGCCCGGACCGGCACGGCATCTGCGAAAACGATACAAGAAAAGATGCCTGCCGGGTTGCTCTTCGATAGCGCTCAGGGGCAGGATATTTTTGATTTTTACTTTAGCAGAAACTGATTTATCGCGGAATATTCAAATAAAAAGTGTTCGCAATTTTGTAAATGGGCTAGGAAATTCATYGTGCTTTCCGGTCATTTTCTAGTGGCCGTTTCATTTTTATTTAATTAAGCACTCGATAACGTGAATTATATTTTTAGCACTCCTATCAATCGAGTGCCAGAAGTGTTATTTCAGAGTAGCAGCCGCCCTATGCGCGGGCCGCAGAAAGACATCAATGAAATTCCGTCCACTCCACGACCGCGTCGTCATCCGGCGCGCGGAAAGTGACACCAAATCCAAAGGTGGGATCATCATTCCCGATACAGCCAAGGAAAAGCCTCAGGAGGGCCAGGTGGTTGCCGTCGGTCCCGGCGCCCGCGACGAGAGCGGTACGCTCGTCCCGCTCGACGTCAAGGCTGGCGATACGATCCTCTTCGGCAAATGGTCCGGAAACGAGGTCAAGATCGACGGCGAGGACCTTCTGATCATGAAGGAGGCCGACATCATGGGCATCGTCGAAAAGATCGACGTGTCGGCCAAGAAGGTCGCCTGACCGAGCGAGCCCCGAACACTCAATTCCCCAAGCCCGAACTGGACGAAATATCATGGCTGCCAAAGAAATCAGATTTTCCACCGACGCGCGCGACCGCCTGCTTCGTGGCGTTGAGCTGCTCAACAATGCCGTCAAGGTGACGCTCGGGCCGAAGGGCCGAAACGTCGTCATCGACAAGGCCTACGGTGCGCCGCGCATCACCAAGGACGGCGTATCGGTCGCCAAGGAAATCGAACTGGAAGACAAGTTTGAAAACATGGGCGCGCAGATGGTGCGCGAGGTGGCTTCCAAGACCAACGATCTTGCCGGTGACGGCACCACCACCGCAACCGTTCTTGCCGCCTCCATTCTTCGCGAAGGTGTGAAGCTCGTGGCGGCCGGTATGAACCCGATGGATCTCAAGCGCGGCATCGATCTCGGTGTTGCCGCCGTCGTCAAGGAAATCCAGGCGCGCGCCGAGAAGGTGAAATCGTCCGAAGAGATCGCGCAGGTCGGCACGATTGCGGCCAACGGAGACACCAGCGTCGGCGAGATGATCGCCAAGGCGATGGACAAGGTTGGCAACGACGGCGTCATCACGATCGAAGAGGCGAAGACTGCCGACACCGAACTTGATGTGGTCGAGGGAATGCAGTTCGATCGCGGCTATCTCTCGCCCTATTTCGTCACCAATCCCGAGAAGATGCGCGTTGAACTGGAAGATCCCTTTATTCTTATCCACGAGAAGAGGCTCGGAAATCTGCAGGCGATGCTGCCGATCCTCGAGGCCGTGGTGCAGAACGGCAAGCCGCTGCTGATCATCTCCGAGGACGTCGAAGGCGAAGCTCTCGCTACCCTCGTCGTCAACAAACTGCGCGGCGGCCTCAAGGTCGCAGCCGTCAAGGCTCCGGGTTTCGGTGATCGCCGCAAGGCCATGATGGAGGACATCGCCGTCCTCACCGCGGGCCAGGTGATCTCAGAGGATCTCGGCATCAAGCTCGAAAACGTCACGATCGACATGCTCGGACGTGCAAAGCGCGTGCTGATCGAGAAGGACACCACCACGATTATCGACGGCTCCGGCGAGAAAGCTGCGATCCAGGCACGCGTCCAGCAGATCAGAGCGCAGATCGAGGAGAGCACGTCGGACTACGACAAGGAAAAGCTTCAGGAGCGCCTGGCCAAGCTTGCCGGCGGCGTCGCGGTTATCAGGGTCGGCGGCGCGACCGAGATTGAAGTCAAGGAGAAGAAGGACCGCATCGACGATGCACTCAACGCCACCCGTGCGGCAGTCGAGGAAGGCATCGTACCCGGCGGCGGCGTCGCATTGTTGCGCGCCAAATCAGTGCTCGCCGGCCTCACGGGTGAAGTCCCTGACATAACGGCAGGTATCTCGATCGTGTCCAGGGCGCTCGAAGCCCCGATCCGGCAGATCGCCGAGAATGCCGGCGTGGAAGGCTCGATCGTCGTCGGAAAGCTAGCTGACAGCAAGGAATACAACCAAGGCTTCGACGCGCAGACGGAGACCTATGTCGACATGATCACAGCCGGCATCGTCGATCCCGCCAAAGTGGTGCGGACGGCTTTGCAGGATGCCGGCTCTATTGCCGCACTCCTGATCACCGCCGAAGCGATGATCGCCGATATTCCTGCAAGGGAGCCCGCCATGGCGGGCGGAAACGGTGGCATGGGCGGTATGGGATACTGACAAGAATGACTGAACCGCTCGGTCGTTGTGGCCGAGCGGGGCAACCCAAACAACAATGGGAAGAATTCCAATGTCTACGCAAAGCAGCAGTAAAACATCGATCTCACAGCGTTTCGACAGTTACCAGCCCTCCAAGACCACGCTCGCGTGGGCCTGCGTAATCACCGTGTTCGCCACGATGCTCGTCGGCTTCAACTGGGGCGGCTGGGTGACGGGCGGCACGTCGAAAACGGCGGCTTCGGCGGCCGGCGAAACCGCACGCGGCGAGCTCGCATCCGCCATATGCGTCGAACGGTTCAAGGCGGCGCCGGATGCGACCGCGAAACTTGTCACGTTCAAGGCTCTGCCCGACAGCTACAAGAAGCGCCAATTTGTCGAGGCGGGCGGTTGGGCGACCATGCCTGGGCAGACCATGCCCGATAGCCGCGGCGCCGAGGACTGCGCTGCAGCTCTCGCGACGTAAGACCAACCCCTCGTTCAAGGATGCGCCTCTGCGTGTGGGGCGCCTCCTCGATAGGCACAGGAGAAAGATGACCAATGATCCGTTTCGAAAAAACGACCAAGACCCAGCCGTCGCCGAAGGAAGCTGAGGCGGCCCCACCTCCTGCAAATCCGACGGACAATCGCGGAACAGAAGGATCGCCGTCAGCGCCAAAAAAATAGCAGCGACGGATACTGTTAGTCATGTCCCAACGAGGCAGCGTCCGGTTATCTAACCGCTTCTTTGCTCCGCAAGAAGGCGGCTAACTGCGGATTAACCTGAGATGCCGAATGACGTCGGCAGGCTGGCTATTCCGCAGGCTTATAATCCAATATGCTGCAGGATACGCGCTCAGCGGAGTTGGGGAGAGGCGTATGAAGAGTCATATGTTGGCAGGCGCAATCGTCTTGATAGCGAGTACGTCTGCTCTTGCAGAGCAAAACTGCGGCGATCTAACTGACCAGACGGAGATGAACGTCTGCTCGGGGAAGTCCTACGAAAAAGTCGATGGCGAACTCAACAAGCTCTATAAGCAGATCGAAGCCCGGCTGAAGGATGACGCGGACACCACAAAGCTTCTCGTCACGGCGCAACGAGCCTGGGTGGCATATCGGGACGCGGAGTGCGGCTTCTCCAGTTCGATGGTCGCGCAGGGAACTGTCTATCCTTTCATCCACAGTTCATGCCTCGAAGGTCTCACGCAAAATCGTATCAAGGACCTGAAGGGATACTTGTCCTGCGAGGAAGGCGACATGAGCTGCCCGGTTCCGGCGGCAGGCCAATGAAACCTCGACTAGTCAGACTGATTGACGTTGCCCTTGAGGTCGTTGAGGGCGAGAAGGCACTTACGTTCCGCCGTCCCCACGCGCCCTCCTGGCGAAACTTTTATTGACGTACTTCCACGTCCATTTGGACGATCAAGAATCAGATTTTGGCTGCTTGGCGGCCATTGTTGCCTTCGCCCACCAGACGAGTTCATCCAGCGCGTTTTTGGTGGAAGGCAGCAGATTTGCCTCGATCTCCTCGATAGGCTTGTTGCCACCCATGGGGTGGACCGCCATCAAATCTCCGCCGCCGATATGCACGGCGGTACGCGTAGACACCATCTGGAGTTCGACCGCTATCCCGCGCAGGTGTTCGACAGCCCGCGACGCCCCCGTGCCGCCGTAACCGATCGCGGTGAAGGGCTTCCGGTTCCACTCCTTGTACGCCTGATCGAGAGCATTCTTCAAAACGCCGGTGATCGAACGGTTGTATTCCGCCACCACGAAAATGTAGCCGTCGAAGCGGCCGATGGTCTCCTGCCAGCGTATGGCCTCGGGATTTCGACTTGGCATCCACAGGTTCGACGCCATCTCGTCGAAGAACGGCAGCGGATGGTCGCGCAGATCGATCAGCTCAACCTCGATGTCGTCACGCGCCTGCGCCTGCTTCAACATCCATTGTGCCGGTTTGTCGGCAAAGCGGGTGGGGCGGGTGGAGCCGACAATCAAAGCAATTTTCGGTTTCGAAGTCACGGTAACCTCATGTATGTTGGTTTCAGGACGAAACCATCATATGAGGATCGGGTGTCTGATCAAGAAAGCACTTTGAGGAAACCAGGTAACCACGAGGATACTAAGGCATGCGAACCTATCAGCCGCATGCTGGCTCGCATCAGCGACAAGTGGACGCTTCTGGTGGTGCGGGTTTTGGGTGATGGCCCTCTTCGGTTCAACGCGCT
>NZ_JBFRDU010000051.1:0-29014 GCF_052113965.1 Rhizobium sp. RAF56
CAAGAGAAGACAAGAGAAGATGACGATCCCCGATCATCGGCAAATCCGAATGCTTCCTGTCCTATCCGGCGACGGCTCATCGCGCACCTCAATCTTCCGACGAAGGTATTGAATCATCAATGATTCCAAACGTCTACAAATATCCGCGCACAGGTCTCCTAGAGACGCGCCATCCCCAGGATGACACGATGTTGCCTATTGTGTTTTGGTATCGGAAGATATGCAGTCTCAGGGGGCCACGTAGCTTCATCTGCAGCGGAAGGAAGTGAGCGCCCCAAACGCCTGCCCACCACGCCGGCGTACACGCCGCGCTCGTCGTCGGCCACTCATGACATGCTTACAAAGACCGAGTTTCACTGGGTGCCATCGACAACGCCGGATATGAATTTGCCCACGATGTCCCCGTGGGGCGAGTGGATGGAATGGTGCGGGAAGGTTCCGGCATTCGGTATTCCACAGCAGCGTTGCATCCGTCTCGCGCGAAAGCCAGGGCCAGCCTGAGGAGATTGCCGCTTGACCGTCTACCGTTCGCAGAAATGCCTTCGCGACTTCTCATCAACAATGATGATGCCGAGCGACTGCTTCATCTGACGAGAGCGACGTTCGCCTGCCTCGTCGACGAAGGATTCATTCGCAAGGCGCCGAGGAAGGGCTTCTTTCGCTCGGGGAACATCATCGACGGATACGCCGAAGCTGTCCGGCTCTCTCATACCCTGGTCCAACCGATCGCGGACAGCACCCCGTGAAGCTAGACTTAGTGCGATTACCGCCCTTGCGGCATAGTCGGGCAGCAAAGTTAACGCCTACGCGAAGTTTCTCAACCGCGCGCAGCCTGACCAATAGTACCGGGGGATACATCTTGGCTGGATGTGCATAGCATAAAGCCGATTGCTACCGAATTGGGCGTTTAGACGTAGTTACCGTGTGGGCGAGTCTCGAAGCTAGAATGACCGAGGTATCCAGCGCGATCATATCGGCAAGCCGTTGTCGTCATAAAAATCGTCGTGCGCCGATGTTGCGCCGGCCGAAACCGCACGGCGACGTTCAGCCATGAGCTCCCAGAGGACATCCGCCGGCATGCGCGCCGCCGACTGCCGCAATTCCAGTTCAAGATGCTCCAAGGCCTGTTCGACCAACTTGTTGATCGGCTGGCCGCTGCGTTTGGCAAGCGCGTGCGCCAGTTCACATCCAGCTTCAGACCGCGCGGCTTCTTCTTGGTCTGAGCTTTGTCATCAGATCTGGCATGCGTCGCCCTCTCCATGCCGGAGGGCCAAACGGCGGCCGCGGCGGCAGGTTCTTCAGCCGGGCGATCTCGTCGCGTAACAGCTGGTTCTCGAGTCTCAGGCGGGTGTTCTCAAGGTGAAGGGCGGCATTTTCCTCCTGCAGCTGGATGCTGTCGGCCTCAAGCTTATCGAGCCGGGCTTCCGCCTGCTGCGACCGCTCCAGCAAGCCCGTCACCAGACTGCGCAACGCGTTCACTGAAAGCGTGTCGGCATGGGAGGGGAGCCGTCTTTGCCATCCCCGGACCCGAATCATGATTTGCCCCGTCTTAGGAATCCCTGCGCCCACCATCAACTCCCAAAGCGCGAGCTTATGCACAATTCAATGCTCGCCCACTCAAACGCTGCCATCGATTTTGCCCCACGTACCGGACGGGGGTAAGTGGGGCAGATTTGGTGGCGCTGCCTGTTCGTTGGCAACGTCGCTGAATGCAGCCGAGCCGAGCGGCTCCAGTGCTCTGGCCCGTGCGAGAATGATCGCAGGCGACGCGCGGCATTGAGCTCAAGCGCAATGGCTGCCGCGTCGCTGATCCATAGAGACGACGGAGCCGGTTCCCTCATTCCCGAGGCCTTTGCCAACTTTGGAGTACTTGATAAAGCATTCGAAATGGCTGATTTAAGGTTGCGTGGCGGTGTCAAAGATGTGAGCTTAAAACCGCGTTGGCTTCATCATGCATAGCTTGCAAAATATATGAAAGCGGAGTTAGCCGAGGCATCTCTACGGGAGAATGGATAAAGAATGAAAAAAGCGCTGATAACCGGCGTCACCGGGCAGGATGGCTCCTATCTCGCCGAGCTTCTCTTGCAGAAGGGCTATGAGGTTCACGGTATCAAACGGCGTGCCTCGCTCTTCAATACCGATCGTATCGATCATCTTTATCAGGATCCGCACGAAGAGCCTCGGCGGTTGGTTCTGCACTATGGCGATATGACGGATTCTTCCAGCCTTACGCGGGTCATTCAGAAGGTCCGGCCGGACGAGATATACAATCTCGCAGCACAATCGCATGTGGCGGTTTCGTTTGAAGAGCCGGAATATACAGCCAACTCTGACGCGCTCGGCGCGTTGCGCATACTTGAGGCGATGCGCATCCTCGGCTTGGAAAAGACGACGCGCTTTTATCAGGCGTCGACCTCCGAACTCTACGGTCTCGTGCAGGAAATTCCCCAGCGAGAGACGACCCCCTTTTATCCGCGCTCGCCCTACGCGGTTGCAAAGCTCTACGCATACTGGATCACGGTCAACTACCGCGAAGCTTATGGGATGTACGCGTGCAACGGCATCCTTTTCAATCATGAGAGCCCCGTGCGTGGCGAAACCTTCGTTACGCGCAAGATCACGCGTGCGCTTGCGCGTATAAAACTCGGCCTGCAGGACTGTCTCTTTCTTGGGAACCTGGATGCAAAACGAGACTGGGGGCATGCCAAGGACTACGTGGAGATGCAGTGGCTGATGCTGCAGCAAGAAAAGCCTGAGGACTATGTCATCGCTACGGGCGCACAATACAGCGTTCGCGAATTTGTCGATGCCGCGGCCGAGGAGGCAGGCCTCTCGATCACCTGGAAAGGCGAGGGCGTAGAGGAAAAGGCATACGATTCCTCTGGAAAATGTATTGTGTCGGTGGATCCGCGTTATTTCCGTCCGACCGAAGTGGAAACCCTGCTTGGTGACCCCTCGAAGGCCAAGCAGAAGCTCGGTTGGGAGCCCAAGATCACCTTCAGGGAACTGGTCTCCGAGATGATGCGGGAAGATCTAAAGTCGGCCGAACGCGACGAGCTGGTCAAGCGGCACGGCTTTTCCGCCTATGACTATCACGAGTAGACCCATGGATAAGCAGTCGAAGATTTACGTCGCAGGCCACCGCGGCATGGTGGGGTCGGCAATCTCGCGCCGGCTGGCCTCCGGCAGATACGCCAATATTGTCACGAGATCTCATGCGGAACTGGATCTGGCCAACCAAGCCGCGGTCTCGCAGTTTCTGACGGCGGAAAAGCCCGATTATATCTTCATGGCAGCCGCCAAGGTCGGTGGCATCCATGCCAACAACACGTTTCGCGCCGAGTTCCTCTACCAGAATCTCCTGATCGAAGCGAACGTCGTCAACGCCGCCTGGCAGGCCGGCGTTCAGCGCATGCTGTTTCTTGGCTCGAGCTGCATCTATCCGCGCGATTGCCCCCAGCCGATCCGCGAGGAATATCTGCTGACGGGACCGCTGGAGCAGACCAACGAACCCTATGCCATCGCCAAGATCGCCGGCATTAAGCTGTGCGAAAATTACAATCGGCAATATGGCACCCGATATGCCTCGGCAATGCCGACGAACCTCTATGGGCCGAACGACAATTACGACCTGAACAACAGCCATGTGCTTCCTGCCCTGATCCGAAAGGCGCACGAGGCGAAACTGCGCGGCGATGCCGAATTGGTCGTTTGGGGCTCGGGTCGGCCGATGCGCGAATTTCTCTATGTCGACGACATGGCGGATGCCTGCGTGTTCCTGATGGAACGCGGCATAGACGAGGGGATGTTCAACGTCGGCACCGGCGAGGATGTTACGATCAGGGATCTGGCAGAGACGGTGATGAAGGTCGTCGGGTTCGAGGGAAAGATCGTCTTCGACCAGACCAAGCCTGATGGCACGCCGCGCAAGCTGCTGAGTGTCGATCGCCTGAAGGCTCTCGGTTGGCAGGCGGAGACATCGCTGGTCGACGGCATTGAGAAAACCTATGCGGATTACTGCGCAAATATCGCTTGATATGATCGGTCTCCTTGCGAACTCGAAGGGAGGCCCGGGTGTTCAGTGGTTCCTTTTCAGACAGCTCTGTCAAAAACATTCAACCGGCTGAGAGAAATCAGCGTGACTCCACAAACGATGGCGCAGATGCAGGCTTGCGCCATCGATACACGAACGCGGCTTCGCCTTTATTGAGAAGCCATGACCCGCCGCTGAACTTTCATTATGTAGCGACTAGAGTCTCGATGTAGCGACTAAAGTCTCGGCGCTTTTGAACCGCCCCAGCGCCCGTCGAAGACATAAGGCGCTTTCAGTCGCCGCGTCGACCTCCATCCAGCCAGCATCGCTGAATCAGAACAAAGTTGATTTGGGAAACCCAGCCGATTCGAAAGAAGGACTGAAACGTTTATCTTATGATTTTCCGATGAGATCAGTCAAAATGATTTCATCCCCGGCGGCTCTTCCCGCCTGCGATGAAAGGGGATGGATCGAAACGCGGACCATTTGACGGGTCGAGCTAGAGTTTGATCGCACTTTCGTTTCTGTATGGCCTGGACGGATACCGGGGCTTTTCGGCCCGCATGGCAAGCTGAGGATAGAGAAAGATGGCACTAGCAATGTGTCGCCGGCATCGATATCTCCAAAGATACGCGATATTGCCTTTTCGACACAGGCAGCGGTCATGCAGTTCGGCAACAGCAAGATCGGCTGCCGCAAACTTGCGGCACTGCTCACCGAGTGCCAACCGCTGCAGACGGTCTTTCAGGCGACCTGTCCCTACCGTAGGCAGCTAGAGGTGGCTAACAGCTGCTGGTCTTTCTTATGCCAAGGCCAACCCACCCAAGGTGCGCTGTTTTGCCAACGTTAGCGACATTCAGGGTGGACGCAAAGTTGCTCGCCCAGTTCGCGGCTCTAATCGAAAGCACGCCGACGGCGCAAAAGTCCGATCTGCTTCAAAGCCTTGGCGAGCTCATGAACGCACGCCAGAGCCTCGTGGCAGACCGCACCGGCCTTAAGAACCGCAGCCATGTACAACGCGCGAAGCTGCTCGTCCATTGTAAGCGCTGTCTTGGCCCCACCGTCCGGAACAGGGTCGGGATTGTTGATGTTGTGGCCGAACGAGGCTTCGACATATGACGATTACAGGGTTTCCGCATAGCACCAGTGTGGACGTGCCGGTGCAACGGTTTGAGCTTTTCGCCGGCGCAGGCCGCTGCCGCGACTGGAGGGACGAGGAAAAGGATCAAATTATCGCCGAGAGCTACAGCGGCGAGATGTCAGTCAGTGCTGTAGCGCGGCGGCATGGGGTTGTCGCCGGGGCAATTGTTCACCTGGCGGCGGCAGGTGCGAAAGCAGGCGGAGCAAGCGTTGCCGCCGATACTTGTGCCGGTAGTGATCAAGCCCGGCAGAGCGGCGTCCGAAGCCGCGAAAGTCGATGACGGAGAATGCATCTCCAGTTAGCGCTATAGAGCTGGAGTTTGACGGGGCGACGGTGCGGATCGCATTCGGCACTGATGCCGCGACAATTGCCGCCGTCATCCAAGCCTTGAAGGCGTCATCGTGATTGTTCCGTCCGGCGCGGTAAGAGTGATTATCGCAACCAAGCATGTTGACTTCCGCAAGGGTGCGGAGGGGGTTGAACTAGGCAGACGTGACCAGCGCCAAGGCCGCATTCCTTGCCAGTGTTGCACCCGCCCGTGAGAATCTGGAAAATGGAAGGGCAAGCGCTCGATATCAGGCGGACGAGCCACCTTGCGCCAAGCACTTCATATGCCTGCCCTCGGGCGGGTTCGCAGATTGCCGGCAACGCCGGTAGCCAGTGAAAGGATCCCGGATGCGAAGCCGCGTGATGCGGGTGGACCGGTCTCATTGGGGGATGCACCTGCCAGAGCATTTCGGTAAAGATGCCCGCAAAACATGAACGAATATCGCTTAAACGATTGAAATAAAAATATAATATTGTCCATGCGATGATTGCTTGGCTCTCGTCGGTTGTGTCAAAGACCTCGAAATGCGCAATTGCGACGGTTTCCGGTAAGACCGATTGGCCTTGGCAGCCTCGCCCTTCTGTTTCTCGGCCGGGCCGATCTGGCGACGGCGTCACTATCCGCATCCAAGCGGGCTTGTTCGCGTGCCGCCTTGCGCTGGACGAGGCCGCCGGCCCACCATTCGGCGGCGTTGTCGAATTTCGGGCCATGCCACTGTTTGCGGCGGCCGCGCGCCAGCGCCAAACACGAATGGTCCAGCGGGTGACGCCAGCAAAGCCGACCTCGGAAAACCGTTTGTTGCGTCGGGAGTGGCATGGGCCACGGCTGGCTTGAGGCCCCGTAGCTCCGCGAGCTGGCTAACAGTCATTCGCTTGTAGTCAACTGCCATGGCGACAAGCCCTCGGCACGATCCTTCGCGGATTGTGACACAAGGCGGACTCCTGGCGAGCGGTATAACGCAAAGCGCGCGGCTGATAATGCCGCGCGCTCCTGGTGCGTCGGGTGGGCCTGGGCGCGCTCCCAAGCCTCGGCCTTCCAGACTCAGTTGATCTGGCTAAGGCTTCGGCGAGCACACGAAGAAGACTAGATCGGATGGGACGATCTTCTGTTCGTAGAGCATTCTTTCAACATCTGCCATGGCCAGAAGCCATTCCCTGCATTGCGGTTCAGCATTGGCGGCATCGAAGGGAAAATGGCCGACCATATTCATGATTAGGGCGCCGCCGGCTTCTTTCTCTAGTTCGAAGTTGAAATGCATCCGTAGCGACCTCATCAGCAAATGGCCGCTTACAGCCTCGCTGGGATCCATCGCAATCATAGCTTCGACGCTTGGGTTGACGTAGTAGACACGGCTGCGAAACGCTTCGTCAGCCGGCGATTTCGGGTTGTCGGTCTCGAGGAACGGGCGGTATTTGCGAGGCAGTATCGCCAGGACAGCATTGATCCAAGTCACTTGCATTTCCGGGAATTGAAAACGGAATGCACCGATGAATTCCGAACCAATGAGCAGCCCATTTGGTTTCAGGGCGGCTTTAAGGCCTTTGATACAGTTATCAAGGCGCTCGATGTGATGCAAAACCCCTTCGGCAATGATGAAGTCGAATGAAGCAGGCTCGAATTTGTCGGTGTTGAGGTCTGCCACAACATATTCGATGCCGATAAGACCAAGTGTGTCTATTTTGGCTTTCGCGCGCTCAAGGGCCTTGTCGGCAATATCGGTAGCCACGATCCGACCTTCGAAGCCGGAATTGCGGAGCATGATTTCCATACGTCCTTCGTTGGCTCCGAGTAGCAGACAGCTTGTGGATTTCGTGTCACCGACGCACAGGTAGTGTTCGATCGCATATTCAAGCCAATGCTTGTCGGGGTCGCCGGTCATTCTCTGGTTGATGACGCGTAGATAGGCCTGAGATGAGGCCCAAGTCTGGCCGAGGTCGTAAGGCTTATCCGAGTTCCACGGATTGGTATTCTGAGACATTTATCCCTCCTCTTTACATTGACAGCAGGAATAGATCACGGACCGCAGCGGCCGCAAATCCTTGTCTGTACTCGCGGCTGAATATTTGTCTTTGCTTTCATGCTCTCCTGTTCCAGGAGGAACACCTTAACTCGATGTCCATGAAACTGGCAGTAGGCCACGAGGCGGACTCCTGGTCGACCGACAGCGGATCATCCAGCTAGCCGTAAAGCGCGAAGTGCCGGACGGTTGCCGGATTGATGCCGGATGATTGCCGGACAAGGGGGAGAGCGGTGCGCCGCCTCCCTCCTCAACGCGGCCGATTCAAAAGATGAAGTAAAGGGGGAGAGCCGGCCGCGCGGCGTACGGCCCGCTTCAACGCCGATCGCAAAGCAAAGTACGAAGTAACCGGTGTGCCAATCACACCTTGGCGCGATAATTCCAAGGCAGGAGTTCGTCGATCCGGCTCTTCCTGTGGCCATTGACGATGACAGTGAGCGTCCAGGTCAGGTAGGCCAGCGGATCAACGGCCTTGAGTTTGCAGGTTTCGATAAGCGAGGCGATGGTGGCCAGTTTTCGGCTCCGGGGTCATGCCCCTCAAAGACCGCATACTTCGACTCAGCGCAATCGGCCGGATGGTACTTTCGACGCTGTTGTTGCCGATCTCGATACGGCCGTCGGTCAGGAAGAGGCACAGGCCGTCCCAGTATTTGGCGAGGTAGTTCAGGGCTTCGCCGACCGGTAATTTGGCGGCAACGCGGGCACGGTGATGGGCGAGCCATCTTCCCATGTCGGCAATCACCGGGTTTGCTCGCCGCTGTCGCGCAGCCAGGCGGGTTTGCTGATCAAGTCCGCGTACTCGGCTTCGATCCGGTAAAGTTCGCCGATCCGCTTTACACCTTACTCGGCAATCGGCGCAGGTCCGCTGCGGGTGATCTCCACCAGCTTGCGACGGGCATGTGCCCAGCAATGGGCGAGCCAGATGCCGGGCGGACACGGTCCGGCGCGACAAGGCGATTGTATCCGGCATAACCGTCGGCCTGTCATCACGCGCCAACGCCCAGAAATACCCGGTCCTGGTTTTGCGGAGGCTGGATCGAGCACCGGCGCACGGTCTCGTCCATGAAGAGATTGGTCGAGCGCTTCAGGTCGGTGATCAGTGCATCGAAGATTGGACGCAGTTCGAAAGCTGCCCGGCCGACCCAATAGGCAAGCGTGGAGCGGTCGAGATCTATGCCCTGGCGGCTCATGTTCTGCGCATGCCGATAGAGCGGAAGATGATCGGCGCATTTGGGGACTTAGCACATGGTCGACCGTGGCTTCCTTCGGCAATCCCGCCTGGATCAGCCGTGCCGGAGCCGGGGCCTGAACGACGCCGGGATAACGTCCAGCCTCTCCGACGCATCCTCGCCAATGCAATGCAGGCTTCCGCCGCAGGCGCACATCAGGCTTTCCGGCTCCATGGTCTCTTCGATAGGGGGAAGATGGCCGGGAAGTGAGCCGCGATTGGCTGCGCGTGGTCAGGAGCCCCGTTTGCCTGAAGGAGCATCGGCTTCTTCCTCGGCATGGATGGCCGCGATGGCGGTTTCATAAATCCTCAAGCGAAGGATCAAATTCGTCGGGACCGCTCTTGCGCAAAGTCCGCCTGCTTAAATGCGGCAACAAGTTTTTCCGGCCGTTCGATCCGCTCGTCCTTGCGAACTTCACGCGCGGTGGCCGCGATCAGCATCGCCGTCAGGGTGGCAATATCGTCAGGAGGCGCATCTGTGGCCCGGATCGTGGCCATTGCGCGTGCATTGGGGGCCTCGGCATGATATTTCCGTCAAACCGGTGCGGATCATGGTGACCACTAACGAACTGGCTCTCGGAACTCATCCGCGCCGGTCATAATCAGCGTTCGTCGGCTTTCACACATGGTGGCGGAAGTACGCGTCGGCGACAGTCTCTGCATCTGCGTCCATACGGACCTTGCCATGTTCTAGCCATACTACTCGTGTGCAATTGTTGAGGAGCAGTTCCTTTGAATGACTCGCTATAACCAAAATCTTGGTTTTATTTACCAAATCGTGCAAGCGTTCATTTGCCTTCTCCTGAAAGCCTTGATCGCCCGTTGCCAGCCATTCATCCATGATGAGGATTTCGGGCTGAATGACAGTGGATATGGAAAACGCCAAACGAAGCTGCATCCCCGTAGAATAGGTGCGCACCGGCATATCAAGGAAATTTCCGAGTTCGGAGAAATCCTCGATCTCTTTTTGATGTTTCGCAAGATCACGCTTCTTGAACCCCAAAAGAGCACCACGGATGGCGATGTTTTCTCGTCCCGTTGCCTCAGGATCAATTCCCAATGAAATGTTAATTAGCGAGGTGCATTTGCCATTTATCAAAATGCGACCTCCGGAGGGGTAATAGACACCGCTCATGACACGTAGAAGCGTTGTCTTGCCAGAGCCATTGTGACCGACGAGCCCAAGTCGTTCACCTTCCTTAAGGCTCAGGCTCACATTCTCAAGCCCGCGAATGATGACGTGGCCCTCGGAATTGGAACCGATTGTGCCGCCTGTTGCAAGGCTAAATACCTGGTTCTTTAGTGATCTGCTTTTCGCATTGTAGATGGGAAAATCTACGGTGACAGTTTCGAGGTCCATTGAGGTCATATTTGCCTGCGCCCGCCGGGGTCGATAGAGGATATTCATAGCCAGTATGTAATTCGTGAGCGATATCTGTTCAGAAACACAAGCGCGATCAGCCATCCGATGATTGCCATCGCGATGACCGCGAACCAGTTGAGCAGCGACCCGGTGCCACCGAGCAATGGATCCCTGATGACACTGACTAGGTGGTAAAAGGGATTGAAATCCAGCATCAGCCTGGACCTAGCCCCACCTGGGAGACGATCAGGCTGCCACATGATGGGCGTGACATACATTCCTACCTGCATAATGTTTTGTATGATTTGGGTTAGATCCCGATACCGGGTACAAAGGACGGCCAATATTATCATCATCCAAAGAAGGTTCAACGACACAAAGAAAAAACCAGGTATCGCAAGAAGAGCGTAAAACGTAACAAACCTTCCGAAGATCAGTAGAACTATCGGAAATATAACCAGATTGTGAGCCAATATAATTGTATTTCTCCACCACGTTCTAAGGACGTACGTGAAGAACGGGATGGGCAACTGCAACATTGTCTCACTGTTGGCGATGAAGCTGGCGCAACCCTCGTTAACCAGCTGCGAATAATAACCCCAAACGATTAGGCCAACGCATATGAACGGAAGAAACTCCGACATCGGCGTATTGAAGATCGTTCCAAAGACCAGTCCCAGAGCGCCAATCAGCACCCCCATATTGATCGTCAACCAGAAGGCTCCGACATTCGAGCGGCGGTATCTCTGCGCAACATCCTGCCATCCAAGTAGTGCCGCCAACTGAAAATTGGCGATGGAATTCCAGACGTCCTCAAAGGCAGTGATCTTTTGCGAGGTTGCCTTGGTCATTAAGTTGCAGTCTCCAATAGGTCACTTGTTTCGTGGGTCTCGCGGTTAACACATTAGAAATGGACTTAATAGTGATTGCGCGTTAATTTAGCTCGGCGCGACATCAGCGGTCGACGACCCTGCCACTTTCCTCCCAAGCCTTCCACCAAGCAGATCGATCTGCCGCTTGTCTTCGCACGCTCGCTTGCTCAACGGCTTCTGAAGCCAGGCATAGAAGCCGCTGGGATGGATGCGCAACAGGCGGCACATTGTCCGCACCGAAAACCGCTGTTGATGCTGGGCAACGAACGCGTACTTCATTTTACATCCTTGGCGAAATACGCGGCCGCTTTCCTAAGAAACACATCGTTCGGCGGGCATGAGTTCAAGCTGGTATCCCAAGGATCGAGCACGACGCTGCAGGTTTGCCAAGACCCGGCCACGATGTCGCTCGTCGTAGGCAAAGGCTCCTGGATCGCGGTACACCATCCCAAATCGAAGAGCGTTATAGAAATGGACGGCGATCTTGCGTGCCGTCGCCGTCACGGCTTTCTGCTTTCCGATACGCCCTGCCAAACGTCGATAAAATGCACCCAACGCCGTATCGCTCCGGCCAATCGTGGTGGCTGCCAGCCGCAGAGCGACTCCGCCCGGCTCGATGATCGACGCGTTCTTGACGAGAGCAGTCTGCCGCCAGATATCTTATTGCCGGGAGCTAGGCAAAGCCATGATGTAAAGTGCTTAGCGGTAGGCCAAGCCCGCAAATCTGTGCCGCACTCGCCTATCAACTTCAGGGCAAGTGATGAGCCGGGGCCGTGGATTTGCGTCAAATCTATTCCGACGAGGCCGTACAATGCGGCGCGAACATCGAAGGACGGCGCGTTCACCTGCTTCGTCTTCGTTCGAATTTTTGGCAAAGGGGCAAGCGGCACATCAACCTCGGCGGCCATTGAAGCAATTGCCAGCTCAAGCTTACGATCGCATTCGAGCATCTTCTGCTGATAGAAGTCTTACAGTTCCAGCGACTGGGAGAGCGCAAAAACGTGCTCATCCCGATCATTCCCAATCAGCGATGCCCGTATTGTCTCGATCGAGGAGTGGCAACGACTATCGCGCAAGGATGCCAGGGCATCTGGATCACGCTTTCCGGAAATGATCGCCCGGATAATTCTCATGCCCGTCACGCCGGTGATGTCGGACACGACATGATGAAGCTGCAGGTTCATCTCCATCAACGCCTTCTGAATGTGCTTTATATGGGCGGCAGCATATTCGACCAATCGTTCTCGTTGCCGCAGATAAGCACGCAATGTGGCAATCCGTGCATTCGGGCGAAAGCTTCCTCTAAGCAGGCCGTAGGAGTGCAGTTGACGGAGCCATGCTGCATCGCTGACGTCGGTCTTGCGGCCTGGGACATTCTTCGCATAGCGAGCATTGACCAAGATGACCTCGAAGCGGTGCTGCTCCAGGACCTCGAATGCCGGAATCCAATAGACGCCGGTCGACTCCATAGCGACGCTAGTGACCCCGCAGGACTTAAACCAGTCGGCGAGATTGTGCAGATGGTGGGTAAAAGTACCGAAGGTGCGGATCGGCATGACATCGCTGTCGGGGTTCACGGCAGCCACATGCATCGTCGAGCCGATATCGATGGCAGCGGCACCGGGGTTCATACGCCTGAGGTTCTGAGCGTCAGATCGTATTGTCTTGGGCATGGCTCTCCTCCTTTGGATAAGGGAGGGCTGGGCCGCGCAAGTTCGTCATTTTCCTAACCGGGATCACCACCGAAATGGCGTCACCACTCTCAAGTACGTAACGGCCCATGTGCCACGTTTTTTAACGGGGTGAATTCCTCCAATAAGCAGTCGGCAACTCCCCTCCGACCATCAACCTACTACACCCGTTTCTACCGCGCACAGGCGGACCAAAGCCCGTGATCGTTTTTTAGGATGTCGCGCTCCTCGGTCATTCGAGCCAGCTCCTTCTTGAGCCGCCTGATCTCTTCGGACTGATCGTCGCCTTGGGTGCCAGACGCCGGGGAGAACTTCTTATCCAGTCGTAGAGAAATGCTGGCTCACACCCAGCCGCTGCGCAACTTCGCCAACGGGATAGCCYCGTTCCGTGATCTGACGCACCGCGTCRCGCTTAAACTCTTCGCTGAAATTCGATTTGCTCATGATGMTCTTCTTGCCTCAAATTTAGGAAAGAAGSYGTCTACAAATCTCGGGGCTATTCAGTCCCGAATCGTGGGATTTTGCTGCACAGCGACAGTTCGATCACATTCAACGACAGCCACAGCCGATGAAGCGAAGGCGGAACCGGCGGGTCCAGCCGTCGATGTCAAAACGCTGCACGCCAAGATCGGTGAACTGACACTGGAGAACGATTTTTTATCCGGTGCGCTCGGCAAGGCGGGATTGCTGGGCGGAAAAAAATGGTCGACCGCGAGCACAAACTGTCGCTCGCACGCCAGGCGAAGCTTCTCGGCTTCAACCGTAGCAGCACCTACTATTCTCCACGTCTAGTACCCGACGGCGATCTGGCCCTGATGCGCCGGATCGACGAACTGCATCTGACTTTCCATTTGCCGGAAGCCGAATGCTGCAAGGGCTTTTGAGGGGAGAAGGGCTGGAAACTGGGCGGCTGCACTTCTCCACACTGATGAGGAAGATGGGCATCGAAGCGATATCCCGTCGCCCGAACACCTCGAAACCGGCACCCGGGCACAAAATCTATCCCTACCTCCTGAGAAAGCTGGCGGTCACCTGGCCTAACCAGGTCTGGGCGATGGACCTGACCTGCATCCCCATGGCGCGCGGCTTTGTCTATCTCTGCGCTGTCGTGGACTGGTTCAGCCGAAAGGTTTTGTCGTGGCGGCAGTCGATCACAATGGAAGCGGCATTCTGCATCGAAGCGGTTGAGGAAGCGCTGGCTCGTTATGGCAAGCCCGACATCTTCAATACGGACCAGGGATCGCAGTTCACCTCCGTGGACTTTACGGCGGTGCTGAAGAAAGCGGAGATCGCGATCTCGATGGACGGCAAGGGCGCGTGGCGAGACAATGTCTTCGTGGAACGGCTCTGGCCGTCGATCAAATATGAGGAGGTCTAACTCCACGCCTACAAGACCGTTTTCGAGGCCCGCGCTGCCATCGGCCGATATCTGAGCTTTTACAATAGCCGACGCCCACATTCATCCCTTGACCGGCAGACCCCGGATCAGGCCTACTTCAACGCGCTGGCGCCAATGAGGGTGGCAGCATAATCGAGGCGGAAATCCAATTAGCAAAACGCCCGAAACTGTTCAGACAAACCGAGCCACTTCTATGAGAGGGTCACCGCAGCAACCAGTGGAAATCAACAACCCCAGGGAATTTTCGTCACGCACACAGTTTTCTCAGCGTATGATTTACGATAAAGGGGATTTCCCGAGCGAAGACGCCTCAAATTAGAGTGGATCTAGACGCAGTGGCATGAAGTTACGCAGTGGTTAGACAGCGCCGGCACAGTTTGGCGAAGCGGCTCTTCCCAAACACAGGTCACGGGCTCATCCCTTTCCGCGATGTGGTCCTCCGTCGGATAAGTAGCAGGCATGATTGCGTTTTTAACATCAAGGGCAAACTTAAAGAGTGGATGCGCCCCATTGTGAGGAAGAACTTATAATGCCCATGGAAGTGGTAACCAGGGCGGTTGGGAAGCTAACTGCTTTGCCCCGGCGCCTCTTGAGGGCTGCTCACACGCGCCGCATAATGTATTCGATCTCGAAAAGCGGGCTCTTTGATCCCGAGTGGTATTTGGTAACTTATCCGGACGTAGCAGGCTCCCCAAGAGGGGCGCTTCTGCATTTCGTTTGCCATGGAGCTAAAGAAGGACGGCGTCCAAACCCACTATTTGATACGAATTACTATGTGAGCAGCAATCCCGACGTCGCATCGACGGGGGTCAATCCTCTGCTGCACTATATCCTTAGCGGCGCGAGTGAGGGCCGATTCCCGAATCCACATTTCGACGGCAACTGGTATCTCAATAGGTATCCCGATGTAGTCGCCGCCAAGAAAAATCCGCTCTCCCACTATTTGAGAATTGGGGCCGCAGGGGGTAGATTACCATCTAGGGGCTTTTCTCCTGACGCATACAGGTACCTGAATCCCGGGATACCCGCCGAGCGGGCCTTTCAACATTTTGTCCTTCAAAACTCAACTGCTGCGCCCCTTCGGAAATTCGCGCAACCTAGAGCGCCAGGGGCTGCAACTCATTTCACGTATCAACCGCTGGTATCCATCATAGTCCCAGTGTATAACGTAACAGCCGAGTGGCTCTTACGAGCTGTCAGTTCCGTTCAAGCTCAGACCTATCCAAATTGGGAGCTTTGCATATGTGACGATGGATCGACCGCTGCAGACACAATTCGCGCTGTCCGTGACTTGGAGGGTAAGGAACCACGGCTGCGCGTAAAGCGGCTACAAGAAAACGGAGGCATCTCGAAAGCTACTAATGAAGCTATTGCGCTTGCAACGGGAGAATTTGTCGCCTTCCTAGACAATGACGACGAACTACTCCCACACTCTCTCGAAGCCTACGTTGCTGCCCTAAATGCCGACCCGAGTATTGACGTAATTTATAGCGACGAAGACAAGCTGAGTGAACGAGGGATACCTGAGGAACCGTTTTTGAAACCTGACTGGTCGCCTAGCATGCTTCGTGAGGTAATGTATGTTGGCCACCTCTTGTCCGTTCGACGTGCGCTCATAGAGCAAATAGGCGGCTGCGACTCAAGGTATGATGGCGTACAAGACTATGAGATGATGCTTCGATTGTCAGAACATACATCTGCAATACATCACGTACCGGAAGTGCTGTACCATTGGCGACGGATACCTGGGAGCATTGCTGACCGCCCAGACTCGAAGCCGGATATTGGTCGCAAGCAGGTGGCTGCGATAAATGCACATCTCGTGCGCGCTGGCATCAGCGCCTCTGCAAAGGCTCATCCTATTCTAGCGCATCGCGCCATCCTGGTACCAAATGTCCGGGAACGGTTTCCACGCATCTCGATAATAATTTTGACCAAGGATGCACCGGAGCTTATTTCACGTTGCCTCGCAACCATTTTTGAACGATCGAGCTATCCCAACTTTGAGGTTGTCGTCGTCGACAACGGAAGCTCCGACGTTGATGCACTTGCTGTACTTGATCGCTATCCGCTCATTCGCGTCCCTTATCTCGAACCGTTCAACTTCTCTCGAGCAAACAATCTGGGAGTGGCAGCGTCAACTGGAGACGTCCTAGTACTCTTGAACAATGACACCGAGATCTTGGACGGCGATTGGCTGGAGCAGATGCTGTTCTTCCTGGACGATGAAAATGTGGGCGCTATTGGACCTTTACTGCTCTATCCCGATCGAAGCGTTCAGCATGCGGGAGTTGCGCTTGGTATTCGTGGGACCGCAGATCACGTGTTGCGCGGTCTACCTGAGGATTCCGATGGATATTTTGGGTCTCTCTCCTGTACTAGGGAAGTATCCGCCGTAACGTTTGCATGTGTTATGCTTAGAAAGTCGGATTACGACGCTGTAGAGGGTCTTTGTGAACTCTATCAAACACACTACCAGGATGTAGATATGTGCCTGCGATTGAGAGCAATAGGGCGAAGAAATATCTATACACCTCGGACTAGACTTATTCACCATGAAAGCGCAACCAGGGGCTCAGCGTATGATAATATAGATAGAGCGTTGCTACTCGATTGTTGGGGCTCAGAAATTCGCGCTGGTGACCCTTACAGTCGTTGGGAGCCTGAATCTAACGCGGCGGCTTGATACGAATGAACATTCTCTTTGTCAGTCACAATCACCTAACGAGCAATAGCGGGATCCACGTCTCAAATCTGGCCCACGGAATCAGCGAATTGGGAGCCGACGTAGCTGTCGCGGTGCCCGATGGACTTGACAATGCTGTGCCTGACGGTCACCAATACGCGACTACGTCTTACAGCGATGCGGTTGAGTTCCGATTTGCAGACGGAATGGGAGCCGATCTCATTCATGCTTGGACTCCAAGACAGCATGTCGCCGAAGCCACACGAAAACTAGCCAAACTTAACGGCTGCCGCTATGTCGTCCATCTCGAAGACAATGAATACGAGATCACGGCTGCGCATCTTGGGTTGAGCGTGTCGGATTTGCTCGCAGGCTCCGCAATAGATTCAACTCTACCGATACCAGGCTACCTTGCACGCCCAGACGACATGCTGGCTTTCCTCCGGGAATCGGCGGGCGTCACCGCCTTGATTGACCGACTACTTGAGTTCAAGCCCGGACATCTTCTCGGACTGGAAGTATGGCCCGCTGCAGAGGAGGAACTTTTCAGCCCGAAAGCCACAGATAGCTCACTTCGCAACAAACTGGGAATAGACGCGAAAAAGACCATACTAGTCTACAACGGCAACGTTCATCCGGCGAATGTATCGGAAGTCCGATCTCTTTATCTGGCCGTCGCCGCTTTGGCACGAAAACAGATACCCATAGTCTTGGTGCGACTCGGAGAAGACACCATTCCCGTCCTACCAGAGGGATTGAAAGATAGCTGCCCCGTTATAACATTGCCGTTTCAACCTCGGGAAAGCGTGCCTGCGTATCTCGCTCTTGCAGATGTGCTCGTCCAGCCCGGCAGAGTTAACGACTTCAATGCATATCGATTCCCCTCTAAATTGCCCGAATTCTTCGCAATGGGACGACCGGTTATACTGCCGGCAACAAATATTGGCCTTCGTGTCGAAGATGGCAAAGATGCCATACTGACCCGGCGAGGTGACGCGATCGAACTAGCGGAGAAAATTATGCGTGTTGTTTCCGACAAAGATCTGTCAGCTCGACTAGCTCAAGGGGCTCGAGATTTCTATCATCGAACGCTATCCTGGAAGAAAAGTGCAACGTCACTGATAAACTTCTACCAACAGGTCAATCAAGACCCGCGACTTGACGATCTGGGAAACGATGTGGCTTTGAAGCGCGTCGCAAGGCACTACAACAACTATCGCGTTCCAAATGAGCTAAGCTACGCAACCGTGCGCGATTACTCTGATGGCGTCGATAACTTACCAGCGCTCGCCGCTATCAATCAGGATCTTAAAGACGCGCAACGCCCTTGGATCTTGAAGGCTATCATCGGCGCTATTCCGAGAGGCGCAAGGCTGTTGGAAATCGGAGCTGGAGACCCTTGGGTCGCTGATCTGCTCGTTCGCCTGGGTTATGAAGTCGTCATTGTAGATCCATACGATGGGCGAGATCGGGGTCCCGCCGAATTCGAGCGAATTAAGAATCAGTTCCCGAACATCACCTTTCTCAGAGGCTTATTCCCCGATGCTCTGTCGGAACTCGCCAATGCCGAATTTGACTGCATCTATTCTATTTCGGTGCTGGAGCACCTGCCGCTCGAAGCGGTGGCGCCAGTTTTCGCTGGTATCACCAAACACACCCGTACAAAGGACTCGCCAACAATCCACGCCGTTGACCACGTCTTACTTGGCAACGGCGCGGAGGAACACTTCATTCGCTTAAAGAAGATGGTAGAATGCCTTGGCTTCCCTGAGCATTCCCTGCGTGACATGCTGGCGAATCTTCAGGAAGATCCGGACACCTACTTTCTTTCGGCCGAAGCGCATAATCGCTGGAGGGGTCTGGTCCCGTACGATGAATTTCCGATGCGGCGTTGCGTTTCTATCCAACTTTGCGCACCCGTTGGACGTTTGTCAGTTCAAACGAGCGAGATCGTTTGACCTAGTATTTTTGCTCAACGGCACAAGGCGCTGAAGACCTACACGCAGAATCCTTTACCACAGTTGCCCCTGCGTTCCGGCGACGGTTCGACAGGATCGTCACCTAGGCACCGTTACGATGCACTCGACAAGCTGCTCTAAGACTTATTTAAACAGACATCACGATCGGGCAGTGCTCATCGTCGCTGAGACACTGTTCTCGCCGGGACAAAAAGGAAACCCATTGCGTAGCGAAGGTTGGGCGGTGCGATGATTGGCATTATGCAGCTTGGCTATAGCCGCCCCGGCCTCCCTTGTAATTCACGTGGTCGCCGATCTCCCAAGTGCTAATGAGTTTAAACGTTTGCATGGCGGACTCATGCCACGCAGGAGGGCCAGAGCGCAAAACTCCAGATGTCGCGAGGGCGAAGCGCGCGACTGGTGCGCACCGGTCGTGATAACTGCCGGTTTGGATATTATTAGAGGGGATTTTGGATAAATCAAATCAGCATGGGTGAACGCAGCATTTTTGCCTATGTCGTTGCTGCGATTATTGTTTCTACGTCTATTTATCTTGGCGTTGCAGGTTTCTCGTCTGCTCCCTAAGCCATCAATGGGCCTATCGCAGCGGAACCGATTACGTTCAACTGCTATTCCACCAGCACAACGAGCACCGAATAGCGACTGTCGTCCCGATTTTCTAGCCGATTTTGTTTTCGCGTCTGGAACGCATAAGATAGACATCCCTGCTATTTTCGCGATCCAAGCAATCGACGCCGCTTTGATTGCCTGGGTTGCAACCAGAAGATCATCCGGCAATCCTCGACATTCGCCTTTGCAACCATTTTCACGTTATCGGCGTATCAGTGGGAAAATCTTTTGGGGATTTCAGGTCCAATTCGTCGGTGTGAGGCTGGCTGCTACAGTATGATAGCTGCCTGCCCCATCCCAAGCACGCAAGAGGTTATTCCATAACCGCTTACAACCGACCAAGGGTATGGCCATTCGCGCTCTAAGGAAATTTCGCTAACGAAAACTATCCTTCCACGAATTGGGCTTTCTCTAGTGGCCTGCGCTTGAATTTTTTACCCTTGTGTGGGAGAGAGCTCCCACTTAATGCTGCCACTCGTTGGGACGAGATTGCGAGAACTGTGGCGATAATGGAAAAAATCCCTGGGATCGTAGGAACGGTTGCTAACGCTAGCGTCAATACCCGCGAGTTACCGATTGTTGTCGATCTCGATGATACGTTGATCGTGACAGACACTCTCTTTGAGCAAATTGCTATGGGGCTATTCACGCACCCAATTAGTGTCTTGCGGGCGTTCTTTAGTCTCCCTAAAGGGAGAGCCGCGATGAAAGAGCACCTAGCGCGCGAGATCGATCTAACACACACGACGCTCCCAATCCGCGAAGATTTGGTTCAGTGGCTTCACCAACAGGCTGACCGCGGACGCGAGATTCATCTTTGCTCGGCTGCTGCTCAGCCTGTAGTCGAAATGGTGGCGGGACGACTGGGCATCTTTGCGAGCGCGATCGGGTCGGCTGAAGCGAATCTAAAAGGCAGGGCAAAAGCGACTTACCTGAAGCAGCGTTTCCCGGAAGGTTTTACTTACGCAGGCGATAGCGCTGCCGATCTTGCCGTCTGGAAGGCGGCAAGCGGAATTGTGCTCGCTGGAGTCTCCCCATCAGTCGGTGCGGCAGCACGGAATCTGGACAAGCCGATAGAGGCCGAATTCAAGAACAAGCAACTTTCCACCAAGGATCTGCTGAAGGCGCTTCGTGTACACCACTGGTCTAAGAACGTATTGGTATTTCTGCCTTTGATCTTTGGCCACGCTTGGGACGATGTTTCGCTCATTATCAGAACCCTCCTTGCCTTCATCTGCCTGCTGATGGTCACATCGGCGACCTATCTCCTGAACGACCTCGCCGATCTGAACGCGGATCGTCTTCATTGGTCGAAGCGTAACCGTGCGCTTGCGAGCGGCCGCATGGCGATCCCGATCGGCTTTGCGCTTGCAGGCGCATTACTTTTCGTTGCGTTTGCCGCGGCGATTGCGCTTGCGCCGGCCTTCGCAGGCGCGCTCGCTAGCTACCTCGTTGTCACGGGATCCTATTCGCTCGGCCTGAAACGTGTGCCTCTGCTGGACACTCTGATTATTGGTGTGCTCTTTACGATACGCATTATAATGGGCGTTGTTCTTTTCAGCCAACCCAGCCCCGCGTGGCTTTTGACATTTTCCGTCTTCTTCTTTTTCTCCTTGGCAGTGACAAAACGGCATACAGAGATTATTCGCGCAGAGGTGACAGGGGAAACGCACAGTCTCACCATTCGTGGCTATCGCGTTGAAGACGCACCTTTGACGCTCACGTTGGGCATTGCCTCAGCCATCGCTTCACTTGTCGTTCTCGTGCTTTTCATCATAGAGGAGATGTTGCCGGCGAGCGTCTATAGCCATCCGCAATTGCTGGCCGGAATGCCGTTCATCCTGTCGATTTGGCTCGGGCGAATCTGGTTACTCGCCCATCGTGGCAACATGAATGATGATCCGGTGAGCTTCGCCTTGCGGGATCGGACTAGCCTGGCGCTGGGCGGCATCGTTTTCATCCTCTTTCTGGCTGCCCTATGATCCGATTTTCGACGTCGGACGAGATCAGGTCCTGGGGAGGTGTGATTAGGGCACCTCATAACGTGGCTAGGCCTGTGTGGCAGGAGGACCTTCCAGAGGCTTTGGCTGCGGCAAAAAAAGAAGATCTTTCAATTCTAGCGACTGGCCTGAGACGATCGTACGGCGACACTTGCCTCAATCCTGACGGTGTCTTGTTGGAAATGACTTCCGTTGACCGTGCGATCTCCTTTGACCAGGATAGGCTGCTCCTGCGTGCCGAAGCCGGTATCTCTTTTGATGTGCTGTTACAGATGCTGATAAGGCGCGGCTTCTTCTTGCCGGTTACGCCAGGAACACGCTTTGTTACGTTGGGTGGGGCAATCGCCAACGACGTTCACGGAAAGAACCATCACTCAGTGGGCACACTAGGGCGCTGGGTGAGACGCTTTGGTCTGCTACGCTCCGACGGAACTCACGTAGAGTTGACGCCTGAGGATAATACCGGATTGTTTTCAGCAACGATCGGCGGCCTGGGACTGACCGGCGTCATCACCTGGGCTGAAATCGAGGTGATGCGCATCGCGAGTGCCATCATGGATGTTGAAAACGTTCCGTTCGCCAATCTCGACGAGTTCTTTCAGATCGCCTGCGAGAGCGAGGATGTGTTCGACTACACCGTTTCCTGGATTGACTGCCTGGCGAAAGGTAAAGATCTAGGGCGCGGCATATTTACGCGAGGAAACCACGCATCAAAGGGCGCACGGCTACCATCCAAAGCCGATCCCAAACTGAACCTACCGCTGAATTTCCCTAGTTTAGCACTTAATAAGCTCTCTATCGGCGCCTTCAATCGCTTGTACTTCTGGAATGGAAAGCGTAGGGCCGGTCGCGGAACCGTCCCCATCCATCCCTTCTTCTATCCCCTCGATGCGATCGGCCACTGGTACCGGATGTATGGCCAGCGCGGCATGTATCAGTATCAATCCGCCGTTCCCCCGGAAAACGAGAGGGATGCCACCAAGGCGATGCTGGAGACAATATCATTCGCGGGAGAAGGATCGTTTCTAGCCGTTCTCAAGACGTTTGGTAGCAAGCCATCGCCCGGCATGTTGTCCTTTCCACGCCCTGGGACGACCTTGGCGCTTGATTTTCCAAATCGCGGGGCATCGACGCTGCAGTTGATGGACCGGCTGGACGCGATTGTGCGCGAGGCCGGCGGCCGGCTCTACCCTGCCAAGGACGGCAGAATGACGGTAGACATGTTTCGCTCGGGCTATCCACAGTGGCAGGACTTCGCCAAATACGTGGACCCCAATTTCCAATCGCATTTTTGGAAAAGGATCGCTCAATGAACAGGAGTGCGGCGCATTGCGAGTGATTGTGCTAGGCGCGACGTCCGCGATTGCTGAGGCAACCGCGCGCCTCTACGCGGCAGAAGGCGCTGATCTGTTGCTTGTCGGACGGCATGCCGGGAAGCTGTCGTCCATTGCCTCCGACCTTAGGATCCGCGGTGCAAGCAGAGCGGAGATCGCGGTTCACGAACTTGCTCTCGTGGAAGGGGTGGAGGCTGCGCTCGGCAATTTCGTCGCGCAGTTGGGGGGCGTCGATCATATCCTCATCGCGTACGGCATCCTCGGCGATCAGGCCGACGCCGAGCGCGATCAATTGGTTGCGGACGACATTCTGCAGATCAATTTCAACTCCGCGGCGGCCTGGTGTCTTGCCGCGGCTGCCCAGTTGGAGCGCCAAGGACGCGGTTCGCTGGTCGTAATCGGATCAGTGGCTGGAGATCGCGGCCGCCGGGCGAATTTCGTTTACGGCGCGGCGAAAGCGGGCTTGGCCGCTCTCGTTGAGGGTATAGCTCATCGATTTGCAAACAAGGGTCCTCGTGCCGTGATTATCAAGCCAGGTCCGACGATCACGCCGATGACGGAAGGCTTTGATCGTAAGGGCCTTCTGTGGGCAACGGCTCCTCAGGTCGCAGCCGTTGTTCGAGCGGCAGCCGATCGCGGTGGGCCGGTCGTCTATGCCCCATGGTTTTGGCGCTACGCTATGCTGATTATTCGCAGCCTGCCGAGCGCCATCTTCAACCGGATGGACATTTGATGCAGAAGATCGTCATCACCGGGGCGGCAGGGCTGGTCGGCCAAAACGTCATTGCCCGGCTGAAGGGGACGCCGGGCCTGAAGATCGTCGGTATCGACAAGCATGCGAGCAACACGGCGCTGTTGCGCAAGCTTCACCCAGAGATCGAGGTGATCGAGGCAGATCTCGCTACAGGCGGCGCTTGGATGGATGCCTTCGCGGGCGCGGACGCCGTGCTGTTGAATCAGGCGCAGATCGGCGGTTTGGACGAGCAGGAATTCGTCGACAATAACGTCGTGGCAACCGAGAAGATCGTGGCGGCGATGCGCCGGCATGCCACACCCTATTTCGTCCACATCTCTTCTTCCGTGGTCAATTCGAGGGCCGACGATTTTTACACCCGTTCCAAGACCACCCAGGAACGCTTCATCGATACCGTAACCGAGATTCCACATGTCGTTTTGCGGCCGACGCTGATGTTCGGCTGGTTCGACCGCAAGCATCTTGGCTGGCTTCGCCGTTTCATGGATCGCGTGCCGGTCTTCCCCATCCCCGGCGACGGCAATTTCATCCGCCAGCCGCTCTATGTCGGCGATTTTGCGAACATTGTCATCTCGTCGCTCACAAACCGGCCGACGGGCACCCACGATATTTCCGGCCTGGAGCAGATCCATTACGGCGATCTGATCCGCCTGGTCCACACGACCGTGAAGCCAAAGGCACGCATCGTCCACATCCCCTATCACGTCTTCTGGTGGCTGCTGTGCGTCTATGGCAAGTTCAACAGCAAGCCGCCCTTCACTACCAGCCAGCTCGAAGCGCTGGTCATTCCCGAAACCTTTGCGGTGATCGACTGGCCTACGATTTTCGGCGTGCCTGCCACTCCGCTGCGCAATGCGATCGCTGAAACCTATCTAGATCCGCGTTACAGCAACATCGTACTGGACTTTTAGGAGAAGAAGATGAGCCGTATCGTGGTCATAGGCGCCGGCGCCATGGGCTTGGCAGCCGCGCACCGGGCCGTACAGCTCGGGCATGAGGTCGATTTGATCGAGGCGGATTCAGTTGCGGGCGGCATGGCTGCCCATTTTGATTTCGGCGGCCTCTCAATGGAGCGCTTCTATCACTTCGTCTGCAAGTCAGATGAGCCCACCTTCGCGCTGATGCGTGAGCTCGGCATCGGCGATAAGATGCGCTGGCACCCGACATCCATGGGGTATTTCATGAAAGGGCGCGTCCACCCGTGGGGCGACCCGATCTCCCTCCTGCGCTTCCCGCATCTGAGCCTAATTGCCAAGATCCGGACCGGCCTGCAGATGTTCCTGACAACGAAGACCAGCAACTTCGCTTCGATCGAGCATAAGACGGCGCGGCAATGGCTGGAGGACGGTTCCGGCAATGATGTCTACAACACGCTCTGGAAGCGGTTGATGGACCTGAAGTTCTATGAGCTCGCCGACGACATCTCCGCCTCGTGGATCGCCACCCGAGTCCGACGTATCGGCAATTCGCGCCGTTCCATCTTCCAGGAAGAGCTGGGCTATATCGAAGGTGGCAGCCAGACGCTCGTCGATGCGCTGGTAACGGCCTATATGGCTAAGGGCGGCCGGCTGCGCCTGTCGATGCCGGCCGAAAAGGTCGAGACGGAGAACGGTAAGGTCACCGGCGTTGCGGCCGGTGGCCACTTCTTCCCCGCCGATGCCGTCATTTCCACCGTCCCGACGCCACTGATCTCGACACTCGTTCCCGACCTGCCGGCGGACACGAAGGCGAAATATGACGCGATTCGCAACATCGGCGTTGTCTGCCTACTGTTCAAGCTCAATAAGTCGGTAAGCCAGAATTTCTGGGTCAACATTGTCGACGAGAACATCGAGATCCCGGGGTTGATCGAATTCTCCAACCTGCGCCCGATCGGCGACACGATCGTCTACGTACCCTACTACATGCCGGTGACGCATCCGAAGTGGAAATGGAGCGATCAGCAATTCATCGACGAGTCTTTTGGGTACATTCGTAAGGTCAATCCGAACATCACACCGGCCGATCTGATAGATGCCAAGGTCGGACGGCTCAAATATGCGCAGCCGGTGTGCGAGCCGAATTTCTTGGATAAGCTTCCACCTATACAGACGCCGATCGTTGGGCTTCAGATAGCCGACACGTGTTACTATTATCCCGAAGATCGGGGCATCGCCGAAAGTGTTCGGCTTGGACGCGAGATCGCGGAAGCAGTCATCTAATGACCGGTAAACTGACCCAACTGCTGTCACATTCTTTCGTCCGTTTTGCCCTTTCTGGCAGCATCGCGGCCGCAATCAATATCTCGTCCAGAATGGCATTGTCGCAAGTGGCAAACTATTCTGTTTCAATCATATTCGCCTATCTCGCCGGCATGACGACCGCCTTTGTACTGATGAAGCTCTATGTCTTCGAAGTATCTCAAAGGCACGTTGGCTCCGAATATTTTCGCTTTGGGATCGTTAACATCGTTGCTCTGGCTCAAGTCTGGGCGGTGAGCTTGATTTTGGCACACGGCGTATTTCCGTTCCTCAACTTTAAGTTCCATACGGAAACGATAGCGCATGTGGTTGGCGTTCTGAGCCCTATAGCTACGAGTTACCTTCTTCATAAACATTTCACTTTTGGGGGAAGAAATATTGCGCGATAAAATAGGTAGAGTTTCCGACGCAATAAGCGCAATATTGACAGCAACGCTAATATTCATAATATTTTATCTACGATTTAAACCACTTCAATTCAGGGTCATTGACGCGAGTCTCGACGGATCTTGGCGAGCTGCCCTGGCTTATGCGGCCGAAAACGGATTTAGGTTTGGAACTGACATCGTCTTCACAGGCGGCCCTTTATCAGGAGTGTATAATCGCGCTTTTCAAGACGGAACTCCATTTCAACTTGCGATATATTCCCTGATGATACCGATCTATATCGCAATCTCCTTTACGCATCTTCTTCTGAAACAGAACGTCCCCCTAGTCGCCCGATTTTCCATCATAGCGCTGATGGGCAGTATTTGCCTGCCTATTGAGGACGGTATCCTGCTTTCCGTGCCTTTTTTAGCTGCCGCGATCGGTATATCGGGAACAGCGCGCATTGACAGATCCATATCGATTGTCGGCGCTACGCTGGCGGGCATCGTCTCCCTTGCCAAATTCTCCTTACTTCCCCTCTCGATCCTTTGCTTGCTTGCCACTGACCTGAGCGATCTGAGGCGAAAACGGTTCCCCCTCCATTTAGCTACACTGGGATTTGCACTCTGTGCCTCCTTCATCGGCTCTGGCCAAGATAAGTCACAGATAATTCCCTTTATCCTTTCCAGCCTTGAAGTTTCTAACGGCTACTCTAGTGCAATGAGTATTCCAGGGCCTATTCTGGACTTGCTGGCATATCTGGGCGCAACTATCCTTTTATTTGCGCTGCTATTTCACGCACTGTATAAAAGCAGCTCTCCACACAACGAGATAGACAAGTTATTGGTAATATTTATATTTTTCGCCTTCTTATTCATAGGATTCAAGGCTGGCTTCGTTCGGCACGACCTCCACTCCATAATCGCGTGGAACTTACTAACGATCGCCTTACTTACATTCGCTGCAACCAGAGTCGACAAAAAGCTGCTCACCGTTTCCCTTTTGATGGCTGCGGCAAGTATATTTCCGCCTCAGATTGAGTTTTCACGTGCGACAAAGCAACCAATGTTCAGCAATGTTCCGGAGCTAGTCCTAGGCGCGAGAGCACAATTTTCACTACTGAAGACCTTTCTTGTCGAGCCCCAGCAATGGCTCACTAACCTCCAGAGCTCTCAGGCCACCGCCAAGGCCCAACTCGGCGCTAGCTCCTGGCTGCGGAAATATCACGGGACAATGGATATAATACCGTCAGCTCAATCTCTTATAATTGCTGCAGGCGCGAACTATCGTCCACGCCCCACAATACAGGAGTACACGACATACAATGCTACGTTGATCGAGCGGAATAGAGCTTATTTCGAAAGTAATAAGGCACCAGACTACCTCGTCATTGCGCCGGGCTCGATTGACCACCGTCATCCGGCCTCCGCGGAGGGCTCGTTGTGGCCTCTGTTCTTCACCCAGTACGAGCCAGTAGAGGAGCAGCCAGAGGGAATCGTCCTTGCCAAGCGCATTATTCCCATCGGTAAAATCGAATCCGAGGCCGTTTCCATCGAGGGCGTTGTCGGCCAACAGATAGAGGTACCAGAATTTGACGCGCCTCTTATGATGGCCGTGCAAATCAAGCCCCTACTACTCGGCAAGATACTTGACATTCTATACCGTCCGCCACTGACGCGGCTTAGTGTAACGTATGACGACGGCACAACAATGTCCTATCGGCTCATCCCCGAAATGGCGAAGGCAGGCTTTCTATTATCTCCGCTGGTCAACAGCCCAGCCGATTACCTTCTCGTATCAACCGGACAGACAAAAAATCCGACCCTTCGCCATGCTCGCTCGGTCAAGATCACAATGGGATGGGGACATCAGCTAGCCTACGATGAAAAAATTCAGCTAGACTTTACAAAACTGGATGCCGCGAAGCTATCCGCTAGCAACAGAAATGCTTTTATCGACCGTTTATTCGGAAAGGGAAATGGTTTGACACCTCTGCGTCAGGAAAGTGTCTTGCGGGAGCCTTCGTTGAGGATTGTACCGGCGGGTAATCCCCCCGTTTTTAACGGGGTTCCATCGTAGAATTCACGCAGCCATTTTCAGTTTCTGTGCGGGTGTGATGCCGCCGATGCCCATGTTTGGCCGTTCGTTGTTATAGGTCCAAAGCCATCCTGTGGCGAATTCCTGTGCCTCCTCTATGCTTTCTATGATGTATAGGTCGAGCCATTCATGTCGGACGGTGCGATTGTACCGCTCGACATAGGCATTCTGCTGCGGCTTGCCGGGCTGAATGTGGCTCAAGGCAATGCCCTGTTTCTCAGCCCATTCCATCAGTTTGCCGCTGACGTATTCAGGCCCATTATCCACACGAATTGCGAACGGTTTGCCGCGCCACTCGATGATCTGGTTCAGGCTGCGGATGACGCGTTCGGCAGGTAGCGAAAAATCCACCTCAATGCCTAGCCCTTCGCGGTTGAAGTCGTCCAGGACATTCAACAGCCGGAATTGCCTTCCATCCTCCAGCCGGTCGGCCATGAAATCCATCGACCAGACCATATTCGGGGCTTCTGGCACGGTCAGAGCGTCGGGCTTGTCCCGCTTCAACCGCTTGCGTGGCTTGATCCTGAGGTTCAATTCCTGTCAATCGGCCCTTTAATTGCGAATGTTTGTCAAGCGCCTGCAACATCCTTGCCGGGGTCATGGTCCTTTCCGAGGTCGTCGCCTCACGATGGTGTTCGGGTCGGGTGCTTCAACGTGTCCATCGATGTGCCTGTCAGGCCACCAGCCGATTGACCGAAGTCACCACAACCACCGTCCCGGCGGGGACATTGCAGACCCGTCTAGGGCCAGCAAACTGGGGGTTAGCTTAGGCGACTTTCCCGGCGCTCCATTCAAAGGTGGTGCCATCGACCCAGATGCAGTGAAGGATGACAGCAAGCTTTCGGGCAACGGCGACCTTTGCCTTTTTCATCCC
>NZ_JBFRDU010000052.1:0-28753 GCF_052113965.1 Rhizobium sp. RAF56
CTGCCGCGACAGACGCCGGAGACCTTCTCCATCAAAATCTTCACGTAACGAAATCCCCGGTCGCATCGTAAACCTCCAGTTTGCCCCAGAGATTCAGATTCACCGCGTTTTGGGAAGGCCAAAGAGTCGAGGTCAGCGAGTTGGCGTATTACCTTCGTCCCGGATTTCCCAGTCTTCTCAGACTTCTTGCCATTATGCGTGTACAGTCTCTGCGACCGACACGCCCGCAACATCTTCGCGATATCATCGCGCTCGAAGAAATCTGATCTGGGCTGCGATTTTTTCGGAAGATGGATCTTCACAACGTGCTCTATCAGGCGGTCTTCGAGCGCGATGTTGAGTGCTCGACGAAGATACTCCAGGCGGTTGCGAGCCGCCCCTGAAGTCTTGCAGACCTTCCAGTAGGCATAGCAATTCTCACGCGTAATTTCCGCGATAGTCTTCTTACCCCACCATCCAATCAAGTCCATGACGTAGGTCAGGACTTCGTCTGGTCGGGAGAGACGTTTGCGCCCGTCCCCCTCAGGCACACTGATCGCGACGTCGATATAGTGCGAGAGGACCTCTGCCAAAAGCACTTCATTATCGGCAGTACTTTTTGGCGCAGCCTTTCCTGTAGTCCGCTCGACTAGCCACGTCGCATAGAATTTCTCAGCCTCAGCGCCTTCTCCAGCGCCGAATCCTGTGCTTTTTCGCGCCTGACGACCTCGACCCTCGTCAAAGTATCTGATGGTCCAGACAGCCCTTTCAATTGACCCATTCTTGTTCTCGCGCTCGGGTTCAAGGTAGAGTTGTGGCGCGTTCCGACGGCGAGGCATGTATTGATCCACTCCTTGATTGCGGTGCGGGTTACGAAAATATTCTTATTCGGCCGATACACAGCCAGCTTCCCTTGGCGGATAGCCTCCCTCATCATCGACGCAGTGACCGTACGAGACGGAATCCATGGCGCGTGAACCGGCATCCTGCCGCCGAGTTCGCGGAGACAGAGGGCTTCGTCAATTCTGAGAAACTCGTTATCTTGGGGTGTACTCGTCGAGCGACTGGACAATCTCTTCGAGATGTTCGGTGAAGTCGGCTATTCGCTCTTGTTGACGATCATATAAATCCGCGTTCCAGCGGATTATTTCTTCGATTTCCAGGTTGAGTGTTTGAATTTCAAGATCGATGAGGTCATGCATTCCTTTATCTCTATTGCGCTGACAACAGACATAAAGCCAACCATGCGGCACGACAAGTTATGGTCCGCAGAAAGCAAAATGATTTCAGAGCAGCCCTGTCCAGGTACTACGGCGGCGGAGCATGGCCATCGCAAATCAAGCTCAAGGCCAAGACTGTCAGGCTTAAGACACGCATCATCCGTCGAGATGCCTTACCGATAACCAACATTCTCTCCGCTTTCTTGCATCACGGCGTCGTAACGTTGTGACAGCACGTAGTGACGGGGATTTGATATGCCGAGAACAGCGACAGGAAGAAAAGAAGCGCAGCGCCTGCGGCAGCAGCGATATCGTGAGCGGCTGGCTTCGAAATGTGAGCCAGAGGTCCAGGAGCTTGATACAGCTATAGCCGTTGCCCTCGCGCGGCTGGTTGTTGAGCTTGAGACTGGCAAAGGTATAGCAGGGTCGAGGGCCCTGCTGGACAACCTCCTGCTGTTCGCTATCGAGGTTCTCAAGAGACGTGGCTACTCCGGCCGCGCGGCTGGCCGTCTCATGCACCGCAGGCTGACCTGGCTCAAAGCGGGTCTGAAAAATCCAGATGCCGACTGGTTGACCAAGCGTGGATTCTAAGCATGACAGGACGTCTCTCCCCCCATTACTTAGTATATTTCAAACACTTTAATCCAACATCACATAGTGACCGCCAGGCGGCGGCGCGCCGTGCTTGCCAGGCGGTCCGGTACATCGCTTCCCTTGACCTCGATCACCCGCAGTTCGCCAATGGTCGAGGTTTTTAGCAAGTCTGACATGCGCGGACGTCGGATCGTTACACGCCGTGGTCTAACCGCACCAAGGCCGAGGCGTCGGTGGGCATCCGGTCGCACCGCAGACGAACCCGACAGCGAGGCCTTCAGATATTAACGTCTGGCCGACATCTCGGCCGTCCACGCGCAAGATACCGCAGCTCCGACCATAGTTGCAGTGATCAGTGCCTTCTGTCCCGGGTTTGCAAGAACACGCGATTTGAGTGACCTCCGTTTGTCCGAAGGCAACAAGCTCGCGTAGGCGGTCAGTCGCGCGGTTGCCCAGCGCAAGTTCCTGATTGCACCTGGGGGAGAAGATTTCCGGCGCATTGAAGCCGACGAGTCTGACCCGCGTGCCGTTGTCCATTTTGATCGTATCGCCATCAGTGATTGAGAAGGCCTGTGTTCCGAAGCCCGATGATACAGGTGATATAGATGAGTCGGCCGGGTCATATACAGACGACGCAACAGACGGCCCCTGCGAATTAAAGCCGAGTTTTTTACTCATTTCCGTTATCGCCCCGCCGATAACTACAACAGACAAGACCACGAGCAGCAAAACCGATTTTATCTTTCTGTATGTGGTCCAGGCCCTCCGATAGGTAGATCCGCGCGGACGTGACCTGACGGCCCTATCGTCAGTTATGAAGCGCAGGTCGGCATCTGATCGTAATTTTGTCAGGCGTCGCAGCGTTGCCATCTGGTTCTCGCTGAGGCGCGTTCGCGTGCCATATCGAGCGATCTTATCTCGCGTATCGGCGAGGAATTGCCTCTGCCATTTGGTCGTCCGCCCCTCCTGCAGCACATCTTCGATACGGCTTCGGAAATAGGTAATCTCGATATCGCTCAGCATATCAGGCCCTCATGGATACCGTGATCATAACCTGCGTGACCTAAAGCACTGGTTTCCAGATCGCCCTCAATTTTATCGGCTTCATCGCAAGCCGACGGCCAACGCTTCTCCCAAGGAAAAACAATGCCTTGGGAGAGAAGAGATGTCAGGCAATGATGCAGTTTTGTATCGCGGCAGGAGCCCTCCTCAGGCTTCTGCGAGTCAGCGCACAAAGGATGTCGGCAACCTTCCCGAAGATGGCGGGCACGCTCTAGGCGGCCTTCAGCCAACGCTCCACTCAGGAGATTGGTTCGAGAACAAGATCAGGTCCAGGAGGAGGTCATCGTAGCTACGCCGCCATCTGCCGTTGCGCCATGTCTTCGATCATCGCCAGGATCGCAACCAAGTCCGGATCCATTGGTGGAGGACACTCGACCATCGCCAAGACAGCAGCGGCATCGAGGCGAGGCTGATCAGGATTGGCGCGGGTGATACGCTCGATTACATTTCCGATATGCAATCGCGTACCGACCTGATGCCGGTTCCATCGCACCTCGTTCGCGGCCTCACGTAAAAGGACATCGGTTTTGGACGATGCCTGATGCTCCTTGCGCTTATATTCGACGACCTGCCTCACCGTTGAACTGTCGCCGGTCAAACCGGGTTGTGCCATGGTTACCTGGAGGTTGCGTATATCCGCTGTATCCGGGGGGGCCGGATTGCCCCAACCCTTTTTATCTATACAGCAATTTTCACACCCCAATTTGTTGCGTTCCACCGCTTCCACAATCTCCGCCCACCGGCCGACCGCCGTCCGCCGAGAAATGCCGCTGGCGGCGGCAACCGCCGTTTGCGTAATCGTCTCGCCCGCTGCCTGCAGCCTTTGGAACGCATCCACAAGCCTATTCAGAGTCGAAATGCCCTTCATGGTGCCTGCATACTGCCCACCTGCTTTTTGTCGCTCTTTTACCGTCTCCAGGCCGCACACGACATCGAGTAGTTTGCCACGGTTCACTGCTTTGCCTTCGAGCTTTGCCGGATCGAAGTGTGCGACGAGGTAGTCGCTGACTTTGCTGGTTATATAGCCTACGCCTTCCGCACTCAGCCCCGCTTTTTCCACGAAAGCATCGAGTGCACTATGAAGATGATCCGCCAGTGCCCCACGGCTATGGCGCATTCGGGCGTCGGCTCCGAAATGCCATTCCGCCAAGAGACGCTGGCCTTCCGTACGCAACACCTCGAACACTCGGTTCGAAGCTGTTAGGCCGAGTCCACACTGCACTGCAGCCGCCCTACGTGTCAGTACTGCGCGGGCGACGCGAGTGTCTACATATTCGGCGTATTCCGCCAAAGTGGGCCAGATGTCCGGATTTGGTGTACGCGTGCACCAGACGGGCGACGTCGGGCATTTCATCCGCCCAGTCATCGTCGGTACAGCAGGGTCAGCGCCGAGGTCTAGCAACGCTGCAGCGAGACCACGCGAAACGGCGTCGAACAACTTGACTGGCCCCTTCCGGCACCGCTCGTCGTCGCTTCGCCAAACAGCGGAGCCATAAGGCAACAGCCAGATGAAATGTGGTCTTGCGAATGTCCCATCATCCATAAGATCACCAACGATAATATGAGGCAGGCAGGGAATGCTGCCGTCGCGAACCACTTCCTTCAGGGCAGCTTCGCAAGTCTCAGGACTGTTGAAGATGCCGTCGCAATCGACCCGGAGAGCAGCCATGAACTCATGGTTCAGCTCGACATAGGGATAGTCCAATGTGAGCAGTTTCGAGCGCGTCTGCACCGCCAGATTTGCCTTATCATCACTGGCCCGCGCTTTTCCGCCGCGAGGGACAAGCGATACGAAATATTTTAGGACAAAATTCTCCTCGGAACGCAGACCGAATTCGCTGAAGGGTTGCCTGATCCGGCCCCCCACCTCGCGAGCGAACCGAAGCTCGTAGCCTTCCTCAAGGCGTTTGCGCACCAGCTCTCTTTGCTCGACGGCCGCAGCCGCAAACTTATTGGGCTCATTTCGATTTAGACACGACGGGCGGCTTTTCTTCGCCTGTCTCTTCAGACGTTGCGCTTCTAAATAGCGCGTTTCGAACCCTACCATCCCGTTTGATCGGCCCGGAGTGCTGCAATCTGCAGGTGAGTAATGTTGACATTTTTTTGTGACAGACTGCGGCGTTTGATCTGCTGGGATATGTCCCAGCACGAAGGTCAATCAATTGTGAATGGAGGCTTTACACAAGGCATGAAATTGCTCGTCTTCATGAAACAATGATCAAAAAAGCACGGAGGGTTCCCGCCCTGTGATGTGCCTTTTTTAATGGTCAGAGAAGAACGGATCGCCGTCAAGCGCCAATTACCTCAGAATCCACCAGGACTTTGGACACCGGTCGCGCCAATGATCGCGACCGCGTTGGGGTGCCGATCGGACTTGCCGTCCTCGAAATCAACAAAGAGGCCGAAATGCGCTACCTGGGCAATGGCGAATTAGAACGCGCATCGTCCCGCAGATTGCTACGGCATCACATGGACGGAGTGGCGGCGCGTTCCCGCAGGCCCGTCTCAAGCTAGTCGGTTACGCTCCGCACCCATCCCATTCTATCGCGACTCGAATGGGCGGAAACGCAACGCAATTCGCTCAACCTTAAGGCCGGGGCGATCGTCCTCAAACTAAATCCGCCGCCCGATGAACGCCTGCTAACTCAGTAAGCTCTCTCATCGAAGAATTTGCCAGGCCATGCACAGTCCGGATCAAACCTCCATGAAACCCGGTCTTCCCTCCCAAGGCGCTCTCCATCTGATGCCGCCCTCCGCTTTTGCCAAAGGCTTCGTAGAATTCCACGCCCTTAAGGTCTACGAAACCGAACGCCTGCGCCAGAGTTTCCATCCTCCAGGATGATGATCACACCTCGATTTGAAAGCGTTTCGCGTATCTTGCGAACTGAATCTTCAGGAAATCGCTTAAAGTTTTCCTTTTCCACTCGACTGATTGAGTCAGCGCTGAGGCCAGTCTGCTTGGCGAAGCTGTGCACAGAATGTCCAAGCAATGCACGAGCGTGAGGGAGCATATCCGTCCATTTGTTCCCCACAGCCTCGATATACTTTACCCCATCCCCGACATCCTCGCTCGCTGCCAGAAACTCCAGTCCTTTCTCCTCAAGCGCCACCTTCACAGCGTTCAACTTCTGAGGATCAGGCAGTTTCCGCTTAGGACTTTCAAGCCTTTTCAGGACCGGGACGGTGACGTGTGCACGGACGGCGAGACCCTCGCGAGTCTCTCCAGTCATCGAACGCGCCGCGCGAATTTGCGCATGTGTCAGGTAGTCCACCATGACCGGAAAAGAATGGATAAGGCAAAAATGTCAACATTAGTCCATTCATGCGCTCGCATGGTCTTTTTTGCCGCATGATCGGTCCTTTTGTTGTGCGAATCATTTTTAGCGTTTAAGAAATCACCGGAGAAATCGAATCGGAAGGAAAGTTCGATGCACGATAAATGGCTTGGAACCTCGCCCGGCGTTCTCATCGAGCGACTTCAGGGACTTCTTTTGGATATGGAGCGCCTCTCCAATCCTGGCGGCTTCACTGGCCCCGACAACCCAGTGATCATTCGCAACTGCATGTTGGCGCAACGTGCCGTGCCGTGCCTCATTGGGAAGATGTCAGGCCATCCGCATATCAAGGAAGGTGAGCCCGCCATCACGAGCGAACTCTTCTATCTCGACTACAAGCGGAAGCTGGGGAGGACACTCAGCAGGTGGTACCTCTTCGATCATGGACTAATCGGCTAAAGGCGGGAGCAAAAGTTATGGACAAGGCCCTAGCAGACAGTCTGGACCGTTATATTTTCAAACTACAGGAAGTAGCAGATCACCTGAAAAGCTCGCGAACCAGCGAGTTTCGTAAATCGAACCGGAATAACGCGGCCATTGCTCTCAAGTCCGCAACTGACTTTCTGGCATATTGCGCTCTCGTATCCTTCTTTCGCAGGAACATTGGCGGCCTATCCGAACCGTCTTGCGTTGCAGTAATCGCGGTCCCTTCTCACTGGGAGCTGAACGACGTTCATGACGCGGCGAAAATCATCCTGAAGGATCAGAAGGGCGTCAAAGTGTGCCTCCATCCCACGTCCAAGCATCGGCGTGGGTGGGAAATCGATGCGGCCGAACTCCTTGAGTCGGGTGAGAAATTGATCATCTTCGCGCACGAGGGCTCCGTCCTCCACGAAGACTTCGAGCTTGCGGCGACACTCTCCGACAAACTTGTCCTTTGCGATGTCCGGCACCTGCGAGCCCTTAGTAAATTTCGGAAATGCGGAGCCCTTACTGACGAACAAGCGATGGTGATTGCAGAGCAACCATCGGAGCGAATGGAAGCAATCTTCCGTCGCGATCAGCCAGCAAGCCGCGCTGCAATGAGGCTGCTAAAGCAAAAAGGCCACAAGCCAGAGAGCACAAAGCTTTTGGACGTCACCAAGGGTTTTGGCGAAGCGAGCGTCTGGGCTCAAGAATTGAAACGAGACCTCGCGCAGTGGCGGCAAGGAAGCCTCCGATGGACTGAATTGGACAAGGGTTGCTTACTCTACGGCCCCTCTGGAACCGGCAAGACACGTTTTGCGGCCGCTCTCGCTGCAGAATGTGGGCTGCACTTGGAAGCGACATCAATCCCGAAGTGGCAGTCATTTAAGGATGGCGACCTCGGGGATATGCTGAAAGCGATGTACCAGGCCTTCAACTCAGCAAACGAAAAGGCACCCAGCTTGCTTTTCCTTGATGAATTCGACGCAATCGGTGATCGAGCCAAATTTCCAGCTCGCCACGAAACCTACTCGACGACCGTGGTCAACGCCATGCTTGAATGCTTGGACGGAACCGAGAGTCGCGAAGGCGTTATCGTCGTTGGCGCATGCAACTTCCCCGAGAAGATCGATCCAGCTTTATTGCGAAGCGGTCGGCTCGAAAGGCACGTTTTATTTCCTTTGCCGGACGCAACCGCGCGAGGGGAAATCCTTGGATTTCATCTTCCGACCTTAGCGGACGATACCGCGCTTAAGGAAATTGGCGAACGTCTGCCAGGGAAAAGCGGCGCTGATCTCGAACGATTGGCACGAGAGGCGAGACGGGTCGCGCGAAAAGAGGCCCGGGATGTCAACATTTCCGACGTCAGATCGCAGGTGCAGGTGCCGCCCCCGCTCGACGCCAAGACCTTGTACCGTGTCGCAATCCACGAAGCTGGCCACGCCATTGTGACCCACGCCCTGCTGTTGGGGAAGATCGAACGCGTTGAAATCTATGACAACGTTGAGAACTTCGCGACAGTAACAGATTCCCATGGAGGCACGATGATCTCGATGCCACAGAGGGAATTCTTGAGCCGCTGGGATGCGATGAAAATCATCACCTCCGATCTTGCCGGAGCTGCTGCTGAGGACCTGATTTTCGGACACCGGTCAAACTGGTCCACGGGAAATCGCGAAAGTGATTTTGCCAAAGCGACAACGTTGGCAATCAGGATGGTGGCCGAATATGGCTTTGGAAACTCGTTCTATTTCCTTCCCGGCTCCGTAGATATCACCTCGGCTTGCGAGCTGTGGAACGATTTAAAGCTTCGGGATGACGTCACCGAAATCCTTCAAGAGCAGTACCAACGCGCAAAGGAAATGCTTGACGGACTGAAACCCTGCTTGCTGAAGCTCGCGGAGGCCCTTGTAAAACACAAGCGCCTCGACTCCAACCAGTTGGATCCGTACTGGCCCGGTGCTTCCAAAAGAAAAACGGCGGGACAGCGGAAAACGCCGCGCCATCAGCAGCCCTGAAGCCATCTGCCTAAAGAAGTTGATCCATTGCACTTCGCGAGTCTTTCGCGCGGCCCGGACTTATATTGCCTTGGAGGCACTAGGAAATGCGAGCCTGGATAATCAGCGACATACATCACACCAAAATGGATGTTTTTTGGGGTGACGGCCTCGTCGTGCCAGACGCGGATATATGCATCTGCGCCGGTGACGTCGCGAATTCGATCTCCGAAAGCGTGGCATACCTGAGGCGGTTTATCGAACCTCGCATGCCCGTGCTCTACATTCTTGGAAATCATGACTACTACGGCTCAGGTATCGATTTTGCCATCGAGCGAGCACGCCGCCTGATTGAAGGCACTCAAATCCACTTGCTGGAAAACCAAAGCGTTACGCTAGGAGATTGCCGGTTGGTCGGCGCGACCCTTTGGACCGACTTTGCAGTATTGGTCGGAGCGACGAGCACATTCCCGACGAGGAGCGGCGGGCGAAGGCTTTCGGCCTTGTCCCCTCACGTATAATGGATTTCCACTCCATCTTTCGGTCCGACGAACGTCATTCCAGTGAGAACGGAATGGTGACTGCCAAAGAAATCCTTGAGCGACACGTCAGAAGCCGAAACTTCATCGACCAAGAACTATCTCAACCGTTCGACGGCCGCACAATTGTTGTCACGCACCATGCCCCGTTGATGCAAAACTTCGATCCGAGGTTCTTCGGGAATGTCACTAATGCGGCCTTCGCGTCCGACCTGTCCGATCTGATTTGGCGGAGGCGGCCGTCGCTCTGGATTCATGGACACATTCACAAGTTCAGAGATTATATGGCCGATTACACGCGCATCATCTGCAACCCGGTTGGGTACCAATCCGAGAAATACATTTCTGGATTTCGGCCGGGTTTTGCAATCGACCTATAAGGTTTGACCACCAAAGAGGCCCTAGAACCCTAATACGTTGCTGTGATCTTGGGTGACACATCGGTGGATGGCGACCATTCATTTCATGCCCGCAATCGCATCAAGGATGGTCGGTTAGTGTCCCATCGCCGAACCGAAGTCATGGCATGGGAGGCATTCGAGGACATACACGGCGGGCGAGAGCGTCCGGAACGCGATGGTGCGAGGAGAGCAGTGATGACCACCGGTGGAGTTATTCTGCATTTCAGAGCGGAATGGAGCAACGGAACCTGCATTTTCGTCGTCACATTCCCGCGAATAACATGGGAGCAGCGACGCGAGATTGAAAGTGCGGCGGACGCTGCAGGTTTCCTGCGATCAGAGGAAGTCTGGATGCCACCTGGATCAGGTGGCGCAATTCTGGGATTCACCAACGTGCTTTCTGGCATCGGGTTCCGTCTGCAGATCGACGACAGCAACAAAGATTGGCCCGCAAACCTGCAACGCTTGAGGCTCGAACCAGAGACCCGCTGTCAGCTCGAAGCTCTGCCGGAATTCAAATTGACCGAATTGTCTGGCTATTGCCCAGTCCAAGGTCAAGGTCAACTTGACGGTCAATATTGGTACTTCCGCGCCCGTGGGTCCTCGTGGCGGTTTGAACTCGGGGGAAATGACAGCGGATCAAAAGTGCCGGTTTGGTGGCATGAGGAGTACTGGCCCAACGATACCGGCTTCGAGGCTGGATATCTCACTGATGAAGAAGCGATCTCCTGCATTCTGAAAGCAGTTGAACTGTCCCGAACCTCGGATCGCAGCCGGTTCGAAAGGGGACACGCCGACTACGAACGCACCATGCTTGAGGGCTGGTCTATTCGCGCATTAAGCCTTCGCCGGGTGATCAAACGCCTCTGCATCAGCGGAGAAGAGGCCATTGCGCGAATGAAGGCATACGGCATTGAGTTGCCTTACACAGCTGATCTTGAACTGAAAAGTCTCAACTCGCCGAGATCAACTGTCCATGCGTTTAACCGGGCAACGGGTAAATGGATCGTGATTGACGAGGAAAATGAGTAGGCGTGAAGCGGCCGATTTTTCGGCGTCACACTACCCGTAGGCCCTTATAAGAGGAGCCGCCGATGCGGGCCTGGATTCTGAGCGATATTCACGCCTCCCCCCACGGAAATTTTCGGAGGCTTGTCGTTGCGAATCCCCGACGCTGACCTTTGTATCTGCGCGGGGGATGTCTCCAACAGCGTTATTCACAAAGCCCGAGATTATATAGCCGACCGCACCCGCATTTTCTGCAATCCCCGTAGTTACAGCCATTAGCATGACTTTTCCGGGTTTCCGCCCCGATTTTGTCATCGACCTATTCTCGATTTAGCTTCGCTCGCAGCGTTCGATGATGAAAGAGGCGATGGCAGACGCTTCTTCGACAAAAGGTCCTGCTGCAGCCAGCCTAAAGCCGACTGAGCCAAGGGATTGAGTTAGCCTGTCACAATCCCAGCCGCCTGAAGGTCTGTTTCTTAACGGTCAGGCTTGCGGTACTTGGCCCTCACCTATTTGAGTGGGGCCACCTGCTCTCAGCCATGCGTTTGTTCTTGTAGTCGATCAGCAGTGCCGCAACCTCGTGCACCTTGATATCCGGCAACGATTCAAAGCCCCCGCCAAGAGCATCGAGATGTGACCGAAGCCGGTTCGCAACAAGGTCAATCTCACGAACCCGTTCTAGCTCCTTTAGAGATGGCTTTCGAGGTGGCTCGGAATACTCAGCCTCCTCCCCATCGGGCCACACCTGCTCCAGCTCGATCCCGGGGGTTATGCCAATTATCCTCAAGTTGGGAGAGAAAACGACCGGGAGGTAATTATATTCTTGGTCAAAGCCAGCGGCGGTAAACCAACCGTCCAAATCGTGCCAGCCAACTGTTGTCCAATTCGTTTCATCGAACAGTTGGTTGGCCATCTCGACGTCATCGGCCTTTATGAACGCCGACGCGTGGACAGTTAGGTCTGCTTCAAACACGGGACTGTTGCCGTCGCTGAAGAAATCGCGAGACCTGGGGATTACCTTTGACTTCCGCCCTTCCGGATTTGGAATTAGCGCCTCCGCTATCGCCGCCCAGTCGATCGCTTCGCATTTCGCATTTGGCGTCCTCCCTCTGATCATCATCGCGTAGGCAATACTTACCTCAGGAAGAGTGTAACAACCTAAAGGCGCATCGGGAAACCATCGACTATCCACGGCATTCAATGGCTTGCCAAGGATTTTTTGAAGTTTTGCGTCAGCTTTAGGAAGGGTCGGCGCTTGGATATAAATCGTGGCGGCTAGGTCAATCGGGATAGTGAAATATGCCATTTCGGGAACTCAGATACGGTTGGAAAATGGTCACCTAGTTTCCGAGGGCTGTCAATGTGACGCCTCCAATGCGCCAAAAGTGCCCTCCCACGCATTCTGGTCGGCCTACAACGGCAGAATGATTAGAGGTCTGTGGTACCTGAGTCATCACCCTTCCCCACCATTGTCCGTTTCTGCGTATTGATGAGCGTTGAGGGTTGGAACAACAATCACTGGCAGGCCCTCCCGCGCTCCGACATAAATCGCGCCATCAAATGGAGTAGCCGTATTTCGAAGGCGTTCCGGGTAAAAGAACTCGATCCGGTGTGCTGTTCCACGCTGTAAGCCTTTAGCTGTTTGGGCCGCCCACTTGTCATTTCTTACCTACAAGATCCACACCTTCCGAGCGCTGCTCTTCATGGCACGAACAAATAGTGAACAATCCAAGTCGAGCCAATAGGCATTTTTAGAGCCAGTCAGTCGTCTCGCCATTGCGGCCGGTATTGATGTAGCCAAAGTCTCTCAGAAGGCGTGTACAGGTCGCCTCATACTCCTCAAGAAAAATTCTCTAGGGGACTTCACATCTGCGGAAATTCGGGTTCCCATGAAGTATCGCAATTTTCTCTCAGGTCATGGTTTCTTATTATACGACAACCCCCGTCCACTTCACCAACGCCTCCAACCAACTGTTTTTTGCCATCGAGACACTATGGCAAGCGGCGTCGAACGAGATCGACATCGGTCTGGAGCACCTTGAAAGACAGTTGCAGATTAATCCCGATCAATTGCTGGATAATTGGTCGATACGCGTTTCTGGATACGGCCTACAGATCGAGGCGGATCCCCTTGAAGTCTGGATGGGGAGCACTGAATGGAGCGCTCCTGGATTTTGTCACAACTTCAAGCCCGGAAATACGCTTGCCGCGCTTCGCGCAGCAATCAACGGACACAGAACAAGCCTAGCTCGGCTCATAGTTTTCCATGTGATGCGGGGTGTTGGATATGAGCAGATCTATCAATGCGACGCTTTTACCACGGCGGTCTGTGGAACGCTGTCCGCGCCTAGTCTGGTGACATGCGAAACCAGAAATGAGGTCCCGTTCGACCTCCATTTAGTCGAACCAGTAAACCGCAATATTAGGCTCTGAACCTCAGAGCTGACGATGGTCGATCCGTCGGCATCTCGGACCTTGGATATACCAATGGTTGCAGCCGCCCCTTTTCGACCTGCTATTGCCAGAACCGTGGCAGTCACGAGGTGCGTGTAACGCGATTGGAATGCAGAGGATTGATCGCAGGTTGTCGAGTTCGGAAACTGTTGGGGCATTCCTCGTTCCCCCATCAGCAGATAAGGAGATGTAAATAGCCTAATCCCTTAAGGTTGGAAAAGCTGTTAAAAAACCTTCAGGATGGCAGCAGCCCAACATCGAATTACTTCGATTGGCCTTGGATTCTGAACGCAGACGACTCGGTTTCGCAGCTTGAATTTCCGGGAGCCGTTGGGCGTTGCATGCAAAGAGCTATCAATCGAAACCGATCGGTTGAACCGCTATCTTCTACCAACCGAACAACACCTGGCTGCTCAGGACTATGTAGCGGAGTTTCTGAAAGATAGCGATTTCCGATGGAACGGAGGCTATGAGGTTGAACGGTTCGATGGCGAAAACAAGCGTCTGCTTGAAGCCGCGATTTCATATTATGCCGCCCCGCCTGCCATTCCCCTACCCGGCGTCCACTAGTGGCTACTAATCCCGGTTCTATTTCTTTCTGTTCACCGGGTACTTCGGGCCAGACATTTAGGGTCTTATACGAAACCGTAAGCCGAGCACTCCATTGTGCTCGGCTGAGTAACTGTACCACTTGAGCGTCGTCCGTTCATGGAAACCCGGCAACATAGCCGGGCGGTTGATCGACTCAGATCAATCTGTGTGCTCGGGCATCGCCTTGAGTTGATCTTCCGTCCAGGTGGTGACGGCGTGGACTTCACCATCTTCGTTCCGCATGAAATCCAGGTCGGCGATCGGGACGGATACCGGCTTCGCTCCGATATGAAGGAAACCGCCGACATCGATTACGACTGCGGCACTGGAACCCGCGCCATGTACATGATCTACGGTTCCCACCGTGCTGTCATCCGCTCCATAGACCGTAGCGCCTTCCAGGACATCTGGCGTCAATTCGTACGAGGTAAGCCTCACGTGATTGGTATGATCCATTTCGGTTGACTCCGTTACAAGTTGGATTGGAGCAGCCCGCCGAAGAGTCGTTTGTTCCGGCGCTCGAAGGAAAATGGTCCCTCTAATAGCCTACATTGGTTCTAGTCGCTGTGTGCCGACGCCGAGCTGAATCGGCCAATCTCGACTTTACGGAAAAGGTCATTTTCTTCGTGTCAGCATGAGCGAGAATGGGATTGCTCACCACGACAGCGGTGGGATAACGATACAAGTCAGTGCCAAAAATTTCTCCGCTCGTTGGCCGATCGATCCAACATGACATCCCGCCGAAAACGGCTTAGCTACACCGCTGAAATGGGATCAGGCAGCCCGCCAGATTCATAGAAAATAAAGGCATTGCCGAAATCGATATCGTAATCCGCGCCAGTTATCCGCAATTGACGCATGCGCTGGTCGATAATAGCCCAAGAAACAATTAGGCTCTCCTTGGCCATCCTGCCGATATAACCGTAGAGATCTTCAATCTCTTGGTGGCATCGAGCGTCGACATGATCGGAGAGAATGGTTTTCAATATCTCATCACTAGTACCGGACAGCCTTTCGTCTGAACGTGCAGCTAGAGTATGGTGGTTGTCGCCCATTCCGACGATAGAGATTACGGCGAGGCGATCTTCATCAAGATGCCTTCCGGTGTTTGGATCAATCATAAGTCCCTCCAAAGAATGGCTCGCCCACCTCGTTCGAAAAGGCAACGAGCTTCTATCTTCTCAGTCAACCAAGCCAAACTCTCGAAGAGACGGGACTTTGCAAGAAGTAACATAATCCGAATACTTATCGACAACAGGGCTGTCAGCGGATGTGTACGCAAAGCGCGGCATCCGCTCTATGTTGAGGCTGGGTGTGCTCCAAATTCCGGGTCGGTTGATTTGAGACTTTGGCGGTACGCACGCGCAACCTTGTAAGTCTCCTCCACCAATTTGTTATCATCGAGGTCATCGCTGTGATCGAACTGGCCCACGATTTCTGCTGATCCGTTTAAAGACAAAACGAAGACGGCTCCCGCCTTGTTTGCCGCTAAACGGCACGCGTGAATCATGTTCGCAATCGCGGCATCCTCGTTCGCAAGGATATCTGGATAGCTGGACTGAACCGCAGCAGGAGGCGTATTGGGCGGGAGTTTCCCGCTGACAATGTCCTCGGCGATTGTTACGACGATTGGGTCAACTGCCATTCGCTCTTCGTTTGATATCCTGGCCACAGTTCGCTCCTGTATCGAAATTGGACTGCGAGCCTCATTGCCACAACGCTATCACGCGTCAATGCCAGGCGCCTTTTGTGATTACTGACCCGTGAATTTGGCTTTTCAGATTCTAGCGAGGCTGTTGCGCTAGGGGTGGCATAGCGTCCACGGGCAAGCACCTCATTCAGCTGAACTTAAAGGGCATTAGCTTCAAAAGAGAGCTATTCGCGACTTTAATCGGCTAGTGTCCAATAACATTCATTATCGGACGCCACGAACAGGTGGCGGCGGACTCAGCCACGGACACTCTAGGGTCAAAACCAAATTAGTTACCACTCTGAACGAACAAGTTCGGTCCCCACAGCAGACATTTGGTGCCGAGTGATTGGGCGGCGCAGTTGATCCATTCCAGCCGTCCTCGTTGCGTTTCTCGAACGACGGCTTCGCGCCCCTCATTTCGGCCATTTAGATGGGTCGAGCGGAATGCCCAAAGCCGACGTTCACCTGGACGCCGGAGCCACTTCCTATATGGGTGGCAAGCAGCCATTCCGGACGCCCGACTAAGGTGTTTGCTTTCTCGCAGCCGAAACAAGCGAGGCTCTAAAGCCACCTTCTCACTTTACGCGCGTAGTCGTCGAAAGCCGGGCCGAACTGGTGGCGCATCTTGGCTTCCTCGAAGGGGATGTGGACCCAATTCGCGGTAGCAAACACCAAGAGGGGAGCGACGAACATAAGAATAGCGCCCGTCGCCACAGCCACACCGAGGCTGAGGACGACGAGGCCCAGATACATGGGATTGCGGGTGAACTGAAAAGGTCCTCCGGTGACCAGCTTGTTGTTGGTTTCCGAGGTGGGATTGACCTGGGTGCCCTCACGTCGGAACAGTATCAAGGCCCAAACCGGAGCAATGAAACTGACCGCGATGAGCCCGATCCCGAGGGAGAGGCTATGCACCCGTGGTACGGCGGGCCACCCGGCCAAGTAGCTGGCGCCCGCAGTGAGGATCAAGAAGAGAAGTGCCCATATCGGCGGCGGAAGCTTCAACATGTTCGTTCACCTCGCGGAGCGCGACCGGCGCTCTATTGTCCGCACCGGGAGCAACTATATGGAATGTTGCCCTCAAAGCCATTTGCGACCGCTATGGGTCGGAAGCGGCCGATCAGCAAAGCGCTTCCATTCCAGTCACTCCGAAATTGCCAGCGAATTCCCGAGCCGAGCGGGGCACAAAGTGTGACGCGTCGTAGAGACGGGGAAGCGGTAAGGGATCCGCCCCCGCCGCTTCTGTGTACGATTAGTTCACCTAGGCTGCCTTGGCGGAAGTGCTCGCCCTGTAAGCAATCAGGTCTTCGATCGTGATCACTAGAAGGCCATGCCGTTCGGCGAATGCTTCGAGGTCCGGAAGACGGGCCATCGTGCCATCGTCGTTTGCCACCTCGCAGATGACGCCAGAGGGCGATAGCCCGGCCAGCCGAGCCAGGTCCACAGCCGCCTCGGTGTGGCCAGGACGCGACAGGACACCGTTCGGATGCGCGCGAAGAGGAAAGATGTGGCCGGGCCGGGCAAACTCTTCTGGACGTGCGCCGGGCTTGACCAACGCCCGAACCGTCGCGGCCCGGTCGGCGGCGGAAATTCCAGTTGTCGTTTCAGGGATGTAGTCAACGGAGACGGTGAAGGCCGTCTTAAGAACTTCGGTGTTGCGCGGGACCATCAAGGGGATCTCGAGTTCGTCGAGCCTTTCGCCCTGCATGGCGACGCAGATCAGGCCGCGCGCGTGGTTCATCATGAACGCTATCGCCTGGGGAGTGATCGCCTCGGAAGCAATCACGAGATCGCCCTCGTTCTCGCGATCGAGATCGTCGACCACGACGACGATCTCGCCACGCGCAATCGCTGCGATCGCATCGTCTATGTTGGAAATTGCCATCTTCATGCCTTTCAAGGGTTAGCCGCTGGAGCGGCGTGCATGGCCTGTCAAAGCCACCATTTTCCCTTGGGCGAACAAGCATCGGAAACGCCGCTCAATGCGGCGTCCATTGCGTTGCTCTCTTCCATCCGGACTATGACCGTCGGCTCCGGCATCTCACCGGATCTGCTGACCCTTCGCGTGAACGAAGGCGCTCGCGGGCTCCAGGATTTCTCCTGATACCGCCGGTGGGGAATTGCACCCCGCCCTGAGAACAGAGTGAACATAGGAGATCGGCGTGTCGTTTTGCAAGTGGTCCACGCATCAAACGATACAGATTTCGAATCCCTGTGTTGAACGCACCGTTTCCTCTGTCGAACTAAGACATGATCAGGCCGCCGTCGACGTTGATCGTCTGCCCAGTGATATAGGCCGCGTCTTCGCTCGCAAGGAATGTGACCAGACCCGCGACGTCCTCTCCGGAGCCGGCACGTTTCATGGGAATGCCTTCGACCCATTCCTTCATCAGTTCTCCGGGGCCATAGTTCCCAAGGAGCTTCCCCCAGGCCTGGTCGTTGTAGGCCCACATGTCCGTCTCAATGATACCGGGGCAGAACGCGTTGACGGTGATGTTTTCGGTCGCGACTTCTTTCGCAAGGCTCTGGGTGATCCCCACGACGCCCATCTTCGAGGCCGCGTAGTGCGGCGTGAAGACGAAGCCGTCGCGCGCCTGTCCCGACGCTGTGTTGATGATCCGACCGCCACGTCTGTGCTTGCGCATCCGCAGGATCGCCTCCTGCGCGCAAAGGAACACGCCTTTGGTATTCACGGCCAGAACCTTGTCCCATTCCCCTTCCGTCAGGTCTTCTATCCTGGCGATGGTTATGACGCCGGCATTCTGGATCGACACGTCGACGCCGCCGAACTCCTTCTCCGCCGTATCGTAGAGAGCCTTGACGCTCGACTTGTCGGTGACGTCGCCGACGAACGAGATAGCCTTGCCGCCGTCGGCCTTAATCTGCTTGGCGACGGCATGCACCGAATCCTCGTTGGCGGAGACTACAAGATTGGCTCCCTCCCTCGCGAACCGCTTGGCGATGGCGGCGCCAATGCCGCGGCTGCCTCCGGTGATGACGACGGTCTTGTTATCGAAACGGCTCATTCCTCTATCCTTTCAAGCTATTTGCAGATGGCTGTCGGCCGCTGATGTCCCAACAGCCCTTATGTTCAGCCGACTTGACCGACCGCGGAAATAATCCCGGCGAAGTCCGCGGCAGTCAGAGACGCGCCACCGACGAGAGCCCCGTCGACATTGGCCACAGCAAAGATCTCGGCCGCATTCGCAGCCTTGACAGAACCGCCATAGAGAATTCTGACGTTCCTTCCGTCTTCGCCGAGCCGCTCTTCAAGTGCCTTCCTTATCGAAGAATGGATTTCCTCGATCTGCTCTATGGTGGGAACCAGGCCAGTTCCGATCGCCCAGACAGGTTCGTATGCGATTGCCATGTTGGAGCTGGAAGAGCCCGCCGGTACCGAGCCGCGGAGTTGGGTGCCTACGACGTGGAGTGCCCTTCCGTCATCGCGTTCGCCACGTGTCTCGCCAACGCAAACGATTGCCGTCAGCCCGGCCTTGTGTGCTGCAACGACTTTGCTGGCAACCAAGGCGTCGGCTTCGTGGTGTGAAACTCGCCGTTCGGAATGGCCGAGAATGACGTAACGGGCGCCCGCATCTGCGAGCATCTCTGCCGACACGTCTCCCGTGTAGGCGCCCGATGTCTGCGGGTGGCAGTCCTGGGCGCCGATGGTGATGTTCGAATCCTTCAATTGCTGCGAGGATTTCTCGATCAGCGTGAAGGGCGGGCAGACGACGATTTCGCACGTCGCCATGCCCGTTGCTCCCTTCAGCACCGCGATCTCTGCCAGGGAGGAGGCGAGACCATTCATTTTCCAGTTGCCTGCAATCAGCTTTCTCATTGTCATCACCAGCAGCAGAAGCCGCCATCGACGAGCAGGTCGACGCCCGTTACGAAGCTCGCCGCGTTGGAGAGAAGGAACACGGCGGGACCGACCATTTCGTCGACAGTCGCCATGCGCTGCATCGGCGTCTGTTCTTCAAAGAGCTTGGTTTGATGAACCATCTCCGGACGGGTGTTCATTGGTGTTGCCGTATATCCAGGCGAGATAGTGTTGACGCGGATGCCGCGGTCGACCCACTCCATCGCAATCGACTTCGACATATGAATCACGCCGGCCTTGGAGGCATTGTAATGCGCCTGCGTGAGTCCACGATTGACAATTCCTCCGGACATTGAAGCGATGTTGACGATCGATCCGCGTCCGTTCTTCAACATGGCACGGGCTTGCGCCTGGCAGGACAGGAAGACGCCTTTCAGGTTGATGTCCATCAACGTCTGATACTGGTCCTCTTCCATGTCCTCCGCCGGGTTGGCATTGGCAATTCCCGCGGCGTTGACTGCGAGTGTCAGAGCTCCGAGTTCGGCCTCGGTGCGGGCAACTGCATCCGCCAGGGAAGATTTGCTGGTGACGTCCGCCGCGATCTGGATCGAACGGCGCCCAGCAGCCTCGATGTTTTTAGCGGTGTCTGCCAGTCCGTCGTCTGTTCGACGGTCGAGCAACGCAACGTCAGCGCCGCATTGTGCGAGACCGATGGCAATGCGCTGACCAATGCCGCTTCCAGCTCCGGTCACAATGGCGACCTGGCCGCTGAGATCGAAAAGCTTCGGGGCGTTCAGAGTGATTGCGGACACTGCATTTTCCTTTCAATTTTCGCTTAGATTGTCGCCAGCTCCATGACAGAAACGTCGTTCGCCTCGTCACGGTTGAGAATGCCAGCCTGCTTGCCCTGGGCGAGAACAAGGATACGATTGGACACGCCGAGGACCTCTTCGAGGTCCGAGCTCACGACGATAACCGCCACGCCCTGCTTCGCGAGATTGACGATTATGTCGTAGATGCCCGCGCGGGCGCCGACGTCGATGCCACGGGTGGGCTCGTCGAGCACCACCACCTTGGGATCGCGCACAAGCCATTTTGCAATTACGACCTTCTGCTGGTTGCCGCCGGACAGGTCCGAGGCTAGCTGCTCAGCGCGGCCCTTCACGCCGAACTTGGCGACGGCCTTTTCTGCGAACGACCGCTTTGCGCTGGCCGTGACCCAACGCCCGCCGAGCTTGTCGAGGTTGGCATAGATGATGTTCTCGCCGATCCGGTGGCCCACAACTAGGCCCTGGTCCTTGCGGTCTTCGGGAACCATGACGATGCCTTTGGCGATCGCATCGGCCGGATCGCGTAGTTTCAGATCTTCGCCTTCCAGCCTGATTGAGCCGGCGCTTATCGGATCCGCTCCCGAAATGGCGCGGACAAGTTCCGTACGACCGGCGCCGACAAGTCCTGCAATTCCTAGGATTTCACCGGCCTTCACGACAAAGGTCACGTCGCGGAACGATTTGTCTGGAGAACTCAGCCCCGATATCTCGAGTACGGGGCGATCGGTCGGTACCGGCAGGACGGGGAACATTCGCTCTAGCGAGCGTCCGACCATGCTCTCGACGATCGTTCGGACGGGAGTGGCGCTGTCGGAGAATTCCTGCACGCGCTCGCCGTCCCGAAGGACGACGATCCGATCGGTGATCTGCTTGATCTCCTCCATACGGTGAGAAATGTAGATAATGCCGACGCCTTCCGATCGAAGCTTTCGAACCTGCTCGAACAGAGCCTCCGTCTCCGCACCGCCGAGGGCCGCGGTCGGCTCGTCGAGTATCAGGAGTTTGGCATTCAGTGCCAGCGCCTTCGCAATCTCGATGAGCTGCTGGTTCGCGGTTGAAAGCCCTGCGACCTTCCGCGTGGCCGGTATATGAAGGTTCAGGCGAGCGAGCTGTTCCTGGGCGCGACGAACCATCTCGGCTCGGTCAACAACGCCGTTCTTCATCGGCCAGCGTCCGATGAAGACGTTCTCTGCGATGGAGAGTTGCGGCAAGAGTTGCAGTTCCTGATGGATAAGGACGACGCCCTTGTCGATGGCCTCCCTTGGGGTGGTCGGGGCATAAGGCTGCCCCAACCATGTCATTGATCCTTCGGAGGGCGTGCGTGACCCGGCGATGATGCCGGAGAGTGTAGACTTACCGGCTCCGTTCTCGCCGAGAAGTGCCACCACTTCGCCGGCATAGACGTCCAGGCTCACATTCTTCACGACCTGGAGCGGTCCATACCGCTTCGAAATGCCCCTCAGGGAAAGAACCGGATCAGTCACGGCACACCTCCTTCAGACCTTGCGCTATTACGGGTGGTTGGCGATGAAGCCTGCAACGTTGTCCTTGGTCGTCAGAGTGGCGTCCATGAGCTGTACTGGAGGCACCTTCTCTCCGGCGACAAGCTTCACAGCGTTCGCCACCGCGTCGCGGCCCATCTTCTGCGTCTGCTGTGTCGCAGTTACGTCGAAGACCCCCTTGCTGAGCGCTTCGAGGGCCGCGGTGTCACCGTCGAACCCGCCGAGCACGATCTTCTGCGAAGGGTTGGCAACCTTGATCGCCTGTGCCGCGCCTAGTGCTAGCGCGTCGGCCTGGGCGAAGACGATAGACACGTCAGGATTCGCCTGGAGCATATTCTGCATGATCTGGAATCCTTCGTCCTGGCTCCAGATGTTCGAATACTGCTCGGCCACCACCTTCACGTTTGGATTGGCCGCGAGGGATTCGCCGCAGCCCTTCGAGCGGTCGACTTCCGGCGTCGTGCCCTTTTGACCATGTATGATCACCATTTTGCCCTTGCCACCCGCTTCCTTCAAAATGTAGTCGCAGACGGCCTTGGCGGACGCGACGGAATCCGTTGCAAGGAAGGTGTCGCCAGGTGCGCCGTCGGCGTTGCGGTCGACGTTCACGACGGGAATGCCGGCGGCCTTTGCAAGCTTGACCGGAACGGTCGCCGCGGCTGCACCTGCCGGAATGTAGATCAAAGCGTCGATCTTCTGGGTCAGAAGGTCCTGGATCTGGTTGATCTGCGTCGGTCCGTCACCTTTCGCATCGACAGTGACGACTTCGATGCCACGCTGCTTGGCTTCAGCCTCGACCGACTGCTTGATCTGGTTGAAGAAGTTTGCCTGAAGGTTGGCGACTGCGAGGCCGAGCTTCTTCACTTCCGCGGCGTGTACTGGACCGAGCGTAAGTCCCAGAAGTGCGACGGACGCGAGCATTGTGCGTGCAATTTTCATTGTATTTCCTCCGTTGTTTGATGGAACCCTCGGGTAATTCCTCCCCCTCGGGGTATTGATCCGCTCCAAACCGTTGAAGTGGAATTCCAAAGGTGCGCCCCGCGGCGGACCTCGTTTGTCAGGCGCGGCGTCGACGAACAGTCTCCGCGCCAACCGCCAGTACGATGACGACGCCGATGATCACCTGCTGAAGAAACGGCGAGACGTTGAGAAGGTTGAGACCGTTGCGCAGGACGCCGATGATAAGAACACCGATAAGGGTGCCGCCGATCCCACCGGCGCCGCCGGAGAGCGATGTCCCGCCGATAACGACCGCAGCGATCGTATCGAGTTCGTAGCCGAAACCGCTGGACGGCTGGACCGCATCGAGGCGAGCGGCGAGCACGATGCCTGCAAGCCCTGCAAGCACGGCGCTGACCACGTAGACGGAGATCGTCACGAGTTTGACGTTGATACCGGCTAGGCGAGCGACTTCCGGACTCCCGCCCACTGCATAGAGCATACGGCCCTCCGACCGGAAGTGCAGGAAAAGCCATGCCGCGAGGAGCACCACGAGCATCACGAAGACGGTCGCGGTCAACACCCCAAAATGACGGTCGATGGCGAGCATCATAAACCAGTCGGGAAACCCTACGATCTGCTGGCCGTCAGTGATCATGTTCGCGACGCCGCGGACCGCGGACATCATCGCCAGCGTGGCGATGAATGCAGGAACCCTGAACTGCGTCACGAGCAGGCCGACGATCAGCCCCGAAATGGCGGATGCAATCAAGCCGAAAACGATCCCGACGACTAACGGGAGACCTGCGATGTTGGCGGTCCAGCCCATGACCATCATCGCAAGGGCGAGCACCGAACCGACCGAAAGGTCAATGCCGCCGATCAGGATGACGAAGGTCATGCCGACCGCCATGATGCCGAGGACGGTGATCTGATCGAGGATGTTGAGGCCGTTTCGGAAAGAAAGAAACGCATCCGTGCTGAAGCTGAGGAAGACGCAAAGCGCGACAAGTCCAACGAGCGGACCGGTGGCACCCTTGAGCTTGCTAAGCCAGGCGCCGGACGAGAGCCTCTGTTCATTGATATCAAGCGCCACCATCGTTCCTCCCTCGGTCTGGGTCGGTAGCCTATATTCGTTCAGGCCAGAATATTTATTCACACTTGCTGGAAAATTCATTAACAAGTTGCTTCTCGGCTGTCAATAAGGATTTTGGCTCCTTCTAATGCGCCTATGTTTACAGGATGGCTTGACTAAATCAACTTCTATGCAAAAATATTGACATGTGAATAGTTATTCATACGAGAGGACCCCATGGATATCAACGAACTTGAGCGCAAGGCTCGCGAGATCCGATTGCGCGATCTGCAGGCCGTCGTCGAAGCAGGTGCCGGTCACATAGGCGGAGAGATGTCTGTCATCGATATCTTGACCGCCCTGTACTTCCGTGTGCTGAAAATCTGGCCCGATCAGCCGAAGCACCCCGATCGGGACAGGTTCGTTCTTTCCAAGGGGCACACGGCGTGCGCGCTCTATGTAACCCTGGCCAAGCGAGGCTTCATTCCGGAAGAAGAGATTTCGACCTTCCTGCAGCCGCACTCGAGGCTGAACGGCCACCCTAACTGCAACAAGGTTCCGGGGGTCGAGACGAACACCGGCCCGCTCGGTCATGGCTTGCCTGTCTCGGTAGGGATGGCCAAGGCAGCCAAGCTCTCCGGCGCGAAGTACCATACGTATGTCGTCACTGGTGACGGGGAGATGCAGGAAGGTTCCAACTGGGAGGCGATCATGGCTGCCGCGCAGTTCAAGCTCGATAACCTTACCTTGGTCATCGACCACAACAGGTTCCAGCAGGGCGCTGCTCTCGCCGACACCAACGATCTCGCGCCTTTCCGCCCGAAGCTTGAAGCCTTCGATTGGGAAGTCTCCGAGATCGACGGCAACAATATGAGCGAGGTCGTTGCGGCACTCGAACACCGAGGAGCGCGGCCACATTGTATCGTTGCCCATACCAACAAGGGCCACGGAATCTCGTTCATGCAGGACCGGGTAGACTGGCACCACAAAGTTCCAAGCAAAGAACAGTACGAAATCGCATTGGCAGAATTGTCGGAGGCACTGTGATGAACGCGCCAGTAAACGCACCCAAGCTTCACGATTGCCGCGACGCCTTCGCGGCGACCCTCGAACGCTTGGCGTCCGAGAACGAAAAGATCGTTGCGGTCTGCAATGATTCCGTCGGCTCCTCGAAGTTGACCGGCTTCAAGTCAAAATACGGGGAACGTCTGGTCAACGTGGGTATCGCCGAACAGGACATGGTCGGCGTTGGAGCGGGCCTCGCCAACGGTGGACTCCTTCCATACGTGTGCGGCGCTTCTCCCTTCCTGACCGGAAGATCGCTCGAACAGATCAAGGCCGATATCTCCTATTCGAACGCCAACGTTAAGCTTGTGGGCATCTCCTCGGGAATGGCCTACGGTGAGCTCGGTCCGACGCATCACTCGATCGAGGATTTCGCCTGGACACGTGTCCTTCCAAATCTTCCGGTCATCGCGCCCTGCGACCGCATCGAAACTGCCGCCGCCGTCGAGTGGGCCGCTACATATGTCGGCCCGTGCTTCCTCCGCCTGTCGCGCGTCGGCGTTCCCGACCTGCTTCCGGAAGGCCACAAGTTCGAACTCGGCAAAGCAAATCTTCTGCGCGAGGGTTCGGATGTCACGCTCATCGCGAACGGCACCCTTACCCACCGCATGATGAAAGCTGCCGAAATCCTTGCGGAACGAGGGGTCGACGCCAGGGTGCTCAACCTGGCAACGGTGCGCCCTATCGACGAGAACGCCATCATCGCCGCTGCGAAGGAAACTGGCGCGATCGTTACGGCCGAAGAGCATTCAATCTTTGGCGGGCTTGGCTCCGCAGTCGCCGAGGTGGTTGTCGACAACGCTCCGGTTCCGATGAAGCGCCTGGGCGTTCCCGGCATATATGCTCCGACCGGATCGGCGGAATTCCTGCTCGACGAGTTCGGCATGGCTCCACCAGCGATTGCCGACGCCGCCCAGGCGTTGATGAAGCGCAAGTAGGCTGGACGCGGGCGATCAAGCCGGGGCGCTTCCTGCTGCCCCGGCCCTTTGATTTCGGGAGGACATCATGCGGGCTATTCTGGCGATCGACCAGGGCACGACAAATTCCAAGGCAGTACTCGTCTCCGAGCGCGGCGAAGTCATAGCGAGAGGCGCGTCACCTGTCGGCATTTCCTACCCGAAGCCGGGATGGGTGGAACAGGAGCCGCTCCGGCTCTATGCCTCCGTCTGCGAGGCGATCGATGCATGCCTGAAGACGAGCCCGGATGTCTCCATCGAAGCGGTGGCAATCTCCAACCAACGCGAGTCGGTCACCGTGTGGGACGCCGAAACAGGAGAGGCACTTGGACCGGTGGTGAGCTGGCAGTGCAGGCGGACGGCGCCTGATTGCGAACGCCTCATTGCCGAAGGAGACCTTGATAGGGTGCAGGAGCTCACCGGTCTGCCGCTTGATCCGATGTTCCCAGGTCCGAAATTCCGTTGGCTTCTGGATCGCGCTCGGAGGGGACGTCCCATTCGGCTCGGCACGATCGACAGTTGGCTCATACATTGCCTGACCGGCGGGCGCAGGCATGTCTGCGACGCCTCGAACGCCGCCCGGAGCCAGTTGTTTGACCTTCGAGAGCAACGATGGAGCCCGGAGCTCGGAGAGATCTTCGGCGTCGACACGCGACTCCTTCCACAGGTGCTTGACAGTTCTGCCGACTTTGGATCCACGCTTGGACTGCCCGGCGTTCCCGACGGCACTCCGATCAGGGCGGCGATCGGGGATAGCCATGCCGCGCTCTTCGGGCACGGAGCGTTCACGCCCGGCGATGGCAAGGTGACATTCGGGACGGGGTCGTCGGTGATGACGACACTTCCACGCTTCATCGCTCCGCGCAATGGCGTCACCACCACCGTCGCCTGGCGCATCGAAGGAACGCCCACCTTTGCTTTCGAAGGGAATATTCTTGTTTCCGCCGCGAGCCTGCCATGGATGGCGGAAATTCTCGGCCTTCCTAACGTCGCCGCCCTCGTAGATCTTGCAGCGACCGCAGAACCGGGCGGTCCTGGCTTCGTGCCCGCCTTCGTGGGACTCGGCGCGCCCTACTGGAACTCCGACGCACGCGCGCTGTTCTCACAGATCAACTTCAGTACCACGCGAGCGCAGATGGCGCGCTCGGTAACGGACTCGATCGCACTCCAGGTTTACGACGTAATCGCCGCCATGCGCGCGCAGAGCGGCGGCGAACTCGGCGCCCTCTATGTCGACGGCGGCCCAAGCCGAAACCGCTTCCTGATGCAATGCGTCTCAAACCTCGTTCAACACGCCGTCATCCAGTGCGAAGCACCGGAGGCGTCGGCGCTGGGTGCAGCGTATCTGGCAGGTTTGTCGCTGGGACTATGGAGCGATCTGAGTGTCATCCAAGGACTGCCGAGAAGCACGCAGGTGATCGCCCCGGAAGCCGTTGACCGGAAGGTGCTCCTGAATACCTGGCACGACGCGCTGTTCCGCTCGACGTCTGGTCAAACACCGGTTAAAGCTGAATAAAAATTCACCACGGAATCAGCGATGTCTCGCCTCAACGAACTCCGTCTCATTTCACGAGTTGCCCAGATGTATCACATCGAGGGGCGCCGACAGGCTGAGATCGCACATCACCTTCGCTTGTCGCAGGCGACGGTATCGCGGATGTTGAAGCGGGCCGAAGCCGAGGACATCGTCCGGACAAGCGTGATCCCGCCGGTCGGAACCTATAGCGAACTGGAAGGCGCCCTCCGGGACAAATACAGTCTCCCCGAAGCCATTGTCGTGGAATGCACGGAAGACCGCGACGGAGCGATCATGGCCCGCATCGGCGAGGCCGCCGCCCATCTTCTTGAAATCACCCTTTCGCCCGGCGAGATTATTGGGGTTTCAAGCTGGAGCCAGACAATCTTCAAGATGGTCGAAAACATCCATCCTCAAAAAAGCGCTCAAGCGAAATACGTCGTTCAAACGCTGGGCGGCATGGGCGATCCTTCAGTACAGACGCACGCCACGCAGCTTACCACCCGGCTGGCGAGGCTGACGGGGGCGGAGCCGAAGCTGCTTCCTGTACAAGGTGTGACGTCGTCACGGGAAGCCAAACTCCTGATGCAGGCGGATCCGTTTGTCCGGGAGACAATGGACCTGTTCGGAAGCATCACCCTTGCGATCGTCGGCATAGGCGCTGTCGAGCCATCCGAACTGCTCGCGAGATCGGGAAACATTTTTTCTTCGCGCGAACTCGCCGACCTCGCGGAGGCCGGCGCGGTCGGCGACATCTCGCTACGCTTCTTCGATAAGGATGGGAAGCGAGTAAAGACGCCATTGGACGAGCGCGTGATGGGCATCCCGCTGGACGACCTCGAGCGAGTCGACCGCGTGATCGCCCTTGCTGGCGGCTCAAAAAAGACCGCGGCGATCGCGGGCGCTCTAAGAGTTGGCGTTATCGACACTTTGGTGACGGACAAGTTCACAGCCCAACGCCTGATCGACTAATTCTGACTAAATGGTTCGCGTCACGCGAGCCTGTCAATCGTATTCGAGCCTCCAAGCTGCCAGTGCTCTCTCGGCCCTACAGCGGAAATGATTTCCGCTTTGGCCGCTGGGTCGATTTCAGACCTTGGCATTGGGCGGCCACGTGTCCGGCTATCGTGTTGCATTTCCTAGCAGCGGACAGTCGGCAGTCGGCCCCTTCGCGACATTCAAAGATCAGCCTGGGGAGGAGAGCTTCTGTAGCTACTTGCTGCTTCAGGCGGCTGGATCGAACGGCAAGGGTTTCACTCCATGTTGGCCATTGACCAGCGAAGCTGATTGGGTTTTGACCCTAAAGTTCGCATCGTCCGGAAGGAGGAAGCGGAATGCAATCTGGATTGAGCCTCGGCTTGTCGCGGAGACCGAATTCCGAGCTTGGACCGCAGACGGCAAATTGCGACATGCGGGCTACAAAGGACTGCGTGATGCAAGCGATTCGAATGCGGTCTACGAAATTGGCGAAACGCGTTAAAGTTGAGCTACGGACAAGCTTCCCGGCTAATACGGCTTCTCACTGGTCAAAACTCATTCGCCCATTCTCTGCGTCCGATGGACATGATGCGCCAAGGCTGGCTTTCGATCTTTCGCCAGGCATCGCAGCAGTGATCGACGATATCGTCGTAGGATTTGAATACACGGTTTGAGAGCCAGTTTTCGCGCATGAAGTGCCAGAGGTTTTCGACCGGGTTCAGCTCCGGCGATTTCGGCGGGAGTGGCAGGATGGTGATGTTTTCAGGCACGACGAGCTTGTTGGACATGTGCCA
>NZ_JBFRDU010000053.1:0-27089 GCF_052113965.1 Rhizobium sp. RAF56
CCCCTTTAACATCGCGGTGGCGGCAGCCCCCACGACCTACAGCCTGTTCAGCGCCTCCAACACTCCGGCCCAGACCAACCTCAACGATGGTCAGCAACTCGAGGTCGGCCTCAAGTTCCAGTCGAACGTCGCCGGTGACGTTACGGGCATCAAGTTCTACCGCAGCGCCGGCGACACCGGACAGAACGTCGTCGACCTGTGGAGCTCCACAGGCACCAAGCTCGCCAGCGCCACCTTCTCCAATACCACCGCGAGTGGCTGGCAGACCGTGAACTTCACAACGCCGGTCACGATCGCTGCCAACACAACCTATGTCGCGTCGTATCACACCACCGGCGCCTACGTGGCCACTGACGGATTCTTCACCAGCGACGTTACCAATGGGCCGCTGACGGCTCAGTCCAGCGCAAATGCCGGTGGCAACGGCCTCTATGCGTATGGCGGATCCGCTACCACGGGGCTCTTCCCGACCAACACCTACGATTCAGCGAACTACTGGGCTGATGTGGTCTTCCGGCCGCAGATCGCCGGCTCGTGATGCAGTTATGGAGTAGCATCGGATGAGGCTGACACGAAGAGAATGCTTGTCGCGGCGGAGGTTGCTCCGAGGACCCGCACTCAAGGGAGGCCTATGAACAGGATCGACCGGCTACCGGTGACAGTGCTCGCCGGATTTCTCGGCGCTGGCAAGACGACGCTTCTCAGCCACGTGCTGACCAATCGTGAAGGATTGCGGGTCGCTGTCATCGTAAACGACATGAGCGAGGTGAACATCGACGCCAGTCTCATTCGAGACGGCGGCTGCAACCTTTCGCATACGACCGAAACGTTGATTGAGCTCAGCAATGGCTGCATATGCTGCACGCTCCGCAACGACCTCCTGACGGAGGTCCGGCGACTGGCGGAGGAGGGGCGTTACGACTATCTGTTGATCGAAGGGACTGGGATTGCGGAGCCGCGTCCTATTGCGGCAACCTTTTCGTTCCGCGACGAGAACGGGGTCTCCCTTTCCGATTTTGCAAGACTTGACACGATGGTGACCGTTGTCGACGCTGCAAACCTCTTGGCCGACTACGGCAGCGCCGATCTGCTTCGCGACCGTGGCCTGCAGCGTGACGGTGAGGACCGGCGGACCCTCATCGACCTGCTGGTCGACCAGATCGAGTTTGCAGATGTGGTCGTGATCAACAAGATTGCCGACGCCAGCAAAGAGATTAGCGCCGAGGTCCGCAAGGTGGTCGCCGCACTCAACCCGGAAGCGCGCCAGGTCGAGACCGATTTCGGCGAGGTCCCCCTTGCAACGCTCCTCAATACCGGCCTCTTCGATGAAGCAAAAGCCGCCGCGCACCCGTTGTGGCACAAGGAACTGTACAGTCCGGACGACCATGTTCCCGAGACGGAAGAATACGGGGTCTCGAGCTTTGTCTATCGCACGAGGCGTCCTTTCGATCCCGTGCGGTTTCGAGCATTTTTGGACGAACCGTGGCCGGGCGTAATCCGCGCCAAGGGTCATTTCTGGCTTGCCACGCGCCCGCGCCATGTCGGTCTGATGTCGGCTGCCGGGGTCCAAAGGCGGTGCGAGCCCATGGGGCTTTGGTGGGCAGCCGTTCCCCGGCAAGATTGGCCGAGCCATCGGGAGTTTCGCCAGCAGCTGGAGAGCCGATGGGATAGCGCTTGGGGCGACCGTCGGCAGGAGCTGGTGTTCATAGGCGTGGGTATGGATGAGCCAGGCGTCCGTGCCGCGCTGGATGACTGCCTGGCCAGTTCGGATCCGCGAGACTGGTCCGCGCTCAAAGATCCGTTTCCGGCCTGGTAGAGCGTGCGGTCGGCCCGAAGCCGCCGCCGCGTAGGTGAGGCCGTTGTCTGCCGTGTGCTTCTAGGCGCATGCAGCGCCGCTGAAAGTCGCCACTTTATCCTTGGGACAGCAGTAGGGCAGGTTGGTCGGAAGGCAAGGCGCCTATCCGCACCGACGGTCGGCGCAGGATTGCGCCGAGCTCGTGGCGTGTCGATCAAGCGGGTTTGTTCTAGTTGAACATGCCGTTGATGCGGAAGATAACCTCGGTCCTGTTTCGGGCCTTCAGCTTCTTCATGATATTGCGGATATGAACCTTCACCGTGCTTTCACGGAGATTGAGCTCATAGGCAATGATCTTGTTGGGTTTGCCCTGCGTCAGCGCGTCGATGACGTTCTCCTCGCGGGAGGTGAACATTTCGGCCCGCCGCTGGCCCTTCTGGTCTGCGACCATCAGCAAGCGGTGGAGATCGCTGATATTCTCGGCCGAGATGAAGATACCGCCGGCCAAGGCAAGGGAGATGGCCTGGACACAGACGCTGAGGCCGATCGCTGATGGTATGTAACCCTTCACACCTAATTCGAGGGCCAGCAGCATTTGCCTCAGATCCTGATTGTCCGAGAGAACGACAATCGAGACGCCCGGATATTCAGCAATAAGGCGCTTGATGTCGTCCACGATTTGCTTTTCGTGAAAGTCACGATGGCCTGTATTGATAAGTATACCGGAAATATTTCGACCGTCAGACTCTTTCCACATATCCAGCGAACTGTAAGTTCTGACGTTCATGTTCAGGCCATGGGCGATCAGGCTTTGCGCGAGGCATTCCCGATCGAGCGCGCGATCATCGACAATGGCGAGCGTGTTTGCTTCTTCAAACTCGTCCAAAGCCGAAATGGCGGCTGCGTTTCCAATGGCGTGAATTTGGGCCGGTCGCGACAACTGGCCGGGCCAGGATTTCTGGCTCTGCGATAGAGATTGCATTTTAGTCCCCTTTCAACTCGATCCTCGCCACCTTTAGCCCCGGCGAGTTTTTTACACACTACGCGAACATTACGCGAACACATACTCAAGGTCTTACTAGCCGCAAATTGCTCCCATCGTTTCCTTTCATTCCCCGTTGTTGCTCGAATTGCCGTTTCCGTTGTCCGCCTTAATCGCGCGTTGCCCGCAACGCGGCGATCAGCCCGGAATTTCCGGCCACATCCTAAGGCTTAGTCGCAAAACGGCCCTACCTAGAAGGTGGAAGGCCAGAATTATATAAAACCCCTGTAACAGCAAGTAAGCATATTGGGTAATCTACCTCCTATTCTTGACCTCCTCCGCCGACCGGCCAGTTACTCTTTTCTCTGCATGTGCTGGTAGTATATTCCTTTGGACAAAGCAGAAATTTAGGGGTGTATGACTGCGCTATCTCTGAGCATTTCCAGGCTCCTCGCTAACATTCACCATTGGAAAGAAACCGTGAAAGCAATATCAGACTTGCGCTCAAGCAACCCGGCCAGCGCCGTAACCATGCCCGGCTCGCGAATAAGTCCCAAGCATGTTCTTCCGCTCTTCAAAGTTCAAAACTTCGTGATAACGTTAATAACCGATGGAATAGCTCCACCTCCCGCCAGAAAAAAATCGGCGATTGGCTGCATCGATGAAGAAAAAATGACATTAAATCTTTTGATCAGTGCTTTCGGAACACAAGGCTAGGCAATGATCTACGATTTCTGTGTCATCGGGGGCGGTATTCTGGGACTTGCCACCGCCATGCGCTTGTTAGAGGAACGTCCCGGGGCGAGCCTTGTCCTCATCGAGAAGGAAGCTGAGGTTGCTCTCCACCAGACCGGTCATAACAGCGGCGTTATCCACGCGGGCGTGTATTATGCACCAGGCAGCCTGAAAGCCGAGTTGTGCAAACAGGGCGCTGAGGCAACGAAACAGTTTGCGGCCGAGAACAAAATCCCTGTCGAGGTCTGCGGCAAGCTGATCGTTGCGACGAATCATATCGAAGTCGAGCGGCTGGGTGACCTCCACCTTCGCGGCGAGGCCAACGGGTTGCGGATCGAACGCCTCTCGCGCCCTGAGTTGCGCGAGCGCGAACCATTGATCGCGGGCAAGGCCGCGCTCTTTGTCGCCTCCACCGGAATTACCGACTATCGCCTGATGAGCGCGAAAATGGCCGAAAAGATCAGGCGGCATGGCGCTGAACTGCGGCTAGGCGCGGCGGTCGATGCCATCAGGGAGCAACCGGACGGCGTGGAGGTCGAGGTTGCGGGAAATCAGCTACGCGCCAGAAAATTGGTTGTCTGCGCGGGATTGCAGTCCGATCGGTTGGCGCGGCTCGCCGGCATTCAACTTCAACACGCGATCGTGCCGTTTCGCGGCGAGTATTTCGTGCTCGACGAGCGCATCAACGGAAAGCTCAATCATCTCATCTACCCCGTCCCGGATCCGGCCATGCCGTTCCTCGGCATTCACCTGACGAAGATGATCGATGGCAGGGTCACTGTCGGCCCGAACGCCGCACTCGGCTTCTCGCGCGAGGGGTATCGTCACGGCTCTTTCGATCTCCGCGACACGGCTGCCATGATGGGCTTTCCCGGCTTCTGGAAAACGATCGCGGCCAATTGGCGGGCCGCAGCGAACGAGCTTAAGAACTCTATCTCGCGCGCGGCATATCTCGCCGAATGCCGGAAATATTGCCCCTCTCTGCAACTCAGCGACCTAAAGCCCTATCCGGCCGGCATCCGGGCACAGGCGGTGCTCGCCGACGGCTCCTTTGCGCATGATTTCCTTTTCCACTCGACAGACCGCATGCTGCACGTCTGCAACGCTCCTTCGCCGGCCGCCACCTCTGCCATCCCGATTGCCAGGCTGATTGTCGGCAAGCTTCTCGGTGCCGCGATCTAGCGCCGTCGCGCCACGGCACCTATAGGAAGGAAAGCCATCCAATCGCCGGGATCCCGCCAATGCGCCTTGCCAGTCTCGCCATGTATGTCAGCCCGCCGCCGGTCGCTTCTGCAACGGACGCGCTTTGGGCCTTCATCCGTGACCGGCTCGTTGATCGCGGGATCGAAGACGTGCCCATGGCATTGGATTGGTCCGTGGCCTACGACCACGCATGGTTTGAGCCAAATCTCCTGCTCTCGCAGGCATGTGGGCTTCCCTATGCGAAGCGGCTGCAAGGCAAGGCACAGCTCGTTGCAACCCCGGTCTACGATATCAAGGGCTGCGAAGGGCCATCCACCCGCAGCTTCATCATCGTTCGCAGCCAAGCGGACGTCGCGTCGCTCGCCGATTTGCGCGGTCTCAACGCCGCGATCAACGATCGTGACAGCAATTCCGGCACCAACCTTTTCCGGGCGGCCATCGCGCCGTTTGCGCATGGGGGCCGATTCTTTTCGTCCGTCATCGAAACGGGTGGCCACCTTGCAAGTATCGCTTCGGTTGTCGCGGGCCAAGCAGACGTCGCTGCGATCGATTGCGTGACCTTTGGCAACACCAAGCGGTTCGATCCAGCCCGGTTGGAGGGCCTGCGGGTCCTTGCCGAAACCGAGCAAGGCCCGGGACTGCCCTTCATCACCGGGCCGCGCACGACAGAGGAGGAACTGCACGCGCTGCGGAGCATCCTCGCCGAGGCGATAACATCGCCGACGCTCGCGGCGGTTCGCGACGTCCTCTCGCTCCGCAGGTTCGACGTGCTCACAGACGCGGACTATCAGCGGCTCTCGGATCTCGAGAGCAGGGCGGCGGCACTCGGTTATCCCGAGATCGCCTGAAGGGCTCTACCGCAAGCGCATACCCTTGTCGTCGAAGACAAGAGCCTTTGCCGGCTCGAAGCGAGCGTCGATCGGCTGACCTGATTTGAGACTGCGCCCGTTGCGGGTCTGGATCGTCACCAGTTCGCCGTTGCCATAGCGCGCAAAGGCGAAGGTCTCGCCGCCCAGATGCTCGAGCATCTCGATCATCAGCTCCAGCGAGGCAGAACCCGTCTCGTCGAAATGCTCGGGCCGAAGGCCAACGGTCACCTCGTCGCCGCTTGTCGCCTCGCTGCCGGTGATTTCAAGCGGTATCGCCGCATCGGCGAATGCCGGGAGCCGCACCTGCCACTTTCCGTCTCCGACACGATCCAGCCTGCCCTTGAAGAAATTCATCTTCGGCGATCCGATGAAGCCCGCGACGAAGAGGTTGGCGGGATCGTCATAGAGTTCGAGCGGCGCGCCGACCTGCTCGACGACGCCGGCGCGCAGCACGACGATCTTGTCGGCAAGTGTCATGGCCTCGACCTGGTCATGGGTGACGTAGACGATGGTCGTCGCGAGCTTCTTGTGCAGACGCGCGATTTCGATGCGCATATGGACGCGGAGTTCTGCGTCCAGATTGGAAAGCGGCTCGTCGAAGAGAAAGACCTTGGGATGGCGCACGATGGCGCGCCCGATCGCCACGCGCTGGCGCTGCCCTCCCGAAAGCTGCTTCGGCTTGCGGTCGAGCAGGGGCTCCAGTTCAAGGATACGCGCCACGTCAGAGACCTGGCGGGCGACTTCGTCTTTTGCCACGCCCGCAAAGCGCAGCGCAAAGCCCATGTTCTCGCGCACCGTCATATGCGGGTAGAGAGCGTAGGACTGGAACACCATGGCGATGCCACGCTTTGACGGATCGACGTCGTTGACCACGACGTCATCGATCTTGAGTTCGCCGGCTGTGATATCCTCAAGCCCGGCGATCATTCGCAGCAAGGTCGATTTCCCGCAGCCGGAAGGCCCGACGAAGACGACGAATTCTCCGGATTTGATATCGAGATCGACGCCTTTGACCACTTCGAGTGAACCGAAGGCTTTACGGATATTGCGCAGTGTCAGTTCGCTCATCGCCTGCCGCTCTCCGCCGTCATACCGATGTCAGGTGCAGCGTTTCGCCCGCAAAGCGCGACGAAGACACTTCGACGGTCACCGCTCCCGGCAAGCCGGTCGATTCCAGCCAGAAACCGGCCGTCCCGCCCTGGAACGGGACCGTCTGCGGCCCAATCAGCTTCGCGGGTCCGAGAACCTTCACCGTCACCACGTCGTTGAGGAACGGCATGCGCGAACCGACCTGATCGAGCGCACGCACGATGACGCGGGTCGTGTCTCGATCGGCGGCGCGGATGGAATGACTATCGGCTCGTACCTCCATCTTCGCCGGTACGGGATCGGCGACCATGTGGAGGGTCGCCACTTCTTCGCCGCCGACGTAGCCGGTGAAATGCGCGTCTTCCCACTGCATGCCCCAGACGCCGAGTTCGTCCTTGGTGAAGTGGCGGTGGTCGATGACAACAGGCGGATGCGGCAGATGCGGGTAATGCTCACGGTCCGGACCGATGCGCTTCACGAGCGAGCCGTAGCGCAGTTCGATCTCGTCGCAATTGGTGAGCACGATCAGCGGCAGGACGCCGCCGATGTTGCGTTCGCCGCGCGCCCAGAAGGTGACCGGCTTCATGATCACGTCTTCGGAAGGCTCGCACTGGCTGGCATAGACGTAGGCTGCGAATTTTGGTTCGCGGAACATATCCATGACGCCATGGTAGCAGATGCGGTCACCGGAACCGAAGTCCTTGTGGGTGTTGTAATCGAACATGCACCAGCCGATGGCGCCGGAGATATTTGGATCACCGTAAGCGGCGTTCAGCACTTCCAGATGCCGGCGCACGTGCTCGGCCTGCCGTTGCTCCTGGTCGTAGATCTTGGTCGGGTACATATGCCCGCCGAACTCGGTGATGAGGTAAGGCACGACCCTGTCGAGCCCCGTGCATTCCCTCTGCTCGCGCAACGGCGTGCGCGGGCGGTTCGAGCCGGGCAGCTCCTCGTTCCCCAGAATGAAGTCGTTCATGGTGAAGACGTCTTCGAGGAATTCGCTGTCGAGGATGAAGCGAACACCGCCGGTCTGACGCGTTCCATCGAGTTCGCGCGCCAAGCGGTTCGTCTCGGCGTAGAAATCGTGGGAATCCTTCGATTCGTTGATGCGCACGCCCCAGATGATGATCGAGGGATGGTTCCAGTCGCGCTCGATCATCCGGCGCACGTTCTCGACGGATTCCTGTTTCCAGCCCTCGCCGCCGATATGCTGCCAACCGGGGATCTCTTCAAAGACGAGAAGGCCGATGCGGTCGCAATGGTCTAGGAACCATTTCGACTGCGGGTAGTGCGAGGTGCGCACGAGATTGCACTTCAACGTGTCCTTCATGATCTCGGCGTCGCGTTCCTGCGCCGAGTGGCCCATGGCATAGCCGACATAGGGATAGGACTGGTGCCGGTTGAGACCGCGGATCTTCAGCTTGCGGCCGTTGAGGCGAAAGCCATCAGCGGTAAATTCCGCCGTGCGGAAACCGAAATGCGAGGCATAGTGGTCCATGCCGCGATCGCTCTTCAGCTCGACCACCATTTCGTAGAGAACCGGCGCGTCGATGTCCCAGAGCGCGATGGCGCTCAGATTGTCGAAGGCAAGCGTGACGCTTTCTCCAGCTGTCGTGGCCGATGCGGTTCCGAGCGGCGCGCCGTCGGGACCTCGAAGTGTCGCCGTGACTGTTCCGGAAACGGCAAGCCCTTGCGGATTGGAAAGATCGCAACGAACGCTCGCCGATTTCAGGTCGGAAAGAACGTTGGCCGTTTCGACTTTGATGTTACCGATCGACACCGCGTCGGTCACCTTCAGCCAGACGTCGCGATAGATACCGGCATAGGTCAGATAGTCGATGCGGCCGCCGAAGGGCGGGATCTCCGGATTTTCGCTGCCGTCGATCTTCACGGTAATGAGGTTGTCGCCCTCGCGGAGACGGCCGGTAAGGCGTGCGTTGAACGGTGTATAGCCGTCTTTATGCGCGACGACCTCTTCGCCGTTCAGATAGACGACCGAATCCGCCATCGCGCCATCGAAGACCAGCGACACCTCGCGGCCGGCAAACTCCGGATGCCAGCGCAGCACTTTCTGATAGGTGAAAGCACGCTGGTAGGAGGTTTCGTCGAAATAGTTGAAGGGCAGCTCGACGGCGTTGTGGGGCAGGCTGACGACGCGGCCTTCGCCGAAGGCTTGCGCGAGTTCGGGGGTGAACCCTTCATGGAAGGTCCACGATTCGTTGAAGGCGGCGACAGAACGCATTTTCATTCCTATTTGACTGAGCCCAGCATGCCCTGGACGAATTGACGTTGCATGAGGAAAAAGACGATGAGGGTCGGCAGCGTGGCGAGCACAACGCCCACCATCACCACGCCGAAATCGGGGTAGTAGGCCGAAGCCAGCGAATAGATCAGCAGCGGCAGCGTCTTCGTCTCGTTCGACTGCAGCACGATCAGCGGCCAGAGATAGTTGTTCCACGCCGTCATGAAGACGATGATGAACGCCGCCGCATAGGTGGAGCGCATGACAGGCACGTAGATGAACAGGAAGATCTGCCATTCCTTCAGGCCATCGACCTTGGCGGCATCGCGAAGTTCGGAAGGGAAGGCTTTCGTGCTCTGGCGGAAATAAAAGATGATGAACGCCGAGCCGATCGTCGGCAGCACCACGGCGATGTGGGTGTCGATCAGGCCGCTACGCCCCATCATCACGAAGAGCGGTATCATCAGCGCCGCGAACGGGATCATCAACGTCAGCAGGATCGCCCTAAAGACGCGCTCACGCATCCGCGAACGGAACATCTCGAAGCCATAGCCGGCGAAGGACGAAACCGCGAGCGTCAGGATCGTGCTCAATATCGCAATCTTCGCCGAATTCCAGAAGATCAGGACAACGTTCACCTGCGAAAAGAAGCCGTGAATGTTGGTAGAAAGCGCCGCGCCAAAGGACATCCGGCCCTGCATGATGTCGATGGAGGTGTTGGTCGTGTTGATCATCATCCAGAGGAAGGGGAAGATCGACAGGAACGACATCAGGCCGATGAAGGCGTAGGTGGCGATCGTGACGATCGCTGTCTTGATGCGGTCGCCATTCATTGGTCACGCTCCCTGGCGGCATAGAATTGCAGGAAGGCGAGCAGCGCGACCAGGATGACGATCACATACGAAACCGTCGCCGCGTAGCCGAGGTTCGGCATGAATTTGAAGGTCAGGTTGTAGATGTAGAGCGACAGCGTCAGCGTCGCGTTCGATGGCCCGCCCTCGGTGATGTTCATCACCTCATCGAAGAGCTGTAGCGTGCCGATCGTCGAAATGACCGAGGTGAAGAGAATGACCGGCTTCAGCATCGGGATGGTGATGTGAAAGAAGCGGCCCCAGGCGTTGATCCCGTCGATGCGTGCCGCCTCGTAGATCGACTTGTCGATGTTCTGCATGGCGGCGAGGTAGAAGATCATATTGTAGCCAGTCCAGCGCCAGGTAATGGCGATGATGATCAGCACTTTTGCCCAGAAGGGATCGGTCCGCCACGGGATCGGCGAGGCGATGATGTGGAGCGCTTCGAGCGTGCTGTTGACGATGCCGTCATCCGTGAACATGCCCTTGAAGAGCGCCGAATAGGCGATCAGCGAGGTAACGCAAGGCAGAAAGATCGCCGTGCGGAAGAGGTCGCGTCCGATGAGCTTCGGGCTGTTCAGGATAGACGCGAGCATCAGCGCGAGCAGGATCATGATCGGAACCTGCACGACGAAGAAGGTGATCGTATTGGTCAGCGCCTGAATGAAAACCGCATCGTTGAGGAGACGCTGGATGTTGCCGAGGCCGACGAACTTGACCATCGCGCCGCGGCCGGAATGGAAGGACATCCACAGCGACCAGAGGATCGGATAGATCAGAAATAGCGAAATCAGGCCGAGCGCCGGGCCGACGAAGAACCAGCCGTTGAAATCGTAGTAACGGCGAATGCTGCTGGTGCGCGCAAGGGCCAATCTATATTCCTCGAAGCGGTGAAAGAAAGATCCCTGCAGCCTATGGGCTTGTGGGGACCTGGAGTTCAGTCGAAGCCGCGCGCAGCATTGTTTCCCGATGCGCCGCGCCGCCAGCAAGGGAACGGGAGGCGGCCTGAAACCGCCTCCCGTTGCCATTACTGGATCTGAGCCTTGACCTGGGCTTCGATCGCCTTCAGCGCGTCATCGACGGAACCGCCCTTGGCAATCGCCGGGATCTGCGAGACCACGGCCGCATCCGCTTCGTTGGTGAAGATGCCGTAGTTGACCGCCGGCACCTTCGCCAGCCAATCGGAGAAGTTCTGCCACACCTTCTCGCCGCCGAAGAAGGGGTCCGCCTCGGCATAGGAAACACCGGCGCGAGCGGCGAGCAGCGAACCGACAGCACCGCGATCCACCAGGATCTTCTGATAGAAATCAATGTCCTTGGCGTAGATTTCGTTGAGGAAATCGATTGCCTCGTCCTTGCCCTGCGAGTTGGCGAGCACGTACCAGCTGGAACCGCCGAGGTTGGAGGCGTGTCCTGCGCCCTCGACCGAAAGCGCCGGAATGGGTGCGACGCCCCACTTGCCAGCCTGATCGGCTTGAGCCTTTACCGTGCCGGTGATCCAAACGCCGGTCGTGACCGCGGCCACATCGCCTGATGTAAACGTGCCGACCCAGTTGGCCCAGCCAGCCGCGGGCTTGTAGACATTGTTGGAGATCAGCTTGCCGAGGGTTTCGAGCGAGGCCTTCAAAGCAGCGTTGCCGGTGATGTTCGGATTGCCGTCCTTGTCGAAGTACCAGCCGCCTGCAGACTGCATCATGATGCGCACGATGCCGGCGTCGTTGAGATCAAGGCCCATCATCTTCTTGCCGGTCTTGGCCTCGACCTGCTTGCCGATCTCGATAAAGCGGTCCCAGGTGATGTTCTGCATGTCTGCCGGCTTAAGGCCGGCCGCCTCGAGGTAGTCCTTGCGGTAGTAGAGACCGGTCACGCCGGTGTCGAACGGCATGCCGTAGACCTTGCCGTCGAGGGTCATCAGGTTGACTTTGTAGGGTGCAAAGCCGGAGTAGTCGACCTTGTCCGACATCGCCGCGAAGGCGCCGGGGAAGGACTGGAGATATTTCTGCGCGCCGTAATCCTCGATGAGCACGATATCGGGCAGGCCGGTGCCGCCGGCGGAGAGGCCGGTCTGCAGCTTCTGCTCGACGTCAGCCTTGGCGAAGTCGACGATGTTGAAAGTGGTATCCGGATGCGCCTTCGTATAGCGGGCGCCCGCCTCCTTCATGATCGCGACGTTGAAGTTCGGATCCCAGCACCAGATGGTGAGCTGCTTGGCTTGAGCAGCGCTCACCGCAAACAGGCTGACACCGGCAAGCGCCAGCGCGGCGACGCGCGGCAGCTGAGCGCGCAGAAAATTGTCCATTGCTTCCTCCCAGAAGTCTCGTTCGCGAGACAGTCCCGTCTGCCTCGGAGCCGAAGTATTCCTCAAAAGCGGAGAAGACGCAATCTTTTCAGTAAATTTTTACTTTGAAACTTAATGCACTGAAATGATTAGATATTATCCGGATATTGACCGCGTGCTGCTGCGCCAGACGAGTTCTGTCGCAAGCGTGACTTTCTTGGCGATGTCGCGTCCGGCAAGCCGCTCGATGAGGAGGTCGACGGCCGTTTCGCCGATCAGCTCGGACGGGATTTTCACGGTCGAAAGCGGCGGGTGCAGCAGTTGCGCCACGGGGATATCGTTGAAGCCCGCAACGGCGACGTCATCAGGAATTCTCAGGCCGAGTTCCTTGATGGCGCGGTAGGCGCCGATCGCCATATTGTCGTTGCAGGTGATCAGGATGTCTGGCGGGTTCGGTCGCTGCAGCATGATGCGCGCTAGATTATAGCCGCTGTCCGGGGTGATCTGCTCGGTCATGCAGAGGTCCGGATCGAAGAGTTCTCTCTCCTTCATCCACTCGATATAGGTCCTGCAACGCCGCTCGACATATTGTTCCGGAATCTGGTTGACGTGCTCGACCCAGCCGAGGAAGCCGATGCGCCGATAACCCATGGCCTGGACCGCCGACAGCAGTTTGCGCATCGCCAGACAAACGTCGCTTTCGACGCTGTCTTCGGTATCCAAAGCAGGAGAAAAATCCGCGAAGACGAGATTGCGGCTATGCGCACGCAGCCACTCAATCTCCGCGTCGGTATGTCGTCCGACGGCGATCACGCCGGATGCGTCGCGAAGCAGCGAGGCTTCCGGCATGCTGTCGGTGTGATAGACCTTCACCACTTCCGCCTTCAACGCCTGGCAGCGGCTCTCGATGCCGAGACGCACGCCGATATAGTAGGGGTCAGTCAGCTCCTGCGCGGGCCTCAGGAAATGCGCAAGCGCAATCTTGCCGATGCTCGGCGCCACTGCCGGCGCGGCTCCGTTGGCCAGACGGTTGCGGTTGCGGGGTGTGGCGTAGTTCAGCGCTTCCGCTGTCTCGATGACGGCCTGTCGCTTCTTGGCCGAAATCGACAGCGTGGCATCATAGTTGAGAACCCGCGAGACCGTCGCCGACGAGACCCCGACAGCATGCGCTATTTCCTTGATCGTCACCATGGGTTCTTGCCTTGGCCCCGGTTTGGGCGGAGAGCCGAATCTGCGGTCAACCTCTGTCAATTTCTGCTTACCATTCGCGACAAAGGAAAGCACGAAATCGTTTAGTAAATTTTTACTACGGTCAACGCCGAATGCAAGCCGTAGGTTCCGCCAGCAAATGGAACCGTATTTTGCCCTTGCGCAGACAAACAAACCATACAATATACATACAATCAGCAATTCACATTGGATTTCGCCGTGGCCGATAACAGCAAAGCGCCCGTTTGGATGCCTTCGATCGGCAAGGCGGCGGGCCCCCTCTACCTCGCAATCGCCGATGCCCTCCAGGCGGATATTCGCGCCGGCCGGCTCGCGACTGGTAGCCGCCTGCCGCCGCAGCGCGCGCTTGCCGAAGCGCTCGGGATCGATTTCACGACCGTGACGCGTGCCTATGACGAGGCGCGCCGACGGGGCCTGGTCGAAGGGCGCGTCGGTCAGGGCACCTATGTCCGTCAGGGCAGGGCGCCTGCCCGCAACCGGTCGACCGCAGGCGGCCTTGTCGACATGAGCATGAACCTGCCGCCACGCTTCGATGATCCTGCGTTGAGCGCGCGCATGTGGGAAGCGATCGCCGAACTCGAGAGCCAGGAGGGGCTCGACCTCCTTATGCGCTACCAGCAGGCGGGTGGCGCCATGCGCGACCGCGAGGCTGGCGCGGCGTGGCTCGGAGGCCGCCATCCCGGCGTGACGGCCGAGCGGATACTCATCTGCCCGGGCGCGCAGGGCGCGATCCTCGCAACGCTGAGCGCGCTTACTACGCCCGGCGACACCATCTGCGCCGAAGCGCTGACCTATCCTGGCCTGCTGTCGGCCGCAGCCCATCTGAGGCTTAACGCCGCCGGTGTCGCCATCGACGAAAATGGAATGATCCCAGAGGCTTTCGAGGATCTCTGCGCAACGAGCCGACCAAAGCTTCTCTATTGCAACCCTACCCTCAACAACCCGACGACGATAACCCTGCCGCTGGAGCGTAGACGGGCAGTCATCGCGATCGCTGAAAAGTATCACGTGGCCATTGTCGAGGACGACGCTTATGGGGCTCTGCCGGCAGACCCGCTGCCGACGCTGGCATCGCTTGCTCCTCAGCGGGTCTACCACATCGCGGGGATCGCCAAATCACTGTCGCCGGCGCTCAGAATAGCCTATCTCGCCGTGCCGGATCTTCGCGCCGCGGCGCGCCTTTCGGGCATCATTCGTGCGACAGCGGCGATGGCATCCCCGCTCTCCGCGGCAATCGCAAGCCGCTGGATCGAGGCGGGAACGGCCGACGAAGTTTTGGCCGCGATCCGCGCGGAGGCACGTGCGCGTCAGACTGTGGCGGCTAGTATCCTCCCCGCGCAATATGTACAGACAGATCCCGAAGCGTTTCACCTATGGCTGAAACTGCCCCCCTCTTGGGCGCGCGGCGAGTTTACGGCACGACTGCGCATCGCAGGCGTCGGCGCGGTTGCCAGCGACGCTTTTGCGCTCGGCGAGGCGCCGGAGGCCGTACGTCTCGGCCTGGGTGCGGCGGAGGACGCCGCCCGACTTCGCGAGAGCCTCGGCATCGTCGCCGACTTGCTCGATCAGGCGCCTGCCGCATCCGCGCTCGTGGTCTGACGACATATCGCCGCAGGCACTGATTGTATGCATACAATATTTGACAATGTATGCATCACTCTCCATATACTTCTGTGCGTACCGCCTGCCGAATGAGGCCTGCGGCGCAGGTTCGCGTGGGGCACATCGTGGGTATTGCCGGCGAGCCTCAGTTAGAAGGAAGAAAAACATGTATTCCGACAGCGATTGGCCGCCACTCCCGCCGGTACAGACGGGGATCAGGGGGCGTTGCCCGCGCTGCGGGCAGGGGCATCTGTTTCACGGTTTCCTGACCTTGCGTCCTTCCTGCGAGGTCTGCGGCCTGGACTACAGCTTTGCGGATCCCGCCGACGGGCCGGCATTCTTCGTCATCTGCTTTGCCTGCATTCCGAGCGTGGCGCTCGGCGTGTGGCTGGAAGTCGCTTTCAACGCGCCATATTGGGTGCACATCTTCACAACGCTTCCCTTCATGCTTCTGACCTGTATTCCACCTTTGCGACCGCTGAAGGGGTGGCTCGTGGCGAGCCAATATTTCTACAAGGCCGAGGAAGGCAAGCTCGCGCGTCTCGACATTTCATCCGCCGAGCACACCAAGCCGCATTCCGGCTGATCTATGGCCGCTGCCCGTTGTTCGGCCCGCTGCGGATCGCGGCATACATGCCGGTGGTGCGAAATTCCGTAGGGTTGATGCCGTAGATGCGGCGGAATACCTTGGAGAAATAGTTGGCGTCCTCGAACCCGGTCATAATCGCGATCTCCTTGACCGGCAATAACGCCGCTCCGGCGAGCAGCTTGGCGGCCTTCTGCATACGCTGATGCAGCACGAATTCGGCCGGCGGCAATCCCTCGACCTCGGCAAAGACACGCGAAAAATGCGCGCGACTGAGACCGCTGACCTTCGCCAGCGCCTCTACCGGCAGCGGCTCGCCGATATTGGCGTTGATGTAGTCGATCACCGGCTGCATCGCGCTGCGGTCTGCGGCGACCGCATGGGAACCGAAGACGTCGTCATAGAGCGTCATCGCCGCCTCATAGGCGATCGCCGATGCTTTAGCCGGCGTCGTCCCCTCGCGCACCAGCCTCAGGCCGCAATCCGCCAGATGGTCAACCGTTTCCGGCTGCAGCCGCAGCACCGGCCCGGCGGCCGCCAGTATAAAGCGATGAATCCTCAGCGCTTCCTCCCCGTTCATCGATATCCAGAAGTATTCCCAGCGCGCATCCTTCTCCAACCAGTACCGGTGATTGTGTGGCACAAGCACGAGCAGCGTGTCGCCGGCTCCCAGACGATAATCCCGGTTCTCATAGCGTAGCCGCCCGGTTCCGCTGATCGTGTGCTGAAGCACGGTAAAGGGCGTCTGGCCGCGCTTTCGTCCATCCCAGTCGTAAATTTCGTCATGACGGATCTCATATCCGGCGCTCGTCGGCATGGCATGCAGCCGGTGTCTCCCGCGCGGCAGCGAAATCGTGCGCATCGCCGGGCCGTTTTCAATCAAATCCCGCAGCACAAAATTACCCTCAAAAGCATAATAGTTCTCTGGTCGGTTTTTCGAATATAGGCATAATCCACGCCAGAAGACAAAAGGCCGGCGATCGACGGAAAACGGAGACCGGGAGAAATGCGCTTCTTTTCATGGCTTTATGTCGCTTTTTCAGCGACCGGCGCGTTGTCCTTTCAAACCACTCCACTATCGCCAATTGATTGAAGAGAGGCTGGGGATCATGAGTTTCAAAATCGCTATCATCGGCGCCGGCAGCGTTGGTTTCACAAAGAAGCTGTTCACCGACATATTGTGCGTGCCGGAATTCAAGGATGTCGAGTTCGCTCTGACCGATCTCAGCGAGCACAATCTCAACATGATCAAGGCGATCCTGGATACGATTGTCGAAGCGAACAATCTGCCGACACGTGTGACGGCGACCACCGACCGGCGCAAAGCGCTTGAGGGCGCGCGTTATATCATCAGCTGTGTGCGCGTGGGCGGGCTCGAAGCCTATGCGGACGACATCGGCATTCCGCTGAAATACGGCATTGACCAGTGTGTGGGCGATACGATCTGCGCGGGCGGCATTCTTTACGGCCAGCGCAACATTCCGGTGATCCTCGATTTCTGCAAGGACATCCGTGAGGTTGCCGAGAGCGGCGCCAAATTCCTCAACTACGCCAACCCGATGGCGATGAACACCTGGGCTGCGATCGAATACGGAAAGGTCGACACGGTTGGCCTTTGCCACGGCGTGCAGCACGGTGCCGAACAGATAGCCGAGGTTCTCGGCGCCAAGCACAAGGACGAACTCGATTACATTTGCTCCGGCATCAACCATCAAACATGGTTCGTCGATCTGCGACTGAACGGACGCAAGATCGGCAAGGACGAGCTGGTTGCCGCTTTCGAGGCCCATCCAGTCTATTCCCAGCAGGAAAAGCTGCGCATTGACGTCTTGAAGCGTTTCGGCGTCTACTCGACCGAAAGCAACGGCCACCTGTCGGAATACTTGCCCTGGTACCGCAAGCGGCCCGAGGAAATCACCAAGTGGATCGACATGTCCGACTGGATCCACGGCGAAACCGGCGGCTATCTGCGTCACTCCACAGAAACCCGCAATTGGTTCGAGACGGAATTCCCGCAATTCCTCGCCTCGGCAAAAAAGCCCATCGATCCGGCCAAGCGCTCGAATGAGCACGCCAGCCATATTCTCGAAGCGCTGGAGACCAATCGCGTCTATCGCGGCCATTTCAACGTCAAGAACAACGGCGTCATCACCAATCTGCCGTCTGACGCGATCATCGAGTCGCCCGGATTCGTCGACCGCTTCGGCATCAACATGGCCGCCGGCATTACGCTTCCAGAAGCTTGTGCCGCCACCTGCATCTCCTCGATCAACGTCCAGCGCATGTCGGTTCATGCGGCAATCAGCGGCGATCTCGATCTCCTGAAGCTCGCCGTGCTGCACGACCCGCTGGTCGGAGCCGTGTCCACGCCGGAAGAGGTCTGGCAGATGGTCGATGAGATGGTGGTCGCAGGCGCCCGTTGGCTGCCGCAATATGCCCACGCGATCGCGGGCGCGAAGGAGCGGCTGTCGAAATCCCAGGTGCCGACCCGCGACTGGAAGGGCGCGGCAACCCGCAACGTGCGCTCCATCGAGGAGCTACGCGCCGAGAAGGAGGCACTCAAGCAGACCGGCTGAGAAATCGGGGTCGGGCGGCTGCGGCAGGTTTCGGAGGAGACTGGTTGCATCGGTTGCCCGACGCCCTTGTCTGGAGGAGCGGCGCTACAGAGAGAGCGACCGCAAGTTAAGAGGGAGAGACGATGACGCATTTCAGGAAGTTCACCATCCTTGCGGGGTTGGCGCTCGCCACCTCCGCGATTGCAATGAGCGCGCATGCATCGGAGCCGACGGTTGCGCCGGCGCCGCCCGCCTTTCCGGCCGAAGGCAAGATCAAATTTGTCGCCCGCGATTCCATTCTGGAGTTCAAGGCGCTGCCCGAATACCACGAGCCTGACTGGGTCACGACGAAATTCGTCAAGTCCGGAAAGCTGCCACCCGTTAAGGATCGCCTTCCGAAGGAGCCGCTAGTCTATAAGACAGGCAACATGCCGGACGGCATCGGCGTCTATGGCGACACGATGCGTCATGTGATCGGAGGTCGCCCTGAAGGCTGGAACTACGGCGCTGGCCAAACCCAAGGCTGGGGCGGCATCGATATCGGTCTGTCGGAGTGCCTGACGCGCACGGCACCGCTCTTCCAGGTTGAGGCCAAGGACACCGAGCCGCTGCCGAACCTGGCCAAGAGCTGGGATTGGTCGGCCGACGGCCACAAGCTGACGATGCACCTGATCGAAGGCGCGAAATGGTCCGACGGCGTTGCGTTCAATGCCGACGATGTGATGTTCTATTGGGACGACGAGGTCGTCGATCCGAACGTATCCCCGCTCAACGGCGCAACGCCGGAAACCTTCGGCACCGGCACCACCTTGAAGAAAATCGACGACTACACCGTCGAATGGACCTTCAAGGAAGCTTTCCCGCGACAATATCTCTATGCCATGGCCTATGGCACCTTCTGCCCCGGCCCGTCGCATGTCTTGAAGCCGCAGCATCCGAAGTATTCCAAGAACACCTACGACCAGTTCAAGAATGCCTTCCCGCCGGAATATATGAACCTGCCGGTCATGGGCGCGTGGGTACCTGTGGAATACCGCGCCGACGACATCATCGTGATGCGCCGCAACCCCTACTACTGGAAGGTCGACGAGAAGGGCAATCAGCTGCCTTACCTCAACGAGCTGCACTACAAGCTGTCCACTTGGGCGGATCGGGACGTGCAGGCCGTCGCCGGGTCCGGCGACTTCTCCAACCTCGAACAGCCGGAAAACTTCGTGGCCTCACTGAAGCGGGCAGCGGAGAAGGACGCACCCTCGCGCCTCGCCTTCGGTCCGCGTCTGATCGGCTATAACCTGCGGCTGAACTACTCTGCCAACGGCTGGGGCAATCCCGACGAGCGCGGGCAGGCGATCCGCGAGTTGAACCGCAATGAGGACTTCCGTAAGGCCGTCACCATGGCGCTCGACCGCAAGGCGTTAGGCGATTCACTGGTCAAGGGACCGTTCAACGCGATCTATCCGGGCGGCCTGTCGTCCGGCACGAGCTTCTATGACCGCAATTCGACCGTCTACTATCCGTTCGATCTCAAGGGAGCGAAAGAGGAGCTGGCAAAAGCCGGCCTCAAGGACACCGACGGCAACGGCATTGTCAACTTCCCGGCCGGTACCGCCGGCGGCAAGGATGTCGAGATCGTGCTTCTGGTGAACGGCGACTACTCCACCGACAAAAGCCTCGCGGAAGGGGTCGTCGGGCAGATGCAGAAGCTCGGCATCAGGGTCGTCCTCAATTCGCTTCAGGGCAACAAGCGTGATGATGCGAACTACAGCGGGCGCTTCGACTGGATGGTCCAGCGCAATCTGACCGAGCTGACCTCCGTGGTGCAGAATACCGAGCAGCTCGCCCCCGTTGGCCCACGCACGAGCTGGGATCACCGTGCACCCGAAAGCGGCCAGGTCGACCTAATGCCCTTCGAGAAGGACCTTGTCGACATCGTCAACAAGTTCACCTCCAGTCAGAATAATGACGAGCGCGCGGAACTGATGAAGAAGTTCCAGAAGATCTCCACCGAGAACGTCTACACGCTCGGCCTGACGGAGTATCCGGGCGCCTTGATCATCAACAAGCGCTTCTCCAATATTCCGCAGGGCACGCCGATCGTCATGTTCAACTGGGCCGAAGACGCGATCATCCGGGAACGCGTCTGGGTCGCAGCCGACAAGCAGGGCAAGTACGAGCTGTTCCCTGAGCAGCTGCCCGGCAAGCCGGGCGAGGGCGGTCCGATCAACTAACAAACTCTCCCAGACGAAACTTCCGGTCGCGCCGTTGACGCGGCCGGACAGAAGGGAACAGAGCCGCCGTCCGGTCACGATCAACCGACCAAGCGGCGAAGAGAGAAGCGAACGGTCCCATGCTGCGATTCCTGCTCGTTCGGATAGCCTCGGCAATACCCGTGCTCCTCATCCTGAGCGTGGCGACGTTTGCAATAATCAAGGCGCCGCCTGGCGACTATTCCGATTACATCCGCGCACAATTGATCAATCAGGGGGGCGCGTCTTTCAAACAGGCCGATGCACAGGCTCAGATCTACCGCAAGGCGCATGGGCTCGATAAGCCGGTGGTTATCCAATACATCAACTGGATAACCGGCATCGTAACGCGCGGTGATTTCGGCGACAGCCTCTACTACAACAAGCCAGTCGCCGACGTAGTGGCCGAGCGCCTGCCGCGCACGCTTGCGCTGGCACTCGTCTGCCATATCCTTGCCTCGACGCTCGGAATCGGGTTCGGCATCTGGGCGGCCACGCGTCAATATACCTGGATCGACAGCCTGCTTTCCGGCGTCTCCTTTCTCGGCATGACCGTGCCGCGCTTCTTGATGGCGCTGATCATCGTCTATCTGCTGGTCTTCCAGTTCAACGTTTCGGAAATCGGCAGCTTCTATTCGCCCCAATTCGGCGGCGCGCCATGGTCCTTCGCCAAGTTTGTTGATCTCCTCAAGCATATCTGGCCGGTTATCGCGATCGCGACCTTCGGTGGGCTCGCCTACAACATGCGTGTGATGCGCGGAAATCTGCTCGACACGCTGAACGCCCAATATGTCGAAACCGCGCGGGCCAAAGGCCTGTCGGGCGGCGCTGTCATTCTGCGCCATGCCGTACCGAATGCACTTCATCCGCTGGTAATGTATCAGGGGGTCGTGCTTCCTTACATGCTGACCGGCGAGATCGAAACGGCGATCATCTTTGCGCTGCCAACCGTCGGTCCGGCAATCGTCGGCTCCATGGCCGTCGGCGACGTCTATGTCACGGCGACCTTCATGCTGGTGCTTTCAGCCACCCTGATCGTTGGAAACATCATTGCCGACATGCTGCTGGCACTTCTCGACCCGCGCGTGCGCCAACACGGAGGCGGTTTCTGATGCTTGCATTTACGCCATCCGGGCCGCCGGAAGAGGAAAAAATCAAGTTCCAAGGTGGCAACGAAAGCTATCCGGCGCTTGTCTGGCGCCGCCTGAAACGGTCGTGGACAGGAATGAGCGGCCTTGTCCTCGTTGGCCTTCTGATCCTCATGTCGGTTTTTGCGGAATTCGTGGCTCCAGTCGATCCAAACGCGACCGACAGCGGCTTTGCGCCGCCGCAGACAATCAGCTTTCGCGACAAGGACGGCAACTTCGTACTTCAGCCGCGCGTCTATGCGATGGCGGATACCGAAGAACTCGATCCCGTCACGTTCCAGCCGATCGTCGGGATCGACTACGACAATCCGCGCTTGCTCGGCTTCTTCGTGAAAGGAGCGGACTACAATCTCTTCGGGCTGATCCCCGGCAATCGCCACCTCTTCGGCTCGAGCGATGGCCAGCCAGTGCATTTTCTCGGCACGGACAAGTTCGGCCGCGACGTCCTCTCGCGCGCCATCTACGGCTCCAGGATATCGCTGATCATCGCATTGACCGTCGTTTTCATCGTGACGGTCGTGGGAACGACGGTCGGCATGATTTCAGGCTATTTCGGCGGCACGCTCGACACGTGGATCCAGCGTTTCGTCGAGCTGGTGCTCGCCTTTCCGCAATTGCCTTTATATCTGGCGCTGACCTCGTTGATCCCGGTGACAGCGCCGACCAATGTTTTCCTCGGCTTCGTCATCGTCGTCATGTCGGCGCTCGGCTGGGCACAGATGTCGCGCGAGGTACGTGGCAAGACGCTGGCGCTGGCGCGGATCGAGTATGTGAGGGCCGCCATGGCCGTCGGCGCGACCGACCGGCGCATCATTCTCCAGCACATCCTTCCGAACGTCATGAGCCATGTCATCGTTGCCGTGACGCTGGCGATCCCGACCGTGGTGCTGCTGGAATCCTTCCTCGGCTTCTTAGGTTTCGCGGTGAAGCCCCCGCTGATTTCCTGGGGCCTGATGCTGCAGGATACTGCCAACTATTCGGTCATCGGTTCCTACCCCTGGATCCTTGCGCCCGTCGCGTTCCTCCTTGTCACCGTCTTCGCGTTCAACGCGCTCGGCGATGGCCTGCGCGACGCCGTCGATCCCTATTGAGAACGAGGTTGACAATGGCTCTCGCACTCGCCCAATCCTTCTCGCCCGAACTTCGCCACGACAGCGGCGAGAAGGAAGGTACCCCCGTCATCGACGCCCGAAACATCGCCGTCACCTTCAAGGTCGAGCACGGCACGGTGGAGGCGGTCAAGAACGTCTCCTTCCAACTCTACCGCGGCGAAACCATCGCCATTGTCGGCGAGTCCGGTTCGGGAAAATCGGTGACGGCGCGCACGATCATGGGCCTGCTCACCAAGCGCGCCGTTGTGTCGCCGACATCGTCGATCGGCTATGACGGCAAGAACGTGCTCAAGTTCTCCGAGCGGGAGCGGCGAAAGCTTCGCGGCGATCGGATATCGATGATCTTCCAGGAGCCGATGAGTTCACTGAACCCGATATACACGATCGGCGGGCAGATCATCGAAGCGATCCGCGTACATCGCAAGATCGGCCGGCGCGAGGCCGCACGGCGGGCGCTGGATCTGTTGAAGAAGGTTCAGATCCCCGACCCGGAGGCCAGGCTCAGACAATATCCGCATCAACTCTCCGGCGGGCAGCGCCAGCGCGTCATGATCGCCATGGCGCTTGCTAACGATCCCGACGTGCTGATCGCCGATGAACCGACGACGGCGCTCGACGTCACGGTCCAGGCACAGATCTTGAACCTCATCCGCGACCTGCAGAAGCAGCTCGGCATGGCGGTCATCCTGATTACCCATGACCTGACCGTGGTGCGGCAATTCTCCGACTACGTCTACGTCATGCAGCATGGCGAGATGCGGGAGCATAACCGGACCGAAGAGATTTTCGCCAGCCCCCAGCATCCCTACACCAAGCATCTCCTGGCTTCCGAGCCGCGGGGGAGGGCGAAACCGCTGCGGGAAGGTTGCGACACGATCCTCGAAGGCAAGGGCGTGCGCGTCTCGTTCATGCTGCGGCACGGCACGTTCTTCAAACCGCAAATGCGTGATCTCGTCGCCGTCGACAGCCTGGATCTCGAGCTTCGCCGACACGAGACGCTCGGCCTCGTCGGGGAATCCGGCTCCGGCAAGACGACATTCGGCCAAGCGCTGTTGCGGCTGATCAATACCGAAAGCGGCGAAATCTACTTCGACCGCCAGCCGATCCACGGCCGCTCGCGGGCGGAAATGCGCCCATTGCGCTCGCGGATGCAGATCGTCTTCCAGGATCCGTTCTCGTCGCTCAATCCGCGCATGCCGGTCGGGCAGATCATCGAAGAAGGGCTGATCGTCAACAATATCGGCGCCAGCAAGTCCGAACGGCTGGAACGGGTGAAGGACGCGCTCGTGAGCGCCGGGATGCCGGCCAATGTGCTATCGCGCTTCCCGCATGAGTTTTCCGGCGGTCAGCGTCAGCGCATCGCGATTGCCCGCGCCATCGCGCTTGAGCCGGAGTTCATTCTCCTCGACGAGCCGACATCGGCGCTCGACCTTTCCGTCCAGGCGCAAATCATCGAGCTCTTGCGCAAGCTGCAGGACGAGCGCGGCCTCAGCTATCTGTTTATCTCTCACGATCTCAAGGTCGTACGCGCCCTCTGCCACCGGATCATCGTCATGCAGAATGGCAAGATCGTCGAGCAGGGGTCCGTTGACGACGTCCTTTCCCATCCCAAGACCGCCTACACCGAACGCCTGGTCAAGGCCGCGTTCGAGGTAGCCTGATTGCCCATGCCGGAGGTTTATATGGCAAGCCAACCCAAGATCACCTTCATCGGAGCCGGATCGACCGTTTTCATGAAAAACATTATCGGCGACGTGCTGCAGCGCCCGGCGCTTTCCGGCGCGACGATCGCGTTGATGGACATCAATCCGCAGCGGCTGGAGGAAAGCGAGGTGGTCGCCGGCAAGCTGGTAAAGAGCCTCGGAGCAAGTGCCACGGTCGAGACATATTCCGACCAGCGGCGGGCGCTCGCGGGCGCGGATTTCGTCGTCGTCGCCTTCCAGATCGGCGGCTATGAGCCGTGCACGGTCACCGATTTCGAGGTGCCGAAGAAATATGGACTGCGGCAGACCATCGCCGATACCCTCGGCGTCGGCGGCATCATGCGGGGCTTGAGAACGGTGCCGCATCTCTGGAAGATCTGCGAGGACATCCTCGCCGTCTGCCCTGACGCGATCATGCTGCAATACGTCAACCCGATGGCCATAAACACCTGGGCAATTTCGGAAAAGTATCCCGCGATCAAGCAGGTGGGCCTGTGCCATTCCGTGCAGGGTACGGCAATGGAGCTGGCGCACGACCTCGACATTCCCTACGAGGATATCCGCTATCGCTCGGCCGGCATCAACCACATGGCCTTCTACCTGAAGTTCGAGCACCGCCAGCCGGACGGCTCCTATCGCGATCTCTATCCAGATCTCATCCGCGCTTATCGCGAAGGCCGTGCGCCGAAGCCCGGCTGGAACTCGCGCTGCCCGAACAAGGTGCGCTACGAAATGCTGACCAGGCTCGGCCATTTCGTCACCGAAAGCTCGGAGCACTTCGCCGAATATACCCCCTATTTCATCAAGGAAGGGCGTGAGGACCTGATCGAAAAGTTCGGCATCCCGCTCGATGAATACCCAAAACGCTGCATCGAGCAGATCGAGCGTTGGAAGGGCCAGGCGGAGACCTATCGTTCGGCGGACAAGATCGAGGTCAAGCGGTCGAAGGAATACGCATCCTCGATCATTAATTCCGTCTGGACAGGCGAACCCTCCGTCATCTACGGCAACGTGCGCAACAACGGCTGCATCACGTCGCTGCCCGACAATTGCGCCGCCGAAGTTCCCTGCCTCGTCGACGCATCCGGCATCCAGCCGACCTTCATCGGCGACCTGCCGCCACAGTTGACGGCACTGATCCGCACGAACATCAACGTTCAGGAGTTGACCGTTCAGGCGTTGATGACGGAGAATCGCGAGCACATTTATCACGCCGCGATGATGGATCCCCACACCGCCGCCGAACTCGATCTCGACCAGATCTGGTCGCTCATCGACGATCTCCTTGCCGCGCACGGAGAATGGTTGCCAGGCTGGGCACGGATGGAAAGCAAAGCTTAAGGCCGCCCCCTCACTCTCCCGGGAGTTGGCGGCAGGAAAGGCCCCGCGTCACGCTGCGGGGCCTTTTTGTCGGCACGCGCTTGCGCTAGAGATTTGAGGCAAGCAATGGGAGATTGGACCGCCATGACAGGATCGAATGTTTTCAGCACGGGTACGTTCGTCGGACGCATTTGGCGGCCGGAGTTCGGTGGTCCGGCGCTGGTCGTGGTGCGTGACGGCAAGCTCTTCGATATCACTTCGAAGGAAATACCGACCATCCGCGATCTTTTGGAGAAGGACGATCCCTCGGCCTACCTGCGCTCTCAGAGGGGCGCGGCGATTGCGACCCTGGATGAGGCTTTCGCCGGCAAGGCTGATGCCTCGCAGACGCACCTTTTGTCACCCATCGATCTCCAGGCGATCAAGGCCTGCGGCGTGACTTTCGCGCGCTCGATGATCGAGCGCGTCATCGAGGAGCGCGCAGCCGGCAATCCCGATCTGGCGCTGAAAATCCGCGAACGGGTGACCGAGATCATCGGCGACAGCCTGCGCAATCTCAAGGCCGGCTCCCCCGAGGCAGCAAAGGTCAAGGCGGCGCTGATCGAGGAAGGCGTCTGGTCGCAATATCTGGAAGTCGGCATCGGCCCGGATGCGGAAGTTTTCTCCAAGTCGCAGATCATGTCTTCGGTCGGGCATGGCGCCGATGTCGGCCTGCATCCCATCTCGCGCTGGAACAATCCTGAGCCGGAGATCGTGCTTGCCGTCGACAGCCAGGGACGGATCAAGGGCGCGACGCTTGGCAACGACGTCAATTTGCGCGACGTCGAGGGGCGCTCGGCGCTGCTCCTCGGCAAGGCGAAGGACAACAACGCATCCTGCGCGATCGGTCCGTTCATCCGGCTGTTCGACGAGACCTATTCGATAGACGACGTGCGCAATGCCGAGCTCGGCCTCAAGGTCGAGGGCGAGGACGGCTACGTGCTGAACGGTCGCAGCTGTATGAAGGAAATCAGCCGCGATCCGCTCGACCTCGTCGCGCAGACCATCGGCCGCCATCATCAATATCCGGACGGTCTGGTGCTGTTCATGGGAACGCTGTTTGCACCGGTTGAGGATCGCGATGTCGCCGGCCAGGGCTTCACGCATAAGATCGGTGACATCGTGACGATCTCCAATCCGGAGCTCGGAGCGCTCACCAACCGCGTCCGGCTGTCGACGGACTGTGCACCGTGGACCTTCGGCGTGTCGCACCTGATGCGAAACCTCGCCTCACGCGGTCTACTTTAAAGCGTTCCAGTAAAGATGGGGAACGGACCGCTGTCCAGATTAGCTTAAAACAAATAACCGGAGCGGGTCTGCGATTCCGAGAAAAGCAGAAACGCTTAAAAGGAGACCCGTGCGCGGATATTTGTAGACGTTTGGAATCATTGATGATTCAATACCTTCGTCGGAAGATTGAGGTGCGCGATGAGCCGTCGCCGGATAGGACAGGAAGCATTCGGATTTGCCGATGATCGGGGATCGTCATCTTCTCTTGATGATC
>NZ_JBFRDU010000054.1:0-26697 GCF_052113965.1 Rhizobium sp. RAF56
GTCTCTCTGCGACCCTCGCCACCTCCATCGGCAGCGAGAAACCATGTGTGCCGCACAGGCACGTCCGGAGCGAAACCCGACAACGCGTCTCCACGCCGCCGCCGTCTCCGGAGGGAGACCTTTTTCTGCGGACCCCCGAGGAAAGGGCTCACGTCTTTCCCCAACCCCAAGCGCCGATCCCACCTCGCCGCGACGCCTCGCGGTGTATCCGATGGCGGGACGGAGGGATTGTGGCATGGCTGCGAGCAAGGGGGATGATTGGCGCGGAAAAAAATGACAAGCGATTGATTTTATTGAATCGAGGTCCTTGCGCTGTACCCGTGCGCTAATTTAGCGGAGGGCGCTGGATTTGGGTCGCAGGGGGACGGCCTGGCCAACGCTCACGCGTCGTGACGCGGTCGCCGGGATTGCGCTATGAGGCAAGGGTGTAGAGGGAGCTCGTCACTATGGGACCATACGAGCATCGCTCGCGTTCTGCGATATAAGGTTGCATGAAAGAGGGTGGTCAGGGTGTCTCTCCGTCATGCCGGACTTGATCCGGCATCTAGCCACCGCGCGTCGGCGTGGTGAATAACCACTCCTGCGGCGGCTACTTCACGGTCGATTCTCCCACGCGATAGACATCGCGCGCTGGACCCCGGATCAGGTCCGGGGTGACGGAGGAGAGGGCGCCGCCGCGTCTTCTCCTTGGGGCGAACGGCAGTGGGGGTATGGAGTTGATCACCAGTCTGCCGGGTCAAAGCCCGAGCAGGTAATGGGCGATATCCTCCCATTCGGGATTGAAGGCCTCGATGAGATCGAGTTTCCATTTGCGGTGCCACTTCTTGATTGTCTTTTCTCTCATGATCGCGTCGGTCACGAGGTCGTGTTCTTCGAACCAGACGAGCGTCTTGACACCGTATCTTGATGTGAAGCCGGGCGTCAGTTCGTTCTGGTGTTCGTAGAGGCGTCTCGGCAGGTCGCTGGTGACGCCAGTGTAGAGCGTGCCGTTGCGCTTCGAGGCGAGGATGTAGACGTAGCCCTTCATAATGGGATCATGCGAGCATCGATTAAGTTTCGCAATAAAAAGTTGCGCAAAGTAGTTTGATTCGGGCGTCCCCCGTCTTGCCGGACTTGATCCGGCATTCAGCCACCGCGCGTCGGCGTGGTGAATAACCACTCCCTGCGACGGCTACTTCACGGTCGATTCTCCCACGCGATGGACATCGCGCGCGCTAGACCCCGGATCAAGTCCGGGGTGACGGAGGAGGGCTTTCCGACCCGGCTGTCCTGTCTTCCGCTGGAGCGCCCTTTGCGCCTGCGGTCGATCCTTGTAGCACCGCCGCCGCGATTTGGCGAAGGCAGGGGACGGCCGCGTCGCCTCCCTCCCGTCATGCCGGACTTGATCCGGCATCCAGCCACCGCGCGTCGGCGTGGTGAATAACCACTCCCTGCGACGGCTACTTCACGATCAATTTTCTCACGCGATGGACATCGCGCTCTGGACCCCGGATCAAGTCCGGGGTGACGGAGGAGCGACCTACCGCCCCGGCCGCCCCGTTTTTCCCTTCGTCCGCCCCTTGCGCTTGCTGTCGACCGCATCCTCGTAGCTGCCCGCGCCGACGCGGCCGCGGGTGATGGGGCGGGGGTCGTCTGGGGGGCTTTCCGTTGAGGTTCGCTTCTTGGTGCTGATTGATTCCGGCGGGCGATCGGGGAGATCGCCGACGACCGGCTTTTCGGTGCGGCCGACGGTCATTTCGTTGAGGTCGTTCCTGCGGAAGAGGGTTTTTCTGGGTTCGGCGACGTCGCGGCCCATTTCGTCCAGTTCGGGCTTGCGGAACAGCGGGGTCGCCGTGTCGGTGCCTGGGCCCATGTCGTCGAGGGTGGGTTTGGCGAAGTAGGAGGGGGAGCCGCCCTCCGTCCTGCCGGACGTCTCCCCCGCAGGCGGGGAGATCGATTTGCCCCGGCCGGTCCCCCTCGCGCCTTCGGCGCTCGCCGCCTCTTGGCGCGCCATCGGGTCGTCCATGACGGCGAGTTCCGCGGCCTTGAGGCGCTTGATTTCGTCGCGGAGGCGCGCGGCTTTTTCGAAGTCGAGGTCGGCTGCGGCGTCGCGCATCTGTTTTTCCAGCGCGTTGAGGTGGGCCTGCAGGTTGCCGCCGACGAGGTGGCCACCCTCGGCAAAGCCTTTGCCGGAGACGCCGCCGATGTCGGCGCGGACGTGGTCGCGCTCGTAGACCGAGTCGAGGATGTCGGAAATCTTTGCCTTGACCGACTCCGGCGTGATGCCGTGTTCGAGGTTGTAGGCCACCTGCTTTTCGCGGCGGCGGCCGGTTTCCTCCATGGCCCGCTTCATCGAGCCGGTGACGTTGTCGGCATAGAGGATGACCTTTCCGTCGACATTGCGCGCCGCGCGGCCGATGGTCTGGATCAGCGAGGTTTCCGAGCGCAGGAAACCTTCCTTGTCGGCGTCGAGGATGGCGACGAAGCCGCATTCGGGAATGTCGAGGCCTTCACGCAGGAGGTTGATGCCGACAAGCACGTCGAAGGCGCCGAGGCGCAGGTCGCGGATGATCTCGATGCGCTCCAGCGTATCGATGTCAGAGTGCATGTAGCGGACGCGGACGCCCTGCTCGTGCAGATATTCGGTAAGGTCTTCCGCCATGCGCTTGGTCAGCACGGTGACGAGGGTGCGGTAGCCTTGTGCCGCGGTCTCGCGGATCTCGCCGAGCACGTCATCCACCTGGCTGCGCGCCGAACGGATTTCCACCGGCGGGTCGATCAGGCCGGTCGGACGGATCACCTGCTCGGCGAACACGCCGCCGGCTTGCTCCATCTCCCACTGGCCGGGCGTGGCCGATACCGCGATGGTGTTCGGGCGCATCGCGTCCCATTCCTCGAAGCGCAGCGGACGGTTGTCCATGCATGAGGGCAGGCGGAAACCGTATTCGGCTAGCGTCGCCTTGCGGCGGAAGTCGCCGCGGTACATGCCGCCGATCTGGCTGACCGAGACGTGGCTCTCGTCGATGAACAGCAGGGCGTTGTCGGGGATGTATTCGAACAGCGTCGGCGGCGGCTCGCCAGGATTGCGGCCGGTGAGATAGCGCGAATAGTTCTCGATGCCGGCGCAGGAGCCGGTGGCTTCCAGCATTTCAATGTCGTAGCGGGTGCGCTGCTCCAGCCGCTGCGCCTCCAGGAGGCGGCCGCCCTTTTCCAGTTCGGCGAGACGGATTTTCAGCTCTTCCTTGATCGCCTTGATGGCGCCGTTCAGCGTCGGGCGCGGCGTGACATAGTGCGAGTTGGCATAGATCTTTACCGATTTCAGGTCGCCGGTCTTCTGGCCGGTCAGCGGATCGAACTCGGTGATGGCGTCGATCTCGTCGCCGAACATCGAGATGCGCCAGGCGGCATCCTCAAGGTGCGCCGGGAAGATTTCGATGGTGTCGCCGCGAACGCGAAAGGAGCCGCGGATAAAATCCATGTCGCGGCGCTTGTATTGCTGCGCCACGAGGTCGGCCAGCAGCTGGCGCTGGTCGAGACGGTCGCCCACCTCCATCTGGAAGGTCATGGCGGTATAGGTTTCCACCGAGCCGATACCGTAGATGCAGGAGACCGAGGCGACGATGATGCAGTCGTCGCGCTCCAGCAGCGAGCGGGTGGCCGAGTGGCGCATCCGGTCGATCTGCTCGTTGATCGACGATTCCTTCTCGATGAAGGTGTCGGAGCGCGGCACATAGGCTTCGGGCTGGTAGTAGTCGTAGTAGGAGACGAAATATTCGACCGCGTTGTCGGGGAAGAAATTCTTGAACTCGGAATAGAGCTGGGCAGCCAGCGTCTTGTTCGGCGCCAGGATAACGGCGGGGCGCTGCGTCGCCTCGATCACCTTGGCCATGGTGAAGGTTTTGCCCGAACCGGTGACGCCGAGCAGCACCTGGCTGCGTTCGCCGCTTGCCAGGCCTTCGACCAGGTCGTTGATGGCCGTCGGCTGGTCGCCGGCGGGTTCGTAGTCGGACACCATGCGGATCTTGATGCCGCCTTCGGACTTTTCCGGGCGGGCAGGGCGGTGCGGCGTCCACAGCTTGCCGTCCTTGAACAGCGGATTGCCGCTCTCGATCAGCGCCGACAGCGCCTCGACGGTGGCCGTGACGGCGGTGCCGGCGTTAAGCGACGCGGCGTCTTCGAGCGAAACGTCGAGGCCGGAAACCGGATTGAGACCGGCGGCGGCGCGGGTCTTCGGGTCGGTGGAACCGCCCATCGACGTGCCGCGCGATGTTTTTGCGCTCACGTTGTCGGCGCCTTGCGCCTTCGCTCCAGCCGACCTTGAGGCGGTAATCTCCACCTTCTTGCGGTGCTTGCCCGCTTTCGAGGCGATCTGCCGCTGCGTCTCGACGCCGGACAGCTCCGCGTCCGCCTCGAGCTGCTTCACCCAGTCGGCGACGGAACCGGACCGCGGGGCCCCCTCGAAAGGCGATTGCGGGGCTTCCTCGAAACCGTTCGGGGCGGGGGATTTCTTCGGTGCTTTGGCCATGGCCGGAATATGGAGCGGGTTTTTGCGAAATGGAAGGGGGGAGGAGTACAAAAGGGAAACGCATTGCTTGTCCCTTCTCGAGTGGCCTTGCAGCCAGGGCGCGGCGGCGCTAGATCGTCGGAACATCGAGTTTCGAAGAGCAAAGGTAGAGTGCGCCCATGATCGGAAAGACGTCCGCGTGATCCACACGGCTTCATTGACATGGGGGATCGCCGGGCTCGCCGCCTTGGGCGTGATCACGCGGCCGTTTCGCTGGCCTGAAGCGGTCTGGGCGGTTGCCGGCTCGTTGCTGATGCTGGCCTTCGGGCTGATCGGGCTCGATGAGGTCTGGCGCGGCGTCAGCAGGGGCACGGATGTCTATCTCTTCCTGATCGGCATGATGCTGCTTTCCGAGCTGGCGCGGCGGGAAGGGCTGTTCGACTGGCTGGCGGCGGTGGCGACGTCCCACGCGAAGGGGTCGCCCAAGCGGCTTTTCGCACTGATCTATTGCGTCGGCATTCTGGTCACGGCCTTCCTGTCAAACGACGCGACGGCGGTCGTGCTGACGCCCGCGGTCTATGCGGCGGCGCGGGCGGCCAAGGTCAAGGAGCCGCTGCCCTATCTGCTGATCTGCGCCTTCATCGCCAATGCCGCAAGCTTCATCCTGCCGATCTCGAACCCGGCCAACCTGGTGATCTTCGGGGGCGGGCACATGCCGCCGCTCGGCCGGTGGCTGCAGACCTTCGCCGTCCCATCGGCGGTCGCCGTCGTCGCCACCTACGTGCTTCTGTACTGGACGCAGCGGCGCGTGCTGGCGGCCGAGACGCTGGCGCGGGACGTCGAGGCGCCGCATCTTTCCCATGGCGCGCGGCTTGCCGGCGGCGGGCTGATCCTGACGGCGGTGATTTTGATGGCGGCGTCGGCGCTGGGCTACGATCTCGGATTGCCGACCTTTGCCGCCGGCATCGCGACCACGCTGCTGGTTCTCACGCTCAATCGGGAAGGACCGACCGAGACGTTGCGCGGCGTGTCGTGGGGCGTGCTGCCGCTGGTCGCCGGCCTGTTCGTGATCGTCGAAGCGCTCGATCGCACGGGGTTGACGCGCATGCTCGCCGAGCAGCTTGCCGCCGGTGCGGCGGCTGCACCCAAGCATACCGCGATGGGGGCAGGGCTCCTCGTCGGCTTCGTCTCCAACCTGGTGAACAACCTGCCCGCGGGCCTGGTCGCCGGCAGCGCCGTACAGGCCGCGAACGCGCCGGACATGGTTTCCGGCGCCGTACTCATCGGCGTCGACCTCGGGCCGAACCTCTCCGTCACCGGGTCGCTGGCGACCATCCTCTGGCTGACAGCACTGCGGCGGGAAGGCGAGCATATCGGCGCGTGGCAGTTCCTGAAACTCGGCGCCGTCGTGATGGTGCCGTCGCTCGTCCTGTCGCTGCTGGCGTTGATCGCGGTTGCCTAGGGGTAGCGGGTGTCGGTTCACCCCAGCACGTCGTAGAGCCGGAAAATCCAGCTTAGCTGGTAGATGATGCCGACGCTGACGAAGATGGCTTGAAACTGTCGGTTGGCGGTGATCGCGGCGGCGATGCACAGGACGATATAGACGGCGTGCGGGTCGGATATTCCCAGCCGAGCGACGTGAAATAGGCATGACCCTTGAGAACGGTGTCGATGAGATCGACCGCATAGGTGGCTGCCAGCAAGCCGAAGAACCAACGGCGCCGCGAAATGAAATATTCCTCGTAGCCGCCGTATTCCTCAACCGACGTCGGGAAAAGCAGAACGCAGAGAAAGAAGAACAGGCAGCAGAAGCTGATCAGGAAAAGGTAGACGCCGAAATTGATGACGGCGAGCGATTGCAACCGGTATTCCCACCACCAGAAATGGATGATGAAGAGGAACATCGACAGCGCCCAGCCGAGCTGCACGAGATAGACCTTATGCTTACCGGGCGACTGCACGAAACCCGCAAGGCCAGTGAGGAGGCGCGCAAGGCTGAGGCTGATGACGATCGACATCACGGTGCGGATGTAGACGTAGACCTCGGGCGTGCTGGCCGATCCCATCGCGCTACTCCTGTGGCACCGGCTTCGGCTGGCCGCCCTGATCGAGGGCGACCATGATGAAGGTCGCGGCCGTGACCTTTTCCATGTGATCGGTGAGATAACGCTGCGCCCACGCTTCGACGCTGAGGGTAATGGAGGTGCGGCCGACGCGGTCGATCGCGGTGTAGACGCTCAGCGTGTCGCCGATCTTGACCGGTAGTTCGAAGGCCATTTCCTTCACCGCCGCCGTGACGACGCGACCCTTGGCGCGCTCGGCAGCACGGATGCCGCTCGACAAGTCCATCTGCGCCATGACCCAGCCGCCGAAGATATCGCCGGCGGCATTGGCGTCGGCGGGCATGGCGAGCGTCCGCAGCGTCAGCTCGCCCTTCGGCTTCGTCGCGTCGTTCATCCGGCATGCTCCTCTGATTCCGATGACGCAGCCTATGTCATGGCGCGCTGTATGGAAAAGCCCCTGGCGTTGAGTTCTGCTCCGCCGTTGTTCTAACCGTTCGCGATCGTCCAGTGCCGGCGGAGCCTTTTGTTCGTAGAGGGAGAGGCTTTCACCGCCAGGCAGTAAGCTTTCGTTCACCGGTTTTGTTTAGGCTTTGTCGAGCATGATGCCGGACAATAGGTATCGAGTTTCGACCGGCATCATGCGCTACTGCTTTGATTTCGGGGCGGTTTCTGATCAGGCCGGTTTGACCTGATCCGTCCGCCTCTGAGGTGTGCCGAACCCACGCTTGCGCGGAATGGGATGGAGTTATGGCGTATTTTTCCTTTCTGCGGCGATCCGTCGTACATCTGCTACTTTCGTCTTCGCTCGTCGCGTGCACGGCTGACAGCCTCGTGCCGCCGGCAAGCGTCGATAACAATATGCGCGTCGGCGCGATCCAGCCGCGCCGCGTCGAGCCTGCCGCGGCTCCCCAATACGCCTATCCGGCCAATGCCGCTCCGGTTCAGGCAGCGTCGGTCGACTATCTGGATACGCCCAATCTTGCGGGCGTCGCGCCGGCGGGTGGATCGCAGTCCGCGGCTCCTCGACTGGCGATGGCCGGGACGAGCCGGGCGCCGGCAGAGGCCGGCCTGACATCGGCAGTTCCTTCCGAAGGCATCAACATGGACGCCGAACTCGGCGTCGACAGCCAGCAGGTCGTGGGCCTTGCGCAGGAGGAGGCGGGCGACATCGCCGAGGGCGCCAGCGATCAGCCCGTCGTAGACGGCATTGGCGGCGACAATCCCGTGCAGTCGAACCGCGTTGCGCTGCCGCGCCCTGCCGCACAGGCGCAGCTCCGCCAGACGCCGATCCCGCGCGTGGGCCAGCAGGTTGCGATGCTGCCGCGCGTCGAAAATCCCATGGTCATGCCGGAACCCGTGCCGCAGATGCAGCCCCAGCCCCAGCCGGACGTCATGCCGGCCTCCGAACTGCAATGCCGCCGGGAGCTGCGGCAGCTCGGCGTCGTCTATGAGGACAAGCTGCCGATTTACAACGGCCCGGCCTGCCAGGTTCCCTATCCGGTTTCGCTCAAAGGTCTTTCGGGCGGCATCAGCGTCGGCCCCGCCGTGACACTCAACTGCCAGACGACACTTGCCTTCGCCAAATGGGTCAAGAACGAGCTCGCCCCCTCGGCGCGCCTGCGCTACTGGTCGGGCATCGGCAGGATCATTCCGCTGGGCGGCTATTCCTGCCGCCGGATGAACAACAGCTCGCGGCGTTATAACCCCATGTCGGAGCACGCCCATGGCAACGCCATCGACGTCGGCACCTTCGTTTTGAAGAACGGGCACGTCATCGACGTCCGCAGGAAGGGTCTGTTTTCGTTCCGCGAAGGTGCGCTTCTGAAGGCAGTGCGCTCCGACAGCTGCCGCTATTTCGACACGGTGCTCGGCCCGGGAAGCAATCCGGAACACTGGAACCACTTCCATTTCGATCTCAGGGAACGCAACGGCGGCCGCCGCTACTGCAGCATGTGAGCTGAAAGAAAAAAGCCGGCGCGGAGCCGGCTAAAGTTGGGCAGCAATGACAGGGGATCGTTGCTGCTCCGGTAAATGATCAATGAAGCATTCAGAAAAACCGGGTAGCGCTCTCGGGTCGACCGTCACAGCGGGTGCTGGGTGGAAGGTGCGGCTGAGCCGCGATCGCCTGATGCCGTTATGGCCCGACAACGTCACCGTTTGATGACACGCGGGTGCGAAAAACGAACGCTGCGTTCGGCGGCGGGCGGGTGGCAAAAGGCGCCCAAGCGTTTATATAGCGGTGGACGTAGAAATTTTCAGCGAGTGCTTTTTCATTTCCGCCATGGCCCCCATCATCTCCATCCGTAATCTCACCAAAACCTATGCGAACGGTTTCCAGGCGCTGAAGGGCGTCGATCTCGACGTCGAGCGTGGCGAGATCCTCGCGCTGCTGGGGCCGAACGGCGCCGGCAAGACGACGATGATCTCCATCGTCTGCGGCATCGCAAATCCTAGCGGCGGCACGGTCCTGGTGGCCGGCCACGACGTCGTCAAGGATTTCCGCGCGACGCGCTCGCTGATCGGCCTCGTGCCGCAGGAATTGACCACCGACCAGTTCGAAACCGTCTGGAATACCGTCAGTTTCTCGCGCGGTCTCTACGGCAAGAAGGCGAACCCGGCGCATATCGAGAAGGTGCTGCGCGACCTTTCGCTCTGGGAAAAGCGCGACAACATGCTGCGCGAGCTTTCCGGGGGCATGAAACGGCGCGTGCTGATCGCCAAGGCGCTGTCGCACGAGCCGGAAATCCTCTTTCTCGACGAGCCGACGGCCGGCGTCGACGTGACGCTGCGCAAGGATATGTGGCGCGTCGTGGAGAAGTTGCGCCAGTCCGGCGTGACGATCATCCTGACGACGCACTACATCGAAGAGGCCGAGGAGATCGCCGACCGCGTCGGGGTCATCAACGGCGGCAAGCTGCTGCTGGTGGAAGACAAGACGGCGCTGATGGCCAAGCTCGGCCGCAAGCAGCTGATCCTCGATCTTGCCGAACCGCTGGCAGCCCTTCCACACCGGCTTGCCGGAAACGGCCTGTCGCTCGGCGCCGGCGGCAATACGCTGGTCTATGATTTCGACGCCGAGCACGAGCAGGCGCGCGTCGCGGCCTTGCTCACCGGGCTTGCCGCCGAAGGCATTCACTTCAAGGACCTGTCGACCCGCCAGAGCTCTCTGGAGGACATCTTCGTGTCGCTGGTGGGAGCGGACAAATGAATTTCGAAGCCATCAAGTCGATCTACAAGTTTGAAATGGCGCGCACGCGCCGCACGCTGCTGCAGAGCGTCGTGTCGCCGGTCATCTCGACCTCGCTCTATTTCATCGTCTTCGGCGCAGCCGTCGGCTCGCGCATCCAGGAGGTCGAGGGCATCTCATACGGCGCGTTCATCACGCCCGGCCTGATCATGCTGACGCTGCTCGGCCAATGTATCGCCAACGGCTCGTTCGGCATCTATTTCCCGAAATTCACCGGCACGATCTACGAACTGCTTTCGGCGCCGGTCGCCATGACGGAGATCATCGTCGGTTATGTCGGCGCGGCGGCTACGAAGGGCATCATGATCGGCCTGATCATCCTGATCACCGCCAATCTCTTCGTGCACATCACCATCCTGCATCCCTTCATGATGATGCTGTTCTTCGTGCTGACCGCTGTTACCTTCAGCCTCTTCGGCTTCATGATCGGCATCTGGGCGCGCAATTTCGAACAGCTGAACCTGATCCCGATGCTGGTGGTGCCGCCGCTGACCTTCCTCGGCGGCAGCTTCTATTCGATCAACATGCTGCCGCCCGTCTGGCAGGCGGTCAGCCACTTCAATCCGGTGCTCTATCTCGTCAGCGGCTTCCGCTGGAGCTTCTTCGGCATCGCCGATGTCAACCCGCTCGTCAGCCTCGGCATGATCAGCTTCTTCCTCGTGCTCTGCCTCGGCACGCTCAGCTGGATGTTCAAGACAGGTTACAGGCTCAGGAACTGAACCGCGGCCCGTCGCCTGCCGGTCGGCACACGTCAACGCTCGAAGAAGACCAGGCTTGCCGGTGACGGCGGCAGCACCTTGACGGTGGCGTCGCGGAAGCCGGCGCCGCGTGCCATGTCGGCGAGTTCCCTTGCCGTATAGGCTTCACCCTTCGGGGTGCCGCCGAGCATCTCCCACGCGAAGGACGCGGCGAACGGCGGCGAAACGCGGTCTTCGTTCGGCACGAACTCAACGCCAAGAACGCGCCCCTCCGGGGTGAGGCTCGCCTTTATCTTCTTCAACAGCCCGACGCAGGTCTCCATGTCGAAATGGTGCAGGAAGTTCGGGAGCAGGATGAGATCGAAATCGCTTCCCCAATCGATATCGAAGGCGCTGCCCGCGAGCGCGCGATAGCGCTCAGCCACCCCTGCCTTGAGAGCGTTCTCCTTGCTCAGTTCCAGCACCGCCTGCCAGTCGACCGCGACGATCTCCGCGTTGGGCACCGCCTTTGCGATCTCTATGCCGAAGAGGCCCGGACCAGCGGCGATATCGAGCACCTTTTTCGGATGTCGCGGCCAGCTTGCGACTTCCTGCGCCATCGCCACGGCGCTGCTACGGGTAAACGAACCCATGCCGCGTGCGAATTTAACCCAAACCGGATTGTCCGCCGCGATGTTTGCCAGTCCCACCGATCCGCCATTGCGGACGAAGCCCGCCGGATCGGAGAGGAAAAGGCTCGCCATTTCCGGCGCTGCCACAAATTCAATCGCCCCGCCCAGGAATGCAGGCGAGCGACGGTCGAGAAAAGCGCGCGTGGAAGGCGTCGGCTGATAGGTGTTGCCGGTCTTCGTCAGGAAACCCTGAACGGTGAGGAAGTCGCAGAGCACCCGAAGTCCGCGCTCCGACGCGCCGGATTTCGCGGCAAGGGCTGCCACCGTATCGGCCCCGTCGCAGATCATGCTGAAGACGTCGATTTCAAGGGCTGCCTTGATCGAGGCAGTCTTGCGAAATGCGAACATCGTATCGACGAGCAGAGCCGGCGAGATGTCGTCGTTGGCGGCAGTATCCGTGGTCGTATGCATGGCGTTTCCCCTCCTGCCGGCGCTTTGAGCGCAATCGCAAAGTCTCGGTTCCCGCAAAGTGCTGCTGGCTCGTCTCAGTCCGTCGTGCTTGAACGCGCGGCGCGATAAGCCCTGATGATTTCCTGTCCGGCAATGCCGGCCTGATCGGCATCCGTCTGGTAGTTCGTGACGGAAATGCGCATCACGCGCATGCCGTGCCAGAGTGCGCCGCCGGCGAAGATGACACCCTGCGACTGAACGGCGGCGATTGTGCGATCGGTCAGCGCATCCGCCTCATCGGCCGTCAGGTCGGCTCCGAAGCGCAGGACGACCTGGTTCAGCACCACCTCGTTCATGACGGCGATGCCGGGTTCTTTGGAGACGATGGCGGCGATGTGCTTTGCGGAGGCACAGGCGCGATTCACCAGATCGGCAACGCCCTTCCGGCCGAGGTGGCGGAGAATTGCCCAGGTGGCGAAGCCGCGGGCGCGGCGCGACAGTTCCGGCACGTAGTGCGAAGGATCGCGTTCGCCTTCGCTGACCGGCAGAAAGCTTGCCGCGATCGTCATTGCGCGACGATGCGCGACTTCGTCGCGGACGATGGCGTAGCCGCAATCATAGGGCGTCTGCAGCCATTTGTGGCCGTCGGTCGCCCAGCTGTCGGCGCGTTCGACGCCGGCGGTTAGCGCCTGTCTCTGCGACGAGGCTTGCGCCCAGAGGCCGAAGGCACCGTCGATATGAACCCAGGCGCCGCGCGCCTTCGCCAGCGGAACAAGTGCGGAAAAGTCATCGCAGGCTCCGGTGTTGATCTGGCCGGCCTGCAGGATGACGATCAGCGGGCCATCGGCCGTTTCGAGGGCGCGCTGCATGGCTTCGCGTAGGATGCGGCCCTCATCGTCCGTCGCGATGCGCTGGACGCGGTCATGCCCGAGGCCGAGAAACTGCAGGGCGGAGAACACCGTCGTGTGCGCGTCGTCGCCGATGAGAACGTTGATCGGCGGAGCGCCGAAGAGGCCGCGGCTGTCGGGGTCCCAGCCGTGTTCTCTCAGGACCGCGCCGCGCGCGGCCGCAAGGCAGGTGAAATTGGCGATCGTCGCCCCGGTCACGAAACCGACGGAGCATTCCGGCGGCAAGCCCAAGAGGTCGAGCATCCATCCGGCGGCGATTGTCTCGGCGGCGGAAGCTGAGGGCGTGGCGATGTGGTTGCCGGCGTTCTGGCTCCAGGCGGAGGTGAGGATGTCGGCGGCGACGCCTATCGGATGCGAGCCGCCAATCACCCAACCGAAGAAGCGAGGACCTGCCATAAGATGCAGACCCGGCTCGGCTCTCTTGGCGAGGTCTTCGAGAACCTCGTCCATCGGCGGGCCAAAATCCGGAAGCTCGCCTGAAAAGGCATCGAGCGAAGCGGCGTAGTCTCGTGACGGTTTGTGCAGGTGTTCGCCGAGCCGCGCCCGAAAATCTCCAGCGATACCGGCCGCCTTCAGGAACAAGGCTTTGGCGCCCGCATTCGCCGGATCCGACATGCTCCCACCTCAACGCTCGACAAAGGAGCGGCTAAGCTAGCAGGGGCAGGCGCAAAAATATGCGTGCTATTTTGGAGTAGCTAGAACAATTCCAGGAAAAGTGTGACGCGGTTTTCCGTCCGGAATTGCAGAAAAACAAACAGATAGAGCGTTTAGGTGTTTCGAAGGTTTCGAAGAAAAACCGAAACGGTCTAGGCGAAACGGCCGCTCAGTCGCGCAGCCGGAGCTCGTCCGTCTGCATCTGCATCGAACCGAGTGTTTCCAGGAAACTCATGCCGAGCAGGCTCTGGTCGAGCTTGCCGTCCTCGGCCACCATCGCCGCGACGTTGCGGCGGACGATCGGGCCGATCGCGACTTCGGCAAGCTCGACGGGTGCTGCCTGGGCGCGCCCGTTCGCCGTCATGACCGTCATGGAATAGGTGAGATTTTCCGGGATCAGTCCGACGCGTTCGGCATCCTGGCGCGACAGCGTCAGCATGCTGGCGCCGGTGTCGACCAGCATCGCGATCCGTTGACCGTTGATCGACGCATCGGCCTCGAAGTGGCCGTTCAGCAGCTTGTGGAGAATGACTTCGTCGCCGCCCTCGCTGGTGACGACGAAGGCGTGGCCGGGGACGAGACCGGCGAGCAGCCGATTGCCGACATCGCTCGCCTCGCGGCGGTAGACATAGGCGGTCGCGAGCCCAAGGATGATGAGGAGCCAGATCAACAGGTTGCGCAGGGTCTCGCCAACGGCGCGCCGGCTCGCCCAGATGCCGGCGCTGAGCAACACCGCGATCGGCACAAGGTAGACGACGCGGCCAAAATCGTCGTTCGCCATACCGAGGATACGGTCCTCGCCGTGATTGAAGAGAAGCAGCCCGAGACCGATGACGATAACCGCCAGGGCGACGTTGAAACGCGTCATGAATCCGCGCGCTCCCGTGCCATGCGCTGACGGCGGGTTTCCCTGCGCGGACGGCGCTCGATGGTCGCCAGTCGCGCGGGCAGCGCGCTCATGATTTCACGGCGCTCCTCGTCGCTGTAGAGCGTCCAGGCGCCGATCTCGTCGCGCGTGCGACCGCAACCGAAACAGTAGCCGGTGGTCATGTCGATCGAGCAGACGAGGATGCACGGTGTTTGCATGGCGCATATATCGTCGGTTCAAACCGACAACGCAAGAGCACAGAAAACGGCGATATCGCAAATCTGCTGCGTGGCGCCGATCGTGTCGCCGGTGTGGCCGGAAAGCCGCCGCCGGATGTAGGCCGTGAACATCAACGTGCCGCCGGCCGTGACGAGAACGGCAGCGATAAAGGGCAAAAGCCGCCCCGTGGGCAGCACCAGCGCCGCTGGGGACAAAAGAAGTGCTGCGACAAGCGCGATCTTCGCATCGGCCGCACTGGGTTGCCCGGCGCGGGCTGCCACGCCGTCGGCTTTGGCGGCAGGCAGGTTCGCCCAATGCCAAACCATGGCGCCGCGGCTCAGCGCTGCGGCGGCCGGCAGCGTCAGCGCTGCCGTAAGCGGCGGCAGGCCACGGACAAGGGCTGCAAGTGCCGCCGCCCGCAGTCCAAGGGAGAGGATGAGTGCGATGGCGCCGTAGGTGCCGATGCGGCTGTCCTTCATGATCGAAAGCGCGTGCTCGCGATCCCTACCGCCGCCGAGCCCGTCGGCGGTATCGCTAAGGCCATCCTCATGCAGTGCGCCGGTGATCAGGCATTGCACGCCGAGCGCCAGCAGTGCGGTCATCAGGGCGTCCGCGCCGACAAGCGAGAGAAGAAGGACGACGAGGGCGGAGGGCGCGGCAATGAGGACGCCGGCTGCGGGAAAGGCCCGTGCGACGCGACCGAGCGGAACATCCGCTCCATCGAATACCGATTGCGGCATGGGAATGCGGCTCAAGAAGGCAAGGCCGCGTGCGACGTCGCCGGCATAGTCCTTCGCGCCCATTCTTCCCCACGGCCTGCGACAAACTGGGGCGCTTTTGGAGTTGTTCGCGCCCGCATCCACCATTAATAGAGTCGCCACGAACAAGAGCCGATTTCGAACGAAAAGACAAGTTCGGGGCGGACAGGACAAGGAACTGAATTGATGAGCGTCACCGGTCTGCCATTTGACGATTTCCGCACGCTGCTGCGTGATCTGCCGGGGCCGGACCAGGCAGCGCTCGTCGCGGCGCGCGATCGCGACGCGCAGCTAACGAAACCGCCCGGCGCGCTCGGCCGGCTGGAGGAAATTGCCTTCTGGCTCGCCGCCTGGACCGGCCGTTCGCCCGCCGTGAACCGTCCGCTGGTCGCGATATTCGCCGGCAATCACGGCGTCACCAAGCAGGGCATCACGCCATTTCCGCCTTCGGTCACGCAGCAGATGGTCGAAAACTTCGCCGCGGGCGGCGCCGCGATCAACCAGATTTGCGTCGCCTACGACCTTGGCTTGAAGGTCTTCGACCTCGCGCTCGACTATCCGACCGCGGACATCACGGAGGAGCCGGCGCTTTCGGAACGTGACTGCGCGGCAACCATGGCCTTCGGCATGGAGGCGATCGCCGGCGGCACTGACCTTCTGTGCATCGGCGAAATGGGCATCGGCAATACGACGATCGCCGCGGCGATCAATTACGCCCTCTACGGCGGAACGGCCGAGGAATGGGTCGGGCCTGGCACGGGTTCCGAGGGCGAGATGCTGAAGCGCAAGATCGCAGCCGTCGAGAAGGCCGTCGCGCTTCATCGCGACCACCTCTCCGATCCCTTGGAAATCCTTCGCCGCCTCGGCGGGCGCGAGATTGCGGCCATGGCCGGCGCCATCCTTGCGGCGCGCGTGGAGCGCATCCCCGTCATCATCGACGGCTATGTCGCAACCGCTGCCGCCGCGATCCTCAAGGCCGCCAACCCGTCGGCGCTCGACCACTGCCTGATCGGTCACGTTTCGGCGGAGCCCGCGCACCTGAAGGCGATCGAAAAGCTTGGCAAGACACCGTTGCTCGCGCTCGGCATGCGGCTGGGCGAGGGGACCGGCGCGGCACTCGCCGCCGGCATCGTCAAGGCCGCCGCCGCCTGCCACTCCGGCATGGCGACCTTTGCAAGCGCCGGTGTCAGCAACAAGCACTGAGGCGATCGCGGGCCGCATAGGGCCCCGTTCGGCTGCACGATGTTGGCAGAGATCGCCTGGACGTCTTGCCGAGCCTACGGCGAGCCGGTATTTGGTTCGCCTAGGGAATTGTGAGGCAGAAATGGGCGTCGAATTCACGCAACCAGCGGTGAGCAAGCAAACAGGATTGCGGCATCTGTTTGCCGCCGCAACGTATTCCTGGGGCGGTTTCAGGCGACTGTTCGAGGAATCCGCCTTCCGCCAGGAGCTGCTCTTCTTCGCCGCAGCACTCATCGTCGTGATTGCAGTCGGCGCCACGCTGGCCGAGATCGTTGCGACGGTCGTGCTGTTTCTCGCACTCTTTGCGGTAGAGGCGATGAATACGGCGATCGAGGAGGTCGTCGACCGCATTTCCCCGGAAATATCAAACGTCGGCAAGCACGCCAAGGATCTCGGTTCGTTCGCCGTTCTGTGCATGCTTCTGGCTTGCGGGACGGTTTTTCTCTTTGTCGTCGGCAGGCATTTGCTGTTCGGCTGAGGTTGCTGGCCGGCCTGAGCAATTCCAGGAAAAGTGAGACGCGGTTTTCCGTCCGGAATTGCGTAACTGACTAAGCGAAGCTCTTCTTTCGGCGCCCGATCGAGGGCGCGTCCGAGACGGCCGGCAGGCTTTGCAGGACGCGCGTGGCGGGCAGGATGGCGATGGCATCCGTGCCGTTGCGCAGCTTGGATTTCAGGATGAACTGGCCGTCGTGCTTGGCAAGGATGGCCTGGACGATCGGCAGGCCGAGGCCAGTGCCCTGTTCGGCGCTCTTGATGGCGATCGAACCCTGGCCGAAGGCCGAGAGCACGATCGGAATTTCCTCTTCCGGAATGCCGGGGCCATTATCGCGGATGGAGACATACTGACCGCCGCCGGAGGTCCAGCCGATCTTGACGTGGATGCGGCCGCCGCGCGGCGTGAACTTCACGGCATTTGACAAGAGATTGAGGATGACCTGGCGTATCGATTTTTCGTCGGCCCAAACGGCGGGCAGTTCCGGCTCGAATTGCTGCGAGATCGAGATGTTTTTCCCCCGGGCGCGAAGCTGCACCATGCCGATGCAATCCTCGGCCACGTCGAGCAGCGAAATTGCCTCTTCGCTCAGCTCGTATTTGCCGGCCTCGATCCGCGACAGGTCGAGGATTTCGTTGATCAGGTTCAGGAGATGCTGACCGGAACGGTGAATGTCGTTGGTATATTCCTTGTAGATCTCGTTGTTGAGCGGCCCCATGACCTCGGTCGACATCACCTCGGAAAAGCCGAGAATGGCATTGAGCGGCGTGCGCAGCTCGTGTGACATCGTCGCGAGGAACCGCGACTTGGCGAGATTGGCTTCCTCGGCGCGGCGGCGGGCTTCGTCCGACATGGATTTGGCGACTTCGAGTTCGGCGATCAGGTCGTCCTTCTGCGACTGGAAGGACAGGATCTTGAGGTTGGACTGGAAGAGCCGGTCGGTGACGAAGCTGAAGAAGATGACGGCGGCAGCAAAGGTGGCTGTCAGGCTGACGTCGAACACGCCGTGCGTCGTCGTGGCCCTAAGCGCAAGCGCAAGCGCGGTGGGTGCGAAGGCAAAGAAGATGGCGCGCGGCAGGAGGAAATGCGACATCGCCGAGACGCAGAGCGCGACGATCAGCGTAGCCCCCTTGAACACCACGAAGGTGTCGGCGCTGTAGCAGGCATCGCAACCCATCAGCGCGAAGAACGCCCAGCAGCATCCGATCAGCATCTGTCCAAGGATGAGTATCGGCCGCCACCGACGTGCGCTTTCCGCGGTGATCGTCTGTTTCCTGAGATAGCGGCCGATCAGCATGTTGATCGCGTGGGCCGTGAGCGTCAGGAGAGCCCAGCCGACGACCTCGACATCACGCGTGATGTAAAGTCCAAGGCCGGCGACGACGATGATGAAGATCGGCACCACGGACGCGCCCTGCAGCATGGCATGCAGGTGCATCATCATGATTTCGCGGTCGAAGCTTCCGCCGCCGCCCATCTGCAGGCGCTCGCGCGTCTGCCGTACCGCTCTCGATACGGCCTTGTTGCGGTGGCCGCGAGTACGGTCGACGATGATTTTATCTGTCGAAGTGCTGACGCCGCTGCCCATGTGCACGTTGAAACTTTGTTCTGCAGATGATGACAGACTAGCCGCCAATCCTTAAGAAGATGCTGCCGGCGAAATGATTTGTTTGCCATCTTTGCCAAGGATTTCGGAAGGAGCGCGGGCGTGGCGCGGTTCAGGCGTTTATTCCGCGACGGGTTGACTGCTTTTGCAGCTCTGGCGCTTCTTTGGCTTCTCGCGACGAAGATGAATAATCATCGGGAAACCATTCAAAGCGGGACATTTTTCGTCGTTGACGGCGATACGCTATCGCGCGATGGCGAGCGGCTGCGCCTGCTTGGCATCGATGCGCCGGAGCGCGATCAGCAATGCGAGCGGAAGGGTCTGTCGTGGGGATGCGGGCACGACGCGCGCGACCTGCTGGTTAAGCTTTTGAAGGCGGGCGAGGTGGAATGCCGGGGTCGCGAGCACGACCGATACGGGCGGCTACTCGCGACCTGTCGCGCCGGCGGGATCGACCTCAACCGCGAAATGGTGCGTCAAGGAATGGCGGTGTCCTTCGGCGCATATCACGCCGAGGAGGCTCAGGCGCGGGAGGCGCGGGCAGGCGTTTGGGCGGGCAGCTTCGAGCGTCCGAAGGATTATCGTCGCGACGAGCGGGCCGGGCAGTCAGGCGGTGGGGATCCCCTGTCCTCGATCGGCGATGTTTTCCGGTGGCTGGCAGGGTCGTCATGACGGAAGCGTTGGACCGGGAGGCTGAATTGGAGAGGCTGCGCGGAGACATCGCGGCATGCCGCGTCTGTCGCGACGCGCCGGCGAAAGGACCGGAATACCGACTGCCTCACGAGCCGCGCCCTGTCGCGGTCCTTTCCTTGCGCGCCCGTATCCTGATTGCCGGCCAGGCGCCGGGTCTGCGGGTGCACGAGAGCGGGCTGCCTTTCGACGACGCGTCCGGCGATCGGCTGCGGCAATGGCTCGGCGTCGACCGCGCCATGTTCTACGACCGCGAACGCTTCGCAATGGTTCCGATGGGTTTCTGCTTTCCCGGCTATGATGCGGCGGGCGGCGATCTTCCGCCACGGCGCGAATGTGCGCCGCTCTGGCGCCAGCGCGCCCTCGACGCGATGCCGCAGATCGAGCTTGTCCTGGTGATCGGGCAGTATGCGCAGGCCTGGCACCTCGCCGCCGCCCGCATGGGCTCGATGACCGAGACGGTATCTCAATGGCGGCATTACCTTTTCGACGGAACGCAGCCGGCAGTTCTGCCGCTGCCGCACCCGAGCTGGCGCAACACCGGCTGGCTGAAACGCAATCCCTGGTTCGAGGTGGAACTGGTACCCGTACTTCAGAAACGTGTAAAATACCTCGTTTCGTGAAACAAGTTTCTTTTCCCTCGCCGGAATCAGGCTATACAGGGAATATATTTCGAAAGGGAATTTGAGATGGACCGTCTCGACCGCAAGATCCTGCGCTTGCTGCAGGAAGATTCGACGCTGGCCGTCGCCGATCTCGCCAAGAAGGTCGGTCTCTCGACGACGCCTTGCTGGCGGCGCATCCAGAAGATGGAGGAGGACGGCGTCATCCGCGGGCGCGTGGCGCTGCTCGATCCGGAAAAGGTAAATACCAAGGTCGCGGTATTCGTCTCGATCCGCACCAATAGTCATTCTATCGAGTGGCTGAAACGTTTCTCCGAGGTGATCGCCGATTTTCCGGAAGTGGTCGAATTCTACCGCATGAGCGGCGACATCGACTATCTGCTGCGGGTGGTCGTGCCCGACATCGCCGCCTACGACGCCTTCTACAAGCGCATGATCGCCAAGATCGAGATCCGCGATGTGTCCTCTGCATTCGCCATGGAGCAGATCAAGTATTCGACGCAGCTGCCGCTCGACTACATGCTGCTGGAAAACGCCAAATCGAACGAGGATTGAGGGCGCAAGGCGCCTTCGCCGTACGGCCCTTCCTCGTCGAGGCTTAACCTTTCAGCCGCGCCAGGATCTTCTCGCTCGTCAGTTCCCTGACGGCGTCCTTGCCGATCCAGCGCGCGGTTTTGTCGGTGGCGGCGGCAAGCTTTTCCGCCATCGCCAGCGCAGCGCCATGGCAGCGGCGGTTGCGCTTTCCGATGTTTCTGAGCGCCCAGTTCACCGCCTTGCGCACGAAGTTGCGCTGGTCGGTCGCGTGTTCTTCGATCAGCGGCAATAAGGCCAGCAGGGTTTCGTCCGGTTCCTTCTTCAGGTGCACGGCGGCGCAGGCGATCATGGCGAAGGCCGTGCGGCGGACGAATTCGCGTTCGTCGGCGGCAAAGCTCGGGATCAGCGTTTTCTCGAGCCGCGCCTCGACGAAGAGGTCGGCGGCGGTGTCGACGATTTCCCAGGAGTTGAAATCGTTCGCCCATCGACCGGCTTCGTCTTCGTTCAGCCGTTTCGGTTCGGCGGTGTAGAGGGCAAGCATGCGCGCTTCGCGGATGCCGCTCGCCCAGAGGCCGAGCGCGCGCGAATGGTCGCGCTTGACGGCGCGGGCAATCCTTTGCAGGTCCGGATTGGAAATGCCGAGCGCGCCGTCGGTGACGATGCCGAAGCGCGCCATGCCCGCGATATTCTTCTCCGAGCGCAGCGATCGCAGATGCGCGATCAGTTCTGCGGCGTCGGAGGAGGGGCCGATCATTTCTTGTCGAGCCGTGCCAGCAGCGAGGACGTATCCCAGCGGTTCCCGCCCATGGCCTGGACGTCGCCGTAGAACTGATCGACGAGCGCGGTCACCGGCAGCTTGGCGCCGTTGCGGCGGGCTTCCGAGAGCACGATGCCGAGGTCCTTGCGCATCCAGTCGACAGCGAAGCCGAATTCGTATTTGCCTTCGTTCATCGTTCTGTGGCGGTTTTCCATCTGCCAGGAGCCGGCGGCGCCCTTCGAAATCACCTCAACGACCTTCTCGATGTCGAGACCTGCCTGTTTGCCAAAATGAATGCCTTCGGCCAGGCCCTGCACGAGGCCGGCGATGCAGATCTGGTTGATCATCTTGGTCAGCTGGCCGGCACCCACCGCACCCATCAGCCCGACCATCCGCGCATAGGCGTCGATCACAGGCTTTGCCTTTTCATATGTTGCCGCATCGCCGCCGCACATGACGGTGAGCGCGCCGTTTTCGGCTCCTGCCTGCCCCCCGGAGACCGGCGCGTCGATGAAATAGCAGCCCTTGGCCTTGGCGGCGGCATGGAGTTCGCGCGCCACTTCGGCGCTTGCGGTGGTGTTGTCGATCAGGATCGCGCCGTTCTTCATGCTGGAAAGCGCACCGTCCTTGCCGGTCGTGACGGAGCGAAGGTCGTCATCGTTGCCGACGCAGGTGAAGACAAAATCGGCGCCCTCGGCGGCGGCGGCCGGCGTTGGGGCGGATTTGCCGCCATACTGCTTGGCCCATGCCTCCGCCTTGGCGGCGGTGCGATTGTAGACGGTGACGTCGTGGCCTCCCTTGACCTTCAGATGTCCCGCCATCGGATAACCCATCACACCGAGGCCGATGAAAGCAACCTTTGCCATGCACGCTTCTCCTTCCTGACTTTGGCTGAGAGGCTTAGCCGAAAGGCCGCGCCGGTGAAAGGCCGATTTGACGTCTCAAGCGCCTCAGCCTTCGCTCGAATCGCAGATACGCTCCAGCGGATTGTTTTCACGCAATTCTGTGCAGAAAACTGTTTCACGCTCTTCTCGCAGCGGCTCAAGCCGTGCGGCGCCAGCGCGTTGTCGGGAAGAGATTTTCGCCAACGGCCGCTATGGCGACAGGTTGGTTCGTCGCTCGGCGTAAATTCGCAAAATCTGATGTCGATAAATTCTATAGATTTGAAAAGATCGAGGCTGCGCGGGGCCGAGATGTCCGGGTGCCGCATCGGACAGGAAAGGGAAAAGTCCATGATCTCTCGCAGACAAACGCTCGGCCTTCTGGGTGCAGCGACTGTTGCCGCAATTCTGCCAGCCGCCGGCATTGCCAGCGCCGCGGCCGCCACGACGTTGCGTATCGGCTGGCAAAAGAACGGCGTGCTGGCGCTCGCCAAACGCAAGGGCGCGCTCGAGGGTAGGCTTGCCGATCGCGGCATTTCCGTTGAATGGTCCGAATTCACATCTGGGCCGCCGCTGCTTGAGGCGCTGGGTGCCGGCGCGCTGGACTTTGGAGCGACAGGCGACGTGCCGCCGCTATTCGCGCAGGCCGCTGGTGGCAATCTGCTCTATGTCGGCCTTTATAAAGGCAGCCCCGAAGGATCGGCGATCCTGGTGCGCAAGGATTCAGCCATACAGTCGCTTGCCGATCTCAAGGGGCGCAAGATCGCCTTCAAGCGCGGATCGAGCGCCCACAACGTGGCCGTCAAGGCGCTCCGCAAGGGCGGGCTGACGCCTGCCGACGTCGAGCCGGTCGATCTCTCGCCGGCCGATGCCGCGGCCGCCTTCAAGAACGGCAGCATCGACGCCTGGTCGATCTGGGATCCCTATCTCGCGATCGCGGAAGCCGATCCCGATACCCGCATACTGGCAACGGCACGCGGCATCGTGGATTCCTACAGCTTCTTCCTCGCCAATGCCGATTTCACCAAGGCCAATCCGCAAGTGGTGGCCGACGTCATCGACGAGCTTGCCAAGGTCGGCACGGCCGCGCAGAGCAAGCTTGACGACACTGTCGCAGCCCTTGCCGAGATCACCGGGGTATCGCCCGAGGTGACGCGGGTGACGGTCAGCCGCCCCGACTTCAACCTTGGCAGCGTCACCACGATCAACGACGACGCGGTCGCCTATCAGCAAAGCCTGGCCGACGAGTTCTACGGTCTCGGCATCGTTCCGAAAAAGCTGACCGTCAGCGACATCGTCTGGAGGCCGAAGGCGAGTTGAACTCCTGCCGGAAGGTCCGATCCGCCTGGCGGTCGACGCCAGCCCTCCTGCCATGGCGGGAGGGTAGGGCGGCTGGCCCCCAAAATCATGCTGGCGATCGCCGCCTCGCCGCAAAAATATTCCGCCCTGCCGAGCCGATAGGGAAATCCATAATGTCGATATAATCGATAGTCTATGCGAGTATCAGCCTGTGGCCGGCCGCGCCGGCAATTGGGATGGCGTGCAGATCGTTACTCGCGTCGAGTTGGAAAGGGATTGTGGATGATCACCCGCAGACAGACACTGGCACTTCTCGGCGCATCGGCTGGCGCTCTGGTCCTGCCGCAGACACGGTCAGCGCGCGCGGCTTCCTCGACGCTCAGGGTCGGCTGGCAGAAATTCGGCGTATTGGCGCTCGCAAAAAGCTCCGGCGCTTTAGAGAAACGGCTTGCTGATCAAGGCGTTACGATCGAATGGCACGAATTTACTTCAGGTCCACCGACGCTTGAGGCGGTGGGTTCCGGCGCGCTCGATTTCGGCGTCACCGGCGACGTTCCGCCGCTGTTCGCACAGGCCGCCGGCGGCGACATCCTTTATGTCGGCGCTTACAGGGGTGCTGCGGCCTTCCACGGATTGCTGGTCCAGCGGGACAGCCCGATCCAGAAGGTCGAGGACCTCAAGGGCAAGAAGCTCGCCTACAAGCGGGGCACCAGTGCGCATAATTTCGCGCTGAAGACCCTGCGCAAATATGGTTTGTCGCTTTCCGATATCGTCGAGGTGGACCTTGCGCCCCCGGATGCCGCGGCCGCCTTCAAGAACGGCGGCATCGATGCCTGGGCGATCTGGGATCCCTTCTTCGCGGTTGCCGAACAGGACCCGCAGACGCGCGTCGTCACCACGTCGGAAGGTATCCTCGACAACTGGGGCTATTTCCTCGGCAATACGAGTTACGCCAAGGCCAACTCCGAAATCATCGTCACCGTCATCGATGAACTCGCCAAGGTCGGCGCCGCCGCGCAGGCAAACATCGACAGCACGGCCTCCGCCCTTTCGGCCATCACCGGCATTCCCGAGGCCGCGACCCGCGTAATGCTGACGCGCAGCCAGGCTGACCTCGGCAAGGTGTCGCTCGTCCCCGACGAGGCGCTGGTCTACCAGCAGGCGCTGGCCGACGATTTCTACGCGATCGGCGTTCTCCCCAAGCAACTCACGATCAGCGACATCGTCTGGCATCCGAATGCCGGCTGAACCCCTTCCTACACCATAGCGGAAACAGGATACCTCCCATGACAGCGACTTCGAAACCCATCGATTTTCTGTGGTTCATTCCCACGTCCGGCGACGGCACCTATCTCGGCTCCTCCGACCTCAACCGCAGCACGGATATCGGCTATCTCACGCAGATAGCGCAGGCAGTCGACCGGCTCGGCTATTCCGGCGTGCTTCTGCCGACCGGCGTTGCATGCGAGGAATCGTTCGTTACCGCCGCGGCTCTCGCCGCCCATACCCAAAAGCTGAAGTTTCTCGTCGCCATCCGTCCCGGGACTGCTTCGCCTGCATACTATGCACGCCTCGCATCGACGCTCGACCGCGTGTCGAATGGACGCCTCCTGCTCAACATCGTCGTCGGCGGCAGCCCCGGCGAGCTTGCCGGCGACGGCATCTATCTCGAGCATGACGAGCGCTATGCCCACGCCGAGGAATTCTTCACCGTCTTCGAAGAGCTGATGGAGAAGGGTTCGGCCACCTTCGACGGCAAGTACATCAAGGCAACCGGCGCCCGCCTCGGCCTGCCGCCGGTGCAGTCGCCGCGGCCGCCGCTCTATTTCGGCGGCTCTTCCGATGCCGGCATCGACTTTTCCGTGGGGCGTGTCGACAAGTACCTCACCTGGGGCGAACCGCCGGCGCAGGTGGCCGAGAAGGTCGAGAAGGTGCGCGCCGCCGCGGCCGCCAGGGGTCGCGAGGTCAGCTTCGGCATTCGCCTGCACTTCATCGTGCGCGAGACGGACGAGGAAGCTTGGGCCGCAGCCGATACCCTGATCAAGCATCTTGACGACGATACCATCCGCGAGGCGCAGGAGCGCTTCGTCAAGGAGTCCGACTCCGTCGGCCAGAAACGCATGGCGGCCCTCCACAATGGACGCCGTGACAAGCTTGAAGTCTCGCCGAACCTCTGGGCAGGCATCGGGCTGGTACGCGCCGGCGCCGGCACAGCGCTGGTCGGTTCGCCGAAGACGGTTGCCGCGCGGCTCCGCGAATACCAGGAGATCGGCATCGAGACCGTGATCGGTTCCGGCTATCCGCACCTGGAGGAATCCTACCGCGTCGCCGAGCTGCTGTTCCCAGAACTCGGCCTGGCGCGCGACGAGAAGCGGCCGAGCTTCCGCAACGAGTTCGGCGCAAAGCAGGTCTTTGCGGGCGGCAGTCACGGCGGCAACCTTAAGATCGTCTCCGGGTCGTGATCCGATAAGCGATGCCGTCGCTTCCCGATTGGCGGGGAGCGGCCGGCCGGATGGCGAAATCCGATGCTGACCGAAGGCAACAACAGGAGTTCAAATATGTCGGCAATCGAGACTGCATTCTTGCGCGTGACCTCGGCCTCGACCTCGGGCAGACGTGACGCGCCGCTGCGGCCTCGCGTCGCCTTGCAGGGCTTGCTTCCCTATCTCGTGCCGCTGGTGGCGGTGGCCACCTGGCAGCTTGCGTCTTCCGTGGGCTGGATTTCCTCGCGCATCATGCCGTCGCCGGCCGACGTCGTCGCTGCCTTCTGGCGCACGACGGTTTCCGGTCAGTTGCCGTACGACATAGCCGTCAGCGCGGGCCGCGCCTTCGGCGGCCTTTTCGTCGGCGGCGCTATCGGCTTCCTGCTCGGGATCGCCAACGGCATCTCCAAGCTTTCCGAACGGCTGACCGACACGACGCTGCAGATGCTGCGCACCATCCCACACCTTGCGATGATCCCGCTGGTGATCCTCTGGTTCGGCATTGGGGAAGAGTCCAAGCTCTTCCTCACTTCGCTCGGCGTGCTCTTTCCGGTCTACCTCAACACCTATCACGGCGTGCGCAATGTCGATCGCGATCTGATCGAGATGGGACGCGTCTATGGGATGAGCAGCTGGACACTGTTCCGCAAGGTGATCTTTCCGGGTGCGCTGCCTTCGATTTTCGTCGGCCTGCGCTATGCGCTCGGCATCATGTGGCTGACGCTGATCGTGTCTGAATCAATCGCGGCCTCATCCGGCATCGGTCACATGGCCAACAATGCCCGCGAGTTCATGATGACAGACGTCGTCGTCCTGTCGCTCGTCATCTACGCGATACTAGGCAAGCTGGCGGATGTTGTTGCGCGAGCGCTGGAGCGCAGAACGCTGCAGTGGAACGCTGCCTACCAGGACTAGAGAAATTCAGGAAAAGTGTGACGCGGTTTTCCGTCCGGAATTGCGTAAAAACAAACAGATAGAACGTTTGCGTGTTTCGAAGCACAGTACACGACAGTGTATCGGCGGGCGGCGCGATATGATGGAATGGAGGATTCTTCAGCAAAAGGATCCTTCGATGACCACCAGCCTTCGCACCGCCCTGATGAGTTGTTTAGCGCCGCATTTGGGTTTGA
>NZ_JBFRDU010000055.1:0-24652 GCF_052113965.1 Rhizobium sp. RAF56
CCGCACGCCCCGCACGCCCTGCTTGCCGCATACGCCCTGCTGCGCATAAGACTGCTTGCTCCGGTATCTCAGGCAACAAAGGAGGCATTCAGGACACTTCCGCCCGAGCAGGCCGGGACGCCCGAATCGCCGCGGCTCGATCCACGCACCTTGCCGGCAACAGGCTCTAAGCCTCAACCGTCATCGACACCAGGAGCAAAGGATTTCACCGTCGAGTAGCTCTTCCTGGCGTTTTCGCAGTGAAGCCCTCGCCTCCTCAACGGTGCAGCTGGGATATTAGTCACATGTCTCTTGAAGTGCGCAACGGATAATTGCGACTGGATAAAACGCGCGAACTCTAGTTCGAACCCGCCACGTTCTGAGGGCGCTTTAGGCCCCAGATTCGCAGAAGCTCTAGCGGTGCCGAAATAGCGGCCTTCAGGACATACGTGTGAAACAGCATCGAAGGTTGACCCCTGCCGATTCTACGTAAAGCATTGATTCACATACACAAAATTGAAATCGGGAGGGTCACTACCGGCGCCGAGAATGACCCCGCGCGGATCGCGATTTTGCCTGCAAAGTCATGCACTTGCTGCCTTTTATCCGGGGGGCAACCCTTCGGTGCTGATTCACAGTCTTGCGCCGGCAGTCAAAAACGGAGCCAAGCATGGTGACGCTGATGTGGAGAAGTACTCTGATCACGATGGCTGGCTCGTTTCGCCACCAGGATCCTGCTGCACGATCGGAGGTTTGTATGATCGCCGCGTAAGGACGTTCCTCGTTGCAGTATCGACGCCAAGTTTCCAATGTTTCTCGGAAGGAGCGTATTCAGCCTTTGGATGTCTTTGAACAAGGTGACTACGACCTGGTGCCAACCTTTGCTATCACACCATTCAAAAGCCCGGCCCTATGGTGACTTCCGGCACGACCTAATGAGTGGAGTGGCGGTCGGCAGGCATATCGGCGCTAGCGTGCCCGCATTAGGAATGCCCTAATAGGCGCGACCGGGCGCTTGTTGAGAGGAGAGTGACCCCCTCCTCTCTCCATTGTCACGTCACACCGGATCTTGAGGACGCACCTAAAGGCGAGCGTCTCCCCCGACAGCTCGCCCTTTTCTTTGCCTATAGAGCAAAAGGCCTACAAGACAGGTCTGCCTACGGCCAAAGAGGTAGCTCTAGGTGGCGCAAATTGACTCAGCTGGAAAGTTTTCCTTAACCATGGCCCAGGTAGATTTGAGCGGACGAGACCGGACGTCAGGAAGAAGTCCCCCTCGACTCCCCACGTCACACACCGGACCTGTGGACGCACCTATAAGGGCGAGTTTAAGAATGCAGCTCGCCCTTCTCTTTATGACCATTAGGCTCCGCACGGAAACATCCGTTCCAATCCCTTTAGCGCAAGCGAGCCGAAATTGGCGAGATACTCAGAATCCTCGGCGCCGTTTTGGTCGCTGTGTATCGCGAGGAAAACGACGTCGACATTTATCACGACACCCTCGGGCGGGCACCACGACCCCGTGACAGCTCCCAACTTGTTCTGGGTAAACAGACCATGGATGACCCCGTTGATATAAGCCGTGACGACTGGATCCCGCCCGTAGAGCGTCCTGGCATCGCTGAGCCTGGTTGCCGCTATCAGGCGGTTCACATCCTCTTCAATCTTTGTGGTATCCGCTTGAGCCACTCCGGAGAGCGCCAGGCCGAGCACTAAACCCATGGCTAGTCGCATTGCCATTCTCCTCATAGCTGTATGCCAAGGTTTACCCAAAATAGGGAAAAAAAGCGGATTTCAGGCCAGGCATTGAGCATTTCCGACGTCGCCATCGCTATAAGATAGCCGTGAGCACGATCACACAGAAATACCTCCGCGAGATCCTTCACTACGACATGTATACGGGCGTCCTGTCCAACAGGATCGATCACGGTAAGGCTGAGGCAGGCTTCGTTCACCAAGCTAAGAATACCACCGGTCGAATCGCTATTCGGGTCAAGGCTCAGCTCGTTCTGGCGCACAGGGTTACGGCACCTGTAATGGCGGACGAGGTCATCATTCAGCAGCACCACCACCGCGGCTACTACGACCAGCCGGAGACAGTTCGCCGGCCCATCACCATCGACAAACATGGCGCGCGACTTGGTCAGGTGAGAGATCACAACGGTAACTGCGTGATCAAGACGATCCACGGAGAATGACTACGGTGACCGCACCACCAAGCGAATCCGAACGTGCGACTAGCCGGATATCGATAGGGGCCGATCGTGATGAGTTGCTCACCGGGCAAGATGATGATGCGCATGGTCCAGCGGTGCCGAGAGATAGCAACTTTACAGATTCGGGCATTGGACTTCCCGCCGGGCGATTCAGGGATAGAACCAGCTTCGCCGCGGCAGGTCCGGTAAGCTAAGCGTTGTCGTAGCAATAGTTGCAGCCGAAAGCGTCATTTAGAGTGATTCTAAAGTAGCTGAAACTGTGACCCCGATTAATGAATCAGCAGATCTCAACCCACCGACTGCAGTTCGGCGGTTCGACGAACGGATGTAATGCGCTGCGTTGTGCTTGCTTACTCAATACTTGATGTCGCGGGACTGCTGGCGTCCCTGCTGCTTGGTCTGCCGCTTGTCCTGACGGCAGGATGCGTTGCTTTGCTGGTTGGCGGCGCGGCATGCCTGCTTTGTGGAGCATGCTCCCTGTCGGGTTTCCTGTTTGACGTCACGGCCTGCGCGCCGTTGTTGCGCCAGCTCCGTCGCAGACGACGTTCCTGCCGCGCTTGCCGGGAACATAGTTGCCAGCAGAGCGGTGAGATCCCTTTAAGATGCTGCACCCGTCTTCACACGGGGCGCGCGGTGCGATGTCGAATTGGCTACAGAGCAGGAGGTCAATGCTTTTGGCACCAACGGCCCATTGCCATCGCCCTTGTAACTACCCTTCAGATCGACGACGAAGATTTCCGCGCTCCTGGAAAGACGAAGGCCTTCGCCGCAGGTCGCTTGGCGGACGCCTACCGCTCAGTCATATCCCAACACCTTGAGGGTGGCCGTCTTTGCGTTATTGAGGATCTGGTACTGGACGGTAACACCGGTGAGGCGCCCTTTGCGCCCTGGAGCGTTCTTGGCAGCCGTTTGACCTCCCGATTTCAGGACTCCGAGGTCGTTGACAGTGTCATCACGACGATTGTCCCAGCGGAGCACGACTTTATCGATCTTCACATCCGCGCCTTCGGCAGCGAGCTTCACCCATTTGACGTCTTTCTTCCATCGATCCCCTTCACTGTTAATGTTGACGCTTGGATCTACGGACTTGATCGTCTGCTGGCCGAGCACGAACCATTCGTCGGCAGCATTGGAGCTCCCTGCCCCCAAGAGCGCGGCGGAGGCGGCCAAGAAAGGAACCATCAAAGTTAGGATCTTGATCTTCATTTCCTTTTCCCTTCGGTTTGTTAGAAGATACGCCCCCGAGCCCATGTGAGAGCTATGGCGAAAGGTTCAACTGTCAAGGGAGTGATCGTCGCCTCGGACAACCGATCTGGCGTCTGTCGGCAGGGACTAGCGTTTGTTTTGGTCGGGACTAATTCCCACAGGAACGAAAAGAATTGGGATCGCAATGCCCGCCGCCGTGACCGAACTAACCGGCACCACCCTCGACGACCGTTACCGCCTGCTGGTCGACAATATCAGCGACTATGCGATCTTCGACTTCAAACAAAGGAGACACCCAATGTCATTGCCCAAACTGCCAACCATGGCGCCTTGGCAATTTTCTCAGCCCTTGGTGCCCGCGACACTGCTTCCGCACAGATGATGTCTCCGGATGCTGGCATGCAATACGATCAGGCGCAGCCGCAAGAAGGGATTTCGCCGATGCCTCCAGGGGGAATCAAAGATGGGCACGCCAAAAAGCTTTCAGCTTGCAATTTCACTGTTTGCCGTTGTCGCACTGCAATTCACACCCTTCGAAGAGAAAGCCGTCTCAGGGGACCTTCCCAAATACGACCATATCGTCGTCGTTATGATGGAAAATCACGCGTTCGACCAGATTTTCGCGCCGGGATCTGACGCGATTTATATGCGGAAGCTGGCAAAGGATGGCGCAGTTTTCAGCCAATCATTTGGGGTCACACATCCAAGTCAGCCCAACTATCTCGCGCTCTTTAGCGGCTCGACGCAAGGCGTCTGCAACGACCTGAACCACGACATCAATGCGCCGAATCTTGCGACGAGACTGGCGGCCAATGGCAAGTCGTTTGCGGGTTACATCGAGGCCGGATCGCCGCGAAAGCACAATCCCTGGGAGTCATTCACGAACGTCAAAGGGGTCGAGAAGCCCTTGACTCATTTCCCCACCGATTTTTCAAAACTGCCATCCGTCAGTTTCGTGATCCCAAACCTTCGAAACGACATGCATGACGGAACGATCGGGCAGGCTGATGCATGGCTGAAAGATCATCTAGGTCACTACGCCAGCTGGGCAAAAAACCACGACAGCTTGTTGATAGTGACCTTTGACGAAGATGACCGTCGTTCAGAAAATCGAATACCGACATTGTTATATGGATCAGGGATTCGTGTTGGGGTGCATTCCCAGACGATTGACCACTACACAATGTTGCGGACCATCGAAGACATCGAGCATCTCGCCCCAATTGGAATGAGTGCACACAGAGCACCAATCAGCGATGCTTGGCATTCGCCTGGGTCAGGGCAAAAACGCGGCATTAGGTAGCAATAACCACCGGGCCTAAGATGGCATCGCGACTACCCTGTTTCCGGGGAAAAACGGAGCCTCGAATGAGTGTAGCGTACGAGTTGGAGTAGACGGGCCGCCTTGACCGACAGGCTGCAGCAGTTTGAACGGGAGAGGGTCGACATTCAGGAATCATGAATGCGCTGGACCGTGTCATCCGGAGCTATGAACGTGACTACCAGACGGCAGTGCTACCACGGCGATGAGCGGAGAGATCGATCGAGATCTGCGATGACCGCCAATAGCGCGAAGCTGCTCCTTGGCAGCTTCCGGCTCAGAGCGACAACGAGGCTTCACTCGGGAATGGTGCTCAATCCCAAAACGTGAGAGCATGCCTGTACTAGCGGCAAAGTGCGCGACACAGCCAATGTCTAGCTTTGCGGGCCGCGAAGGGACGGTGGCGGGCCGCATTCTGGATGGGGCGCGTAGTTTGAAACCATTTATCTTGGCCGCAGGGCTTTCCTTGTTTCTTCTCGCCGCCTGTTCGCACACCGTGCAAACATTCGAGCAAACACCGTCATATTCGCCCGCGCAGCCGACAAGGACGCGGCTGACACAAGCGGTCGAAAGGCTTGGTGATCCTCGAGACGGTCGCTCCGGGGTCAAGGTGATCGGCAACGGAGAAGAAGCACTGGCAGCGCGCTTGGCGCTTGTAGCGGCCGCCGAAAAGACGATCGATGCGCAGTATTACCTTCTGCACGATGATGCTACCGGAAAAATCTTTGCGTGGAGCTTGCTGCAAGCCGCGGATCGGGGTGTGCGGGTGCGGCTATTGCTCGATGACATGGACACCAAGAGCTATGACGCCGTGACGGCGGCTCTGGACTCGCATAAAAACATCGAAATCCGGCTCTTTAACCCATTCTGGCGGGATCAGAGCCGTCTCGCCGCCGGCCTCACCGACTTCAAGCGGATCAACCGCCGGATGCACAACAAGTCGTTGACCGTCGATAATGCCATGTCGATCGTCGGTGGTCGTAATATCGGCGACGAGTATTTCCTGGCCAAGCGGGAACTGAACTATTCGGATCTCGATGTGCTGGTTGCTGGACCCGTTGTCGGCGAAGTCTCGAAAAACTTTGATGAGTACTGGAATAGCAAGTTCGCAGTGCCTGCGCGCGCCGTCGTTGGCGAACCCGAGGGGTTCAGTCTCGCCGAAGCGCGCGATCGCCTTGACAAGATCATCGGGGATGCGCGGGAGACGGAATATGCAAACGTCGTGCGTGCGGCTGCGAAGCAGAATCTAACGCCATCGACGTTGAAGCTCGCGTGGGTTCCCGCCAAAATGTACTCGGACCCCCCTTCAAAAGCGGCCGGTGAAGAAGACAACAAAGAAGAAATTCTTGCCTCTCAACTGGCAAAGTATTTCGCCGATGCGACATCAAAGGTTGAGATCATCTCTGCATATTTCGTGCCAGGCAAACGCGGCACAGAGTGGTTGCGGGAACTTGAGGCGCGGGGCGTCGAGGTGTTGGTTGTAACCAATTCGCTGGCATCGAACGACGTGAAACCCGTCTATGCGCATTATGCAAAGGACCGGCGGGCTCTTCTGGAAGGTGGAGTCCACCTCTACGAACTTCGGCCTGACGCAGATCAAGAAGCGCATCGCGGCGTCAATTGGGGTGAATCGCGATCGGGTCTGCACGCCAAGGCGTTTACCATCGACGATCGTTACCTGTTCGTCGGCTCGTTCAACTGGGACCCGCGGTCGGTGAATATCAATACGGAGATGGGCATTCTGATCGACTCGCCTGAATTTACCAGGAAGACGTCGAATGCCCTAAGAGGCGTTTTAAGAGAAGAAACCTTTGCCGTAAGGCTAGATAAGGACAAGCGGATCTCGTGGACGGAAACCGAGCCGGACGGGACGCAGCGGATCTACTATCATGAGCCGACGGGTTCGCCCTGGGATCAATTCGTGGCGGGATTTTATGCGATTCTCCCTCTCGGTTCGCAGCTCTGAGGTTTTCGCGACGCAACCAGCCTAATCGGCGCTCTAACGTAACGTCTTTGTCCGCCACCTCTCGTCATCGAAACCGGAAAGATCCAGACCTAGCTAGACTATAGCGTTCGCCGCGAGCGCCAAACAGGACAATTGGGTTCGACAACTGAAGCGATGGCGGCTGGAGCAAAGAGTTCTTGCCGCCTTCGGCCGGCCCCTTGCTGGTTGGCCGCAAATTAGCGATCCTTTGCATGCCGATCAACCACCGAGATTTCACCTAGCTAAAGCCAGCGTCGGCGTTGTCCGCTTTTCGGGACTAAGCGTGATAGCGGGTCACCTGCAACGCTGCCACGAGCGCGACCAACGTCAGCGGCATTGCGGGTAGTTTGCTGGTTTCTGTTCTAATTCAGATGCGTAACCCGTTTTTGGTGGTCTTTGCTACCTAATGCCGCAAAAACGAAATCCAGGTTCGACCTCGAAATCCGGGTTTGGCGCAGACCCCACGTTCGGGCGGACCTTTCGCTGCCGTCTCGAAAGGCTTCTGCTTTGAACGACCTCACGTTAGCCTACCAATCCGGCTGAAGGCGACTCGTCAACTTAGTAGAGCCCGGTGATGGCGCGTGCCAAACGCTCCTGGTTAATCTCGGGTCCGGTCATATCATGGATGTAGACCCGTTCTTTCCCGGTACCTGCCTCACGCGTGAACACATACAAACTCCTAGTGGTGCCGGGTCTGGTCACCAAGACACCGCCATAGATGGCAATCGACCCAAGCAGCCTATTTGCGCGCTGCAAGGTCCGCTTGAACGCGGCGGCTCTTTCCAATCTTCCATCGCGGATTTCTTCGATCGGCGTTCCAGCGATGGTGTGACCGACTAAATCCCTTGCCAACTTCGTGCAGTCTTGGCTGGTATGACCGACAAAGCAATATTCTCTATCCTCGGCCAGATGCGAAATATCAAAGTCATCGACAATCTGGGTGCCCGTCGGAAGAAAGAACGAAAACGCTTCCATGATTTACAGCCCTCCTATGAGAGATTCTTGAGGTTATTCGCCTCGGGGAAGGGATACCAGCGAAGAGGAGTATCCAAGCTTCAGCCGTGCTCTCGCAACAGCACTTTGGCTCCCGCCAGAGGACTTTTTTGTTGCGGTCTCGCAACTGGTGGAGCGCGGTGATCGCCCTCTTTGTCTAGAAAGGGTTGTCGCTGATTTTTGGCAGGACGCCGGGGAAGAGCTTGCCGAGGCTATCTCGTGTGCTCTTGCACCATTCATCGCCGATAGTGATCGAGTTGGGATAGGTCTTGGAGCGCTCCCACTGCTCATCACGCGCCTCCTGGGACAAGCCGCTAGCATTGGCGTATTCCTTGATCGCGACGGCGACCTTTGCAACGCTCTTTGCATCGAAGGAAAGGTCTTTGTCGAGGCACCGGGATGCCACCTGGTATAAGGCGTAGATATTGAACAGCTTGTCAGCCGGATCGTCACCCTCCGCATGGGCTGCTCCTCCGGACAGAAGTGCACAGATTATTGCGGCGCAGGCGGTCATCCTCATCATCGTTTCTCTCCCTTCCCAGAGAATGAGCCGCCCGAAGGCGGCTCGTCAACTTAGTAGAGAGCGGTGATGGCGCGCGCCAAGCGGTCCGGGTTAATCTCTGACGCGCTCGTATCATGGACGTAGACCCGATCTTTCCCGTCCTCACGCGTGAACACATACAGGGGCACTGTCACGTGGGCGAATAGGGGAAGCAAGGACCCGCCATTTCGCATACTTTTAAGCGGCGGTGATTGCCGCGTCGCGCCAAATCTTCATCGCTGATGCGCGAAGGGTTCGGTGGGTGGAGGCCGATGTCAGATGGCGTTGGACATTAACGGGTTGTATGTGGCAGCGTGGGTTGAAAGAAATCTTGGGGCCGATCCGACGCTATTGAACCCTTGCATCTGGCGTTCTCGTCGTGGGGTTGGCTGATGGGAATTCTCCGCCCGATTGTTGCGCTAGTGGCCGCGATGATGCCGTTGCGCGATGCCAAGATCGCGCGCTGCGGCGTGATATGATCGCAGATCGTCGCATCACCTTCTCGGGCACGCAGCCAATTTTCTTCAGCAGCTTGCGTAGCAATTTCAACGCGGCGGCCTTGTTCCGCATGGTCTGGACGAGAACATCCAAAACCTCGCCCTCGGCATCAACGGCACGCGAGAGATAGACCGGACGCCCATCAATCCTGAGACAGACTTCGTCCAGATGCCAGGTTGTATGCGGCTTGGGCCGCCGTTTGCGCAGCCTCGCCGCGATCATCGGCCCAAAATGATATACCCAACGCCGGACTGTCTCATAGGAGACGACGATCCCGCGCTCTGCTAACAGATCTTCGACGTCGCGGAAGCTCAACGTGAACCTGAGATAGAGCCAGATCGCCTGCTGAATAATTTCAGGCGGGAACCGGTAGCCGCTGTAGCAGATTTTCGTCATCCTGCTGGTTATCGGTTCGCCAGAGGGATCGCAAGCTCCAACGACGTGACAATGCCCCCGCGACCGCTGCCGCAGGGATCAGCCGGCAAACCTCGCGCCGAGGCCGCCATCGACCTGCCAGTTCGCGCCGGTCACGAACGACGCCTCGTCGGAAATCAGGAAGACAGCGCAATTTGCAATTTCCTGCGGCGTGGCCATCCGACCCATCGGGTGTGCATCGAGCACTCGGGCGCGCAGCCCAGGCGCGCTCTTTTCGAAGAATTCCTTGACCAGGAAGGTCTCGGTATAGCCTGGAGACAGCGCGTTGACGCGGATCTGGTGGGGCCCGACCTCGAGCGCCAATGAGCGGGTAAGGCCGACGAGACCGGATTTGGCCGCCGCATAGGGAAACATGCCGGGATAGGTAAGCTCAGAGTGTAACGAGGCGATGTTGACAATTGCTCCGTGTCTCGCTGCGATCATGCTCGGGAGTACGGCCCTTGCCATGAGCCAGGCTGACTTGAGGTCGACGCTGAAGACATCGTCCCATTGCTGCTCGGTCATGGCAACGGGGTCGGCGTAACTGTTGCGACCTGCATTGTTGACCAGGGCGGTCACCGGCCCGAAGGCCACGATCGCCTTTTCATGAAATCCGGCAATGTCGGCCGCCGAGCGGACGTCGCCCCTGCCGAAGAACAATCTGTCGCGCGCGCCAAGCCTTTCGGCGAGCCCAGCGCTTTCCTCAAGGTCGATATCTATGAACGAAACGCGCGCGCCCTCGGCCAGCGCCTTCTCGACGATGGCCGCGCCGATCCCCCTACTTCCGCCCGTGATCATCACATGCTGTCCGCCAAGACGATCGCTCATTGTCTTCTACCAATCCGCCACGCTGCCGTCATGATGATACCACTGGATGGGCCTGACCTCCTGATAGGGGTGCTTGGCCGCCGCCTTCATGTCGATCTCAATGCCTATCCCCGGTACCATGCTTGGTTCGACGTAGCCGCCAACAATTGGCGTGACGCCGGTGACAATCTCGTCACGCCACGGGACATCTGAACGCATGACTTCCTGGATAAGGAAATTAGGCGTCGAGAAGCCGAAATGAATATTGACCATGGTGGCAATCGGCCCTAGCGGGTTGTGTGGCGCCATGCTGACGCCGTAGCTGTCGCACAGCGCGGCTATCTTGCGGATTTCGGTGAGGCCGCCCGCATGACAGACGTCGGGTTGTGCAACGGCGATCGCGCCTGCCTGCAGCAGGTGCAGGAACTCATGCCGATGGACCAGCCGCTCGCCAGCGGCAATTGGCACTCGTGTCGAGCGCGCCACGCGCGCGGTACCCTCCCAATCCTCAGGCTGGCATGGCTCCTCGATGAAGAATGGCCGGTAGGGCTCCAGCACTTTGGCATAGGAGATCGCCATGGCGGATGTCGTGCGGCCGTGCAGGTCGACCATGATATCGACGTCGTCCCCGGCACCCTCGCGCGCCGCGCGCATGAGCGCCTCCGCCTCGTTCAGGGCTGCCAGCCCATCCAGCGGAGCAGTCCTGCCGACGGCGAGGATCTTCACCGCGGAAAATCCGTCCTCCCTTGAGCGCGCCGCCTTCTCAGAGAATGAAGCGACGGCTGCACTATTGTAGACGGCATCGGACTCACCGCCGCCGAGATGATCATACATTCGGAGCCGCTTGCGGCTGAGCCCGCCGATCAACTGCCAGAGTGGAATGCCGAGGTCCTTCGACTTTAGATCGTGCAACGCCTGGTCGATCCCTGACAGCGCCGACATGGTGACAATTCCGCCCTTGAAGAAGAGATGGCGGAACATCACCTGCCAGAGATGCTCGATGTTGCGCGGATCCTCGCCGAGGATCAGGCTCCCCATGTCTTCGATGGCACCGGTGACCGCGCGTGTCTGGAATTCGAGCGTCGCCTCGCCCAGCCCGTACAATCCTGGAACATCGGTATCGATCCGGACGAAGATCCAGTTTCGGAGCCGCGCATTGACGACAATTGTCTTGATCGTTGTGATCTTCATGGCAAGCCGCGCCCTTTAACGCCGATCGCGGGTGGATGGAGAGAGCCTGCCATCGCCTTACCGACCGGTAATCGATTGGCGGCGAATCCGCCGTTCGATGATCGTCTGCAGCACCACCGAAATCACGATGACGAGACCGAAGCAGAGCTGCGTATAGAAGGCGTTGATTCCCGCCGACACGATGCCTGCGTTGATGGCACCGATGATGTAGGAAGCCACAAACGTGCCGACGACCGATCCCGTGCCACCGAACACCGACGTACCGCCAAGAAAGACCGAGGCGATCGTGTTCAGGAGAAATCCGTCTCCGGTCGTGGGCCAGAAGTAATAACCGTAAATAGAGGTCAGCAGGCCGCAGAAAACGGATGTGACGCCGACGAGAATGAAGGCCCGGGTCTTCACCGAGACGACATCGATACCCATCAGCCGGGCACTGGTCGGATTGTCGCCGACAAGAAACACATGGGCGCCGAAACGGGTGCGATTGAGCAATGCCCAAAGGACGATAAGGATCGCGACCATCCACAGGCTCTGGACCGGAACACCCAGCAGGTTCTCGCGCAAAAGAGTATGCAGGGCGGGATATTCGTCGGCCGTCAGCGGCACGCCGGTCCCGTTCATCAGCACGAGTTCGAGGCCCCGAAATAGAAACGACGTCCCGATGGTGATAACCAGCGAAGGGATATTGAGCTTTGCGACCAACAGCCCATTGAGCAGGCCGCAGACGGCACCGGTCGCCAAGCCGGCAACCAGCCCGATCGGCCAGGGGATGCCGGCATAGGCTGTGACAAGGCAGAAGACAGCCGTTCCAAGCGCCATGATTGACGGAAAGGAAAGGTCGATCTCGCCTGTAATGACGACGAAGGTGAGCGACAGGGCGATAATGCCGAATTGCGGGGTGGTCTGGGCAAAGGCCTTGTAGATGTCGATATTGGTGAAGACGGCCGGAGCGGCGGCGACAAAGGCGAGCCACATGACGAAACCGACACCGACGATACCCAGCTGGCTGCCGTATCGCCGCAGAAGCGATGGTGGCGAAACGCGGTTGTTGGCGGGCTTGGCTGAAAGTGCACTTTCGGACATGGTCACTCCTCGGAAGAGCCTGCGTCAAGAAAGCCGGTTTTGGCCACGCGGTAGAGCCGATTGATCAGTTCATCCATGCTGATCTCATCCTTCTTGTAGACGCCCGCAACCTTGCCACGATCGAGCACGTAGAGCCGGTCCACCACGGGATAGACGTGGAAGATATTGTGATCGATGAAAATCGCCGATTTCCCCGCCTTCTTGATGCTGCTGACGAAATCGAGTGTTTTCTTGGTTTCCGTCAGCGACAGGCCCATGGTTGGCTCGTCGAGGATCACCAACTGGGCATCGAAATAGAGCGCACGGGTGATCGCGACTCCCTGTTTTTCGCCGCCGGACATGGTGGTCACCACATTGTCGGGATGAACCGCGGCCGATGTGAAGCCCATGTGCTCGCTCATCAGTCGGGCACACTCTTCACGCATGCGGCGGACATCGAGCAAATGCCATTTCGTTTTCATCTCCCGACCCATGAACATATTGCGCCAGATCGGCTGCTTTTCGCAAAGGGCACGCTCCTGATAGACGGTCTCGATCCCCAGTGATCGCGCCCGCGCGACCGACCAATCGTCGATGCGTTTCCCGTGGAAATATATCTCCCCACCGCGATCAGGCCGGTGAAAGCCCATTACGGTCTTCACCAGCGTGGATTTGCCCGCTCCATTGTCACCGAGGAGTCCTACGATCTCGCCGGGATAGACCGCGAAATTAACGTCCGCTAACGAGCGGACCTCACCGAACGTCTTAGAGACATTGCGAAGTTCGATGACCGGGGATGAAGAACGTTGGTCTTCTGCGCCTTGCGCCATGGCGATGTCCAGATGTTTGCAACGTGCGGACCGCTGATGAAGGCGATGACACACCATAGAGCCCGACTGCCCGGAGCGCGGCGACGCGCGCCCGGGCAGCGGAGTGGCGGCTGGTTCAGCGAATTTCCTTGGCCGCCAGTGGAGCGACCGCGTCCACGTTGGAAGAGTCGACAAAGGCGCCGGCGGTGTTGATATCGAGCCCCGAGAAGCCGAATTTCTTGGTCATGCAGATATTCAGGATTGGCAGATAGCCTTGAAGGAAAGGCTGCTGGTCGATGACCAGGTTCTGATAGCCATTCTTCACCGCTTGCGCGGTATTGGGCGACATATCGAATCCCGCGAAATAGACTTGGCCGGGCTTGAGCGACGCGGCCTTTGCGTAGACGCCGACGTTCGAAGTCAGGCCACCATGATCCGTTACGACGATCTTGATGCCGGGATTGGCACCCATTACGCCGACGAAGGTCGCAGTACCGGCATTCGGGTCGGCGTTGGTTGCGGCGTCGATCTCCTGATAGATCACCTTGGCGCCTGCCTTTTCGAAAGCATCGATGACGCCCACCGTCCGCTGGCCTCGATCCCCGCCTTGGCCCTTCAGGCCCCAGACGAAGACGCTGTCGCCGGATGCGAGCTTGGCGCGCTTGACCGCTTCAGTCCCGAGAGCAAAGCCCGCCGCATAGTTCGGGGCTCCGACATATCCTAGTCCCTGCGACGAATGCTTCTTCTGGCTGTCCGGAAGGGCCGTGTTCAAGGTCGTGAATATCGTGCCCTGAGCGAATGCTTGTTCGACGAGCGGCGCCGTTGCCGGTTCGCCGCCGAACCCATAAGTGGCAATGCCGTCGACCTTGGTGGCAAGGGCCTGCTGAATCTGGCTCAGCATCTTGTTGGGATCCCAGTCGGAGAAATAATAGGTCACCTGCGGGCCGAGATCGAGCTCCGCCTGGCGGAAACCATTATAGACGTTGTTCGCAAACACGCCCCCCTGCGGCCCCCCCGGAAATGCCGCGATCTTGACGCCCGAGCACCATTTGGCGGTAGGATCGAGCGCAAGCGCGCCGCCGGTCATCGCGCCGATAGCGACAGTCGCCATCGACAGCATCAGCAATCCTCGAATTCGAGATTTCAGCATTGCATCCTCCCTCTCCTAAAGCGGCCTCCCAGCCGCAGCGCATTCATTGCGCTTTCTACATTAGGGATAGCTTAGTCATACTCCATTGTAAATAAATATGACAAGTTCTCGCTTGCCTGCCATGTGGTTAGTTCCATGACAATCCAGAGATGGCGGTCCATGCCATTTCACAAGGGCGACAAGGCTGCCGATCAAATTCTGCTAAATCAAAATTATCTCATTGAAATAGCAGCATTAATTGTACGCGTCTCTTCGTTAACCCAGCCTGATTATTGCCGAACGGCGGCATTATAGACTTCTTGACCGATCCCAATGACGTAGACAAATGATCCGGCATCTCATAAAAGATGTATGACATGTTTAGGCGATCATGAAAAACAACCCATTGATGAAAGAAGAGAGAACAGCAGTTGCGATGGTCACCGAGACGCTGACTCGTGACATCCTGACCCTTCATGCGCCAGGCACGAGTCTGCCGAGCGAGGCCGACCTTGCAGAGCGCTTTGCGGTCAGTCGCTTGACCGTGCGCGAAGCCCTGAAGGTGCTTGCCGGCAAGGGGCTGGTCGATCTCGGACGCGGCAGGCGGCCGATCACGCGCGAGCCGGATGGTTCGGCCTTCGGCGAGTTTCTCGCGGCGATCATCCAGTACGATCCCAAGGGAGTGTTCGACCTTGTGGAAGTGCGTTTGACGCTCGAAATTCAATCGGTATCGCTTGCGGCCAAACGCGTGAGCCGCCCGGGTCTGGTGGCCATTGAATCTGCTCTCCAGGGCATGAAGGATGCTGCACCGGCTTTTCTGGAGACCGGCGATCCAGAGGCGGAGCGGCGATTTCACCATTTCGACGTCGGCTTCCACGAAGCTCTCGCGATGGCGAGCGGCAACCGCGTCCTGACCTTCCTATTCGAAGCGATGCTGAAGCCGCTGGAGAAATCGTTCTACCTCAGCCGACGAGGCCGAGAGTTAAGAGGACAGGGGATCGATGTGACGATCGCCGCACACCAGCGGATTTTCGATTGCGTCAGGGAAGGCAACCAGCGAGCGGCAGCGGAGGCAATGCGTGCGCATCTCGAAGACGCAAGCCGCGATATGCGTGCCGCACTCGGGACACCATTGCCATAGCACAGGATTTCAGTTCGCGGCGGGGCCACTATCAGAGCGCCCGCGCGTCCTGTCACCATGGACCGCCTGGCGGACATCGACTTATTCGGACCGAAAACCGGCCTGGCAATAGAACAGATAATCGCATCAGCGGCTGTTCTCGGCCTCGGCGTCAACGAGGGTTCCTATCTGACGGAAGAGGTGCGCGTCGGCGGCGGCTCCGTCGACCAGGGCCAAAAGGAAGCGGCTCACACGCTCGGTATGACACCCGGCCAGACGATGCGCCGCATCGTCCTGCCCCAGACCCTGCGGCTGATTCTGCCCTTTCTCGGCAATAGCGCCATCGGCATGCTGAAATTCTCCCGCTCGCCGCAACCATCGCCATGGGCGAAATGTGGAACGCGGCCCAGCGGATTTACTGGCACTGTCACGTTGTCGAATATGGGCAGTAAGGATCCGCCATTTCGCATACTTTCAAGCGGCGGCGATTGCCACGTCGCGCCAAGTCTTCATCGCCGATGCGCGAAAGGCTCGGTGGGTGGAGGCCGATGTCAGATGGCGTTGGACATTGAACGTGTTGTATGTGGCGGCGTGGATTGAAAGAAATCTTTGAGCTGATCCGACGCTCTTGAACCCCTGCATCTGGCGTTCTCGTCGTCGGGTTGGCTGATGGGAATTCTCCGCCCGATTGTTGCGCCATCGGCCGCGATGATGCCTGTGCGCGATGCCAAGATCGCGCGCCGCGGCGTGATATGATCGCAGATCGTCGGTGATCAGCTTCTCCGGCACGCAGCCAATTTTCTTCAGCAGCTTGCGTAGCATTTTCAACGCGGCGGCCTTGTTCCGCCTGGTCTGGACGAGAACATCCAAAACCTCGCCCTCGGCATCGACGGCACGCCAGAGATAGACCAGACGCCCATCAATCCTGAGATAGACCTCGTCCAGATGCCAGATTGTGTGCGGCTTGGGCCGCCGTTTGCGCAGCCTCGCCGCGATCATCGGCCCAAAATGGTTTACCCAACGCCGAACAGTCTCATAAGAAACGACGATCCCGCGTTCTGCCAACAGATCTTCCACGTCGCGGAAGCTCAACGCGAATCTGAGATAGAGCCAGATCGCCTGCCGAATAATTTCAGACGGGAACCGGTAGCCGCTTTAGCAAATTTTCGTCATCCTTTTGGCTACCGGTTTGCCAGGGGGGCAGCAAGGTCTGCGGCGTGACAATGCCGAGGTTGGCGCTGCGCGATACGCAAAAGCCAATGCCGGGACTGCGAAGGTGGGGGCTCGTCTTGAAATAGCCGAGGGGGCTGCGGCGCGTCATGGCGAGACGATACCCAACCCCCTGCCCTGCTTCAAGCCGGGTTCCTTTGACAGGGCCCCTGTGTCACCTGCGCCTGCGTGGCGGCCATTGTATTTTCCCCACCGGGCGTTCGTCCCCACGCAGCATGGCTCTGCCCCGCCCGACGAACATGTCCATCAGGAATTGCGTCATGCTGTCGACCATGTCGTCGTTCCTGCCTCTGGGAAAGGCGAGGCATTCATGACGGAACTCGGCAAGCCAGGGCGCCTGCGTCGGCAGCAGGAACGTACTGGGCTCGATACGGGCGACCTGTGTCTCGAAGCGGGTTTGCTTGTCATCTTTCGGAATGAAAGGCCTCAGCTTTCCGGCGATAGCGCGCTCCTGGCGAAGCTCTCGAAGGAGAATAATGCCGCATTGGGCGTGCTCGATGATGACCCGATCGGCCCCCCACGTATTGCTCATCTGCACGACCTTGCGCTTCAGAACGGCGTAGTCCAACTGAGCGCGATAGACGTCGAGCAGATACCAGACCCCACCGCGATGACCCCAGGTGGTGCAGGCAGAATAGTCACTGGTCGGCTCCGCCGTCATGCCGGTGTCCCAGCTCTGAACCACCTGTTCGAGTTCGTCGCGCCGCGGCCGTTTCTCGTATGTTCCCCAGCAGCTCCAGCTCATCCGGTTGCCGCCGGGCGGAGTCGGATCCTGCTGGTATTGTGCCGAGAAGATGAAGTCGCCGTGCTCGCGGCGGATCTTGTCAAGTTCCGCGCGTGGGAACGATTGGGAAAACAGGGGATCATCCTTGCGACGCATGTATATCCTGCCGCCGCCCAAGGGTATCTGCTGGTCTTCCACGGCGATCGATGGAAGATTGAGGTGATAGTATTCGCCGCTGGCAATCATGCGGCCAGCGACGTCGTCTTCGTGCAAGCGCTGCTGGATCGAGACGACGGCGCCGTTCAAGCGGTCGTCAAAACGCGTGAGCAGGCTTCCCGTCACGAACTCCCATGCATTCTCCCGCTCCGTGTCGGAGTTCTGGTCGTGGGCCTTCATCAAATCGTCGATGATGATCAGATCGGCGCCGTGGCCGGTAACCGGACCGCCGACCGAGGTGGCCTTGACACTGCCGCCGGCCGTCGTCGTAATGACCGCGCCCCTGACCTCAATCCTCGTCTCCGGAAAGAGCCGACGGTAGAACGGCGATTCCATCACCCGCCGCAGATTGGCGAGGTTGTGCGCGGCGAGATCTTTGCCGTAGCTTGCGAGGATGACCTTGCTTGCCGGCCGATGGCCGAGTGTCCAGGCCGTCAACCCGACACTGGTGCAGATCGTCTTCAGGTGACGCGGCGGCACCGTGATCAACAGCCGCCGGTTCTCGCCGTTGGCGACGCGTTCGAGCTGATGGCACATAGCCTCGACATGCCAGTTGTTGAGAAAACGGATGCCACGAGACCGATGCAGGACATCGAAGATACCTGCGACGAAGGCAAGAAAGTTGGTGCGGGCGACATCCCCCGCCATCATGGCATGGAACGCGGAAAGGTCCGGTTGTTGGATGGTCATCGGTTCGCTCCATGGTTTCGGTTGTGGCCGCCGGCGCTTCGACCAAAGCCCTCGCCCGGATCGCTCGCTTCTAATTCCTCGTCGCTATCGTCTGCGTCATCGTGATTGGATTCGGTGGCGGACGGCGTCTCGATGATGATCGCATCGGATGCGGCGGAAGGTGCTGGAAGTCCGAAGATGGACAACGCCTCCTCTACCTGCTTCTCGGAGAAGCCTACCTTCAGCAACTCAGTGGCCTTGAGGTCGGCCATCACCTGTCGCATTTCCTGCGACGGCTCCTGCAACGCTCCCTCGTCATCGGCGGCGCCCGAAGCCAGCTGCTGCCTCTTGCTTTCCCATTGGGTCACAAGCGACACAGCCTTCATGTCACCTTTCGCGAAGGCTTGTGCCATGCGTTGAAGTCCGACCTGGCGAACCGTCATGCGGCACGGCTTGCCCTCCTTCATGACGGTCACGGACTCATCGAGCATCACTGCCAACTGCTCCTCCATCGAAAGCTTCGCTTTCTTCGGACGACCTTTCGGGTTGGGACAGTGGCCCTTCTTGAAGCGCGAATGCACCGGCGGCTTCCTGTAGCCCACCTCGTAGTCGCCACCGGATGCGGGGTCGGTCTCGCCGACCCCGCCCCTGCTGCTGATCTTTGGCTCGCACAGCGCGGCTTCGATTGCTTGCTCCACGAGCGCCTGGCTCTGACGAGCGCATTGATCATCCGCAGTGGTCTGTTGATTGGCGCGGTTCGGTCTGGAGCGCTGGCGGATCGTCGGTTCCCGGTCAGACATTGGCCACCTCCGGCGTAATCCGGTTGCGCGAGCGCTGACGGATGCGGATCAGCGGCAGTTCATCCGAGCTACAACAGCTACCCGATCCGTTCGGAGGCTGCCTCGTGGTCACCTCCGCGTCGGCGTGCGCTCCAGCTTCGGCATCGGCTGCTTCCGTCCCCGCCTCCTGGCCTCGGATGCCCGCCAGCTCGGCAAACGTCATGCCGGTCTGCAGGTGCACCGCCTTGATGCCGGTGACGGCTTCAAAGCGCCGGACGATCGTGTCGACGTAAAGCGGATCGATCTCGATGCCGTAGCAGATGCGGCCACACTTCTGGGCAGCGACTAAGGTGGAGCCGGTGCCGAGGAAAGTGTCGAGAATGATCTCCTTCTGACGGCTGACGTCCCTGATCGCTTCCACCAGCAGGTTCACCGGCTTAACCGTCGGATGCAATTTAAGCGCTTCATCGCGCTCGCGGCCGAACGACGCCATGCCGGGATGGTCCCAGACATTGGTGCGATAGCGGCCGTTCTGGCCGAGCTCGACATTGTTGACATGGGCAACACTGCCCTTCTTGTAGATCAGGCAGAGTTCGTGCTGGGAGCGATAGAGGCTGCCCATGCCGCCCGTCCCCTTGTTCCAGACGCAGAGATTGAGCTGGCTGAGACCGCAGGCATCAAGTGCCGCCATGTAGGTGCCTAGACCACGCCAATCCATAAAACCGTAGTGCAGGCCGCCGTCGACGAGATAGCTCGCCGACAGCACGGAGACCTCGGTCAGGAACGCCAGGAACTCCGGCTTCGACATCTCGCCGGACGCCATGGCGAACTCGCGGTGTTTGACCTTGCCAAGGCCACTGACAAAGCCCCTTACCGGGACATTGTAGGGAGCGTCGGTCAGCACCAACCGGGCTTGCCGCTCCCCCATCAGCGCCTTCAGCACTTCGGGATCGAGGGCGCTGCCACAGATGACGCGGTGCGACCCAAGCGACCAGATGTCGCCGGTGCGAGATACGGCAGGCCCTGGTCGCTCATCAGGAATGGCGTCCCCAGCGTCGGGCTCCGCATCGGCTTGCCTGGCCGCTTCGATGAGGACGAGATCTATGGTCGGCGCGTCGAATCCCAACGCATCCATGTTGAAGTCGATGTCGATGAGCTCGGTGAGCTCGATGCTCAGTTCGGGAAGGTCCCACTCCGCCAGTTCGGCAATGCGGTTGTCGGCGACCTTGTAGGCCCGCTTCTCCGATTCCGAGAGGTAGTCGATGCGGATGGTGGGAAGTGCGGAGATACCGAGACGGCGGGCCGCCTCCAAGCGTGCGTCGCCGGCAAGCACGATGTTGCTCTCATCGATGACGATCGGGTTGAGGAAACCGAACTGGGTGAACGAACCCGTGATCGCAGCGATCTGCTTCTCGTCATGGGTGCGGGTCTTGCGCGGATGCGGCTTCAGCTCCGCGACCCCGACCATCTCAATGCGATCGGCGATCTTGTTGGCGAAAGCCGCTAGCTCCGGTAGCAATTGCACCGTTGGGCGTCGGTGCGATCTGGCTTTGCGGGTAGAAGTAAATTGGATCGTTTTGGAAACAGGCATCCGTCTCTCCTTGATCTGGGAGACGGAGCAGTTGGAAGCGAGCGCAACCAACCCTCCGGCTTGCGCCAGATGGGTAAAGGTTTGCTGCTTCGTGGACGATTGTCCTTTGATGCTGCCCGCGGTCAGAATGACTGCGTGCGGCACTTTTAACGCGTCTGCTTCCTTAACGTCAATAGGCAGCTATGAAACTCTTGCGCCCCTCAATCCGAGTTCGCCGCAAGCGCCTCCGTCGCGAGGGGCCGCCACTAAATGACTGGACTTGCTGCCGGAACGAAGCATTGCTGGTGTCGAAGACGAAGCCAGCGTCGCTGCTTTGCTCGTCTCCAGGCCCGCCCGAGCGGGCCTACGAAATCGCGCGCTACGGGCCAACATCTTACGACGCCGGTGACGCCACTTGAAATGCGCCCGCTCGAATGGAAGCGTGCGCGGGGCGTTTTCATTTTCTTGATTTCTGGTATCGTTCGGCCCTCGAACGGGAGTAGGCGTAATGTTCGTAGCAAGTTTGGTTCCGGGCAACCTCTATTGGGCTCGGTCTTTAAAGTATATCGACGGCAAAATCACGGTTGTGGAGATCTCCACCGTGTTCGGTGAAGATCCGGAATTCTGGACAGTTGCGGTTCTCGGTTCCGACCAGCATTTCATGCCAGGCGATTTCGAGATAATCGCCCCTATCGAGCCGCCAGCAGCGTTTCCGATACGCCACGCCGCGGAGTAGCGGCACCCGCAGACCGTCTGACGCAACGGCCTTCGCGCCAGTGATCTCCACTAGTGAGTGCCGGCGCCGAAGTAATTTGCCGGACGCGCGCTCGCACACCGCGCGGGGCGGGAAGTTCAGGAAAAGCCCAGTGCGCAAGCGTAGGGAGAATCGAAGTATCGATCGCCTTCCTTCCGCGCTTCTAAGGAGGATAGTGAAAAGGTCGCAGCGATATTGCCCCGACCTTTCTCATTTCATCAGCCACGTTCACCTCCAAGCACTCCGGACTTGAAAGCGTCGACCTCCTGCACCACCCGATCCTTTGCCGTATCGTGAACGTCCGATGCAAGGGCAACCGCCTTGTCATAAACGTCGGATGCGATCTCGGCCCCTTGATCAACCAACGACGCGGCCCGAGCCGAAACCGCATCTTTTGTCGAGTCAGCGGCTTCGCCGAGATACACGTTTTCACCTTTGAGAACAATTGCGCCACGTCCGCGGGAGCCCCAGGACAAAGGACTGGACTTGCTGCCGGAACGAAGCATTGCTGGGTCGACGACGAGAGAGTGTCGCTCCTTGAAGGTCTCCCTGCCCGCCGACGCGGGCTCGCCCCAGTACAGGCGCCGGATCGGCCGGAACCTGCACAAGGGAGACCGACATGACCAAAGAGAAAACAAATTCCGCACGGCAAGAAGGTTTAGCGGCCGCCAATTCGGCACGAGCCGTTACGGCCGAGGCCGTTTCGCAGGCTGCCACGGCTGCAGCGACCGGAAAGGGCGAGACCGCCTCCAGGCGCCGGCAACGAACGCAGTCTGCAGAGCTGCAAGCGAATGCAGGCTCGCCGAATGCCGGTGCGATCTCGGCGCCGGCGGGAAGCTCGACATCTGCGACCAAGACCGATCTCGTCCTGAAAGAGCTACGGACGCCGCACGGTGCCACACTGGAATCCTTGATGCGCGTCACCGGCTGGCAGGTCCACTCGGTGCGCGGTTTCCTGTCGGCGACGGTCCGCAAGAAGCTGGAGCTCGACCTGCTGCGTGAGACGGATGCCGACGGTATCTCCCACTATCGCGTCGTTGACCCTGTGACGGTACGTGATGAAGTCGAAAGGCGTCCGGACAAACCCCGGGTGCGGCGGACCGCCCTCTCCCGCATCCAGCAGCTGGTGGTGACGGAGTGACGGAGTAGGTCATGGCGAAGAAACCAAGCCTCGAACAGAGGATCACCGCCCTCGGCGATCTTTCCCGCGCCGCGCTGGTTGATCTCTGGATCGGCACCTATGGCCATCCGCCACCATCCGGCGTCAGGCAGCCGCTGTTGATCCGGGCCGCCGCATGGCACCTGCAACAGAAGCATCTCGGCGGCTATCCGGCAGCAACCCGGCAATTGCTCAACGCCGCCGTCAGGCGGGTCTCGTCGGGGCCGATCGAGAAGCAGACGGATCCGGTAGCAATCGGGCGACCTCATCGGAGATATTGGACGGCGAGACCACCGATCGCGCAACGGGCAAAAGCCAACTGCCGGGATCGCGGCGATCGCGTGGTGGTGACCGGGAGCGCTTGGGAGGAGCTGCGGCCGCCGCCGTCGAGACGCTTGCCACGCCGCGACAAACTCCGGCGCCCGGTGCCCGGCTGCTGCGGGAGTGGAACGGCCGCCGCCATGTTGTCGATGTCATCGAGCGGGGGTTTGTCTACGAAGGGGTCAGCTATCGGTCACTGTCGGCGATCGCCCGGCGGATCACCGGCGCGCACTGGTCGGGACCGAGGTTCTTTGGCCTATGAGCTCGGTCCAAAAACTGCGCTGCGCCGTCTACACACGCAAGTCCAGCGAAGAAGGTCTCGACCAGGCCTTCAACTCGCTCGATGCCCAGCGCGAAGCCTGCGTCGCCTTCATCCGCTCGCAGGCCAGCCTCGGCTGGAGGATCGTTGCCGATCCCTATGACGATGGCGGCATCTCCGGTGGCACCATGGAGCGCCCTGCCCTCAAGCGCCTGCTGCAGCACATCCGCGAACGTCGCATCGACGTCATCGTCGTCTACAAGATCGATCGCCTAACTCGGTCATTGATGGACTTTGCGAGAATGGTCGAGATCTTCGACCAGCATTCGGTGTCCTTCGTCTCCGTCACCCAGCAGTTCAACACCACCACCTCGATGGGCCGGCTGACCCTGAACGTGCTTTTGTCCTTCGCACAGTTCGAGCGTGAGGTCACCGCTGAGCGCATCCGCGACAAGGTCGCGGCCTCGAAGAAAAAAGGCATGTGGATGGGCGGACCTGTGCCGCTCGGCTACAAGGCGGTCGACCGCAAGCTGGCAATCGATCCCGAGGCCGCCGGCATCGTCGGCAAGATATTCGATTGTTATCTCGAGCTGCGGTCGGTGCCGGCCCTGATCGAACAGTGGCCATCCGATGGCGCGATGGGACTGCCACCGAGCCGCGGCAAGCTTTACCATCTGCTCTCCAATCCGATCTACATCGGCAAGGTCCGTCACAAGGGTGTTGTCCATGACGGTGAGCAGCCACCACTCGTCGATGCCGAGACTTTTGATCGCGTCCAGGAACTGCTGGCCGAACAAGCGCAGTCGCCGAAGGTAAAGGCCGTCAGTCAGGATGGCGGTTCCGGCCTTCTCACCGGCTTGCTGTTCGATGCCGATGGCTGCAGGCTGACACCGGTGCATGCCAGCAGCCACGGCAAGCGTTATCGCTACTATGTCTCCGATCACAGAAATCGGAATCAAACTATCAAGAGCCGTGGATTACGTATTCCGACCAATCACCTGGAGGAAACGGTTGAACTGAAACTGCAGCAGCTGCTCGGCGATGGGTCGCGACTGATGCCGCTCATCGACGCGTATCCGGTAGCCTCTGATGTCATGGCGACGCTTGGGGCAGCCAGGCGACTATCGCAACATCTGCCGACCCTGTCTCATCCCGAGAAGCGATCGCTGATGCGATCCGTGTTTCGCCGCATCGTGCTGGGCGACAAGATGCTCGTCATCGAACTCGATGGCGCAGGACTGATGCAGATCATCACGGATCATGCTTGCGAACGAGGCCTAGACAATCGATGCGATAGTCATCCCACAGCCTCGATGAATGATGCACCAGCGATCGTACTTAACTTCCCTCTCGCCTTCAAAACCCGCGGCGTTGAATCCCGCATCGTCGTCGACGGTCGGTCACCATCCCAGGTCGACAAGACGCTCGTCGACGGCATCGCGCTCGCGCATGCCTGTCTTAAGGCGCTGACCGATGGATCGTCAAAAGGCATTTCGGAGGTCGCCGCCGATCGCTGCATGGATGCTTCCGATGTCAGTCGCATCCTGCCGCTCGCCTTCCTGGCACTGTTGATTTGCGCTGAGAGTTGACCCGGGATTTGCACTGAGAAGTGACCCGCCTTTTAGGTATCGTTCGTGTCGGTCGTCGTGGTCAAGCTTCTCCGTTTCTCCTTTGCCGTTTTGGGTTCATGTGCAGAACTATTTT
>NZ_JBFRDU010000056.1:0-23360 GCF_052113965.1 Rhizobium sp. RAF56
GCACCGGGATGGCCGCGGCTCCGGGCGTAATCGCTCCGCTGGCCATAGGCAGCGTGCTGATGGTTATGATCTACGCAGGCGGTCACGTCTCGGGCGCCCATTACAATCCCGCGGTCACGCTTGGGGTATACCTGCGGGGACGCTGTCCATCCGCGGACGCGCTGCCCTACTGGGGCGCGCAACTGCTGGGCGCCATCGTTGCGGCGTGGATCGTCGGCCTGGCCCTCAAAGGCGCGCCGGTCAGCCCCTTGGTTGCCCCGGTCGTGGGGGCGTTTCTGGCTGAGTTCCTATTCACCTTTGCGCTGGTGTACGTCGTCTTGAACGTGGCGACGTCCGACGCAACAGAAGGAAATTCCTACTTCGGTCTCGCGATCGGTTTTACGGTCCTGGCTGGCGCCTTCGCGGTGGGACAAGTGTCGGGAGCGGCCTTCAATCCGGCCGTCGCCATCGGCGCCGCCATCCGGGGCATGCTCTTTTGGTCCAGCATGTGGCTTTACATCATTGCGGAACTATTGGGAGGGGCGGCAGCGGCCTTCGCCTTCAAGGCACTCAACCCAACCACTGGGAATTCATAGGATGGTATAAACGTAGCGGACCCCCGATTATACCCAAGCGTCTTATTTATTCGGTAAGACTAGACCGTCTGCTCCGGGCGCGATCAGCCGTCATCTTCGTCTTTGAGCATGGCGATGCAGCAAAGCTTTTTCAATAGGATCACACTTGATCCTTCTCCTTGCGACAGCATAGTTCCAAAAAGCTGTCGAGGCTCGCGGTAGCGCCGCCGATCAGCCCCGGTCGCTGTCGCAGGTTCCCGGCGTGCTTGAGGGGACGTCGGACCTATGGCACGCCGATTGGCGGCACGGGACCTGCAATCAGGGCAGATCTCAACAGTTCATTTCCGCCCGACCAGAGGATCTGCAACCCGAGGCAAAACAGTATGAACGCGGACAACCGAATGGCAATATCGGTGCCGCCTTGACTGAGAAACCTTTGGAGGCGATCCGCATAGGAATAGCAAAGCAGGACTGCCAGGGTGATTACAGAGATGGCAAAGATGCTCGCCAAGACAAATACTAGCCGGTGTGCAGGGTCGGCAATTGTCGCCTCGGACAGCCCAATGCTGATAACGACTGCGATCGAGCCAGGTCCGGTAGTCAATGGCAGCGTCAGTGGGTAGAAGGCCTGATCGAGCAAACTGGCTTCAGCGGCTCCGTCCGCCGGCCCTTCCAGTTCCTTGTGACTTCCTTCATTGAGAAGCTTCCATCCTGATACGGCGACGATGAGCCCGCCGGCAACGCGAAGGATCGGGATCGAAATCCCATAGAACTGCAGGATGAGCGCGCCTAACAGGAACGAGCACACCAACAGGATGAACGAATTTATCGCGATGCGCCGCGCAAGGACCGAGCGGATCTCGGGACTTGCTCCACTGGTCAAGCCGAGAAAGACAAGCGCGGAACCCGGCGGATTGACAATCGGGAAGATCGACGCGAACACCAGAACGAACGTGTTGATGGCCGCATCCATAGGCTTTGAAATGCCTCCAGGGTTGCCCGGTTTTCAGTGAACACGAAAATAGCAGTGTCGATCTGCGCGTCCGCATATTGGCCAACTGCGTCGGCTAGGTCAACGACAAGTGCGCGTCTCAGTCTTGGTCAAAACAATAGGCCATACTTGCCGCGGCGATTAGAACGCTACGAGCTTGACGTCAGGATCAGCCGGAAAAACAGATCTCGCAACAGCGCTGTCTCCTGGAGGTAGTAGCAGCATTGCCGGACGACTATATATAGAGGCCGGAGAGGCTACCTCGTCTGCGAAAAGATCAAGGAGACACATTGGTCAGCCAGTTGTCGAGCATCATGTAGCGCGACATCAAGAGGGAGCAAAGCGCCTGTAAAGAGAAGAACCAGATCGCGCCGACTGATATCCGCCGCGAGAAAGTCCGCGATCGGCATGGCGTTATAAGCCCTGTTCATTTGTTTAGCATATGGGCCAATAAAATGTCTCATTGCCTCAGGTCTCTCTCAAAAAGAAGCCCCGCGGTGCAGGGTCAATTACGCAAGCGATATTTTACGTAGCGAGAGGCCTGTCCGGAGACTTAGTGGAGCCGCAAGTCATTTAGATCCGCCTCAGAACGTGAAATTCGTTCGTATCGTTCCACGGTAACGGCCAAAGATTCATTTTAATCTCGGCGGACGGCTCACGGACCCTCATTGAGCGCTTGCCTCACATGATCTGACTTCCTCGCCACCCGACCAAGCTTCGTTTGCGTTCTCGTCACAGCGGTTGGCTATAAGGGGAATTTACGTTCACGAGGGATTTTGCGATTCAGTGAGACTGGGGACGAAAGCCACTGATGCAGCGTTAAGTATGGCGTGGCAGTGGCTTTTTTCCTCATCGAAGAGTTTAAATGGAGCCATCGCAACGCTGCGTTCGTCGTGTTGCGAACGGGCGTCGGGACCCAAAGAGGGGTCGACAATTCAAAGCTTGCTCAAGCTGTGGAAGCGCGCCGTCCCTTGTAGCGATTGACCGCGACTGCAGTCTAAATGCCTATACTACGAGACCACCCGCCACAAAATGCAAGCGGTGTGTCAGAAGTGATTTAACTCGGCGCTTCTCAGCGGCTACGCGAGGGTTCGCCGTGCGGCCTGAACAAGAGTACTGGGAGATACATCTTCGCACGTTGGCCCTATCTCAAGACTTGAGCCGCTACTCAGCGGCGTGGCGCATTGGAAATGCTTGTGGCGTCTCGACAGGCGCGATTACCTCGAAATCGCCTGGCATGAAATGCTTGTCGGAACCGAGAACCGCAACTGTCCAGAATTCCGGATCCTCACCAAACACGGTGGAAATCTCAACGACAGTGATTTTGCTGTCGAAATACTTCAAAGACCTAGCCCAATAGAGCATGCCTGGAACCAAATTCGCTAAGAACATAACGCCCACTCCATTCGAGTGCCGGACGATAACAGAAATCGGGAAAATGAAAATCCTTCTCCGTCGGCACTGGTTTCACCTCTTTGGAGGAGTTCTATTGCCGATGTGAAGCACGTGCGGCGGGAATAGGCACTGTTCGCATCGACGGTTTCATCGCTTCAGGTGCCAACAGGACCGCTAAAAGAAGCCAATTCTACGCCCCTCAGGGCGGGGCTAAATCGAATTTAATGCGGCGTAAAGCCGGGTGACATGGTCAGCTATACGAAGGCAGCAATGTCGCGCATGCTCGACCGGAAGCTGGAAGCCAAACGCACGCAGTGTGTGGGAGGTCAGGGTATCCGACCCGGTTCATCGGCAGGCGGGAGTGGGGCGGCGAAAAGGGTCCCACCATTCAGCGTAGCCCTGCTTCGGCAGGGCTTTTTTTAATGACGCGGAACCAGTCTAGGCTGTCCGAGTTCGGTTTAGGATCGTGTTGGCGCAAATCGTAGATAGGTGCAACCATCAGCCAACCTCGCCGGCACGGCACGCTCGGAGCCAGTCTCGTTCTTTCGAGCGGTCGTGTGGGCCCGGCCTGCGCGGCCAGCTTAAGTCGAGCCAGTTCCCTTGCGGGTGCTGCAGCGTCCGAAGGCGGCTGATGCATCGGACTGAATGTACGCCGGACCCGAACATCGTCAGGACTGACGGAATTCTCAAAGAGGAAATCATGTCAAAGACTCGTCACAGCTGCGCTGTATTTGAAGTTTCGGCAGGATCTGCGCAAGTGGAAATCCATCCGCGCGTGAAGGCGATTCTATGCCTTTTGGTCATGGGCGTGGCACTTCTATCGGCAATTGCTATGTTTATTACTCATGTGCTCTGAACATTCCCATAAGGATGGCTCCCGAGGGGCGGCGGACGTTCGCTATGAAGCGACTCCGGACGGCGACGGAACCTGGCGCGTTCGAGACTTACTGACGGGACTGCCGTCGGCCTCCAATGGCCGAGATTTCGTCGAACTCGCCAGAAAAGACGCTGAAGATATCGCGCAGGAACTCAACACTTGTGAGAGAGCCGGTCTTCCGAGTCCGCTCTTATAGGGTCATCGGCGCTAGTTCCTTTGGTGGCGAACTCTGCCTCCCGCGCTAGTAGTCGGAGTTCGCGAAGGCGAGCGGTTTTGCATCACGGTCCGCCTTTTCGGTGCGAAGAGTCGCGAATGCGGCCTCGTCGGTGTCGATCATTCGCTTGTTTCGATCTACTTGACCCATGTCTAAGCTCCCCTTTGCAATGTTGGACCAATGAGAGGCGATAAGCGGTCACTCGCCCCAAAAGTTCCGGCTAAGAACTCCGTGGCGGAAAGTCGCTGCGGCGAATATCCTTGCGAGGGGGTTGCAGAGACTAGGATCGTCACGGCCCGCTATACACTCAACGGCGGCGATGCCAGTTTGTCCGCAGTGGCTTGATCGGGTAAAGAAGGGGCGAGACGTCGTTGCGCAACCTTTAGTGCTCGACCGAAAAGGAAGGGCGAGCCGCGGGTGCGAACTCGCCCTTTAGGTGCGTTCTCGGGTCCGTCGGAACAAAGTGGGGTTGAGAGTGGATATGCGATTGCCTCTCAAGAAACGTCCGGCCTCGTCTGTTAGCGATGCGCTAACACAGGAAGGTCCATTTCGGGATTATTGACAATTGGATGAATGCTCGGCCCTGCTTGGCGCGAAAAGAAAGGGCGAGCTGTCGGGGGAGACGCTCGCCTTTAGGTGCGCCCTCAAGAACCAGTGGGACGAAGACAATGGAGAGAGGAGGGAGTCACTCTCCTCTCAACAAGCGCCCGGTCGCGCCATTGGGAATGCCTAATGTGGTCACGCTAACGCCCGAGGCTACCTTAATGCTCGACTTGGGCGCTGGGTCATCTCGGGAAAGTGAGTTGGGCCGCGAACCGTGCCGGTCGCATGATTGGGATGCCCGGTGGACGTAATGGTGAACGCGCTAGCTGACATTAGTTGGCGCTTTTACATATCCATCACGGTCCACCCACCGCAACTCGGGCGGTCTTGTTATGTTCCGTCCTAGAGCCGTTGCCAAGCGCCGTAAGCGGCGATTGGCTTACCGCTTTTGATGTAGGGTCGATCGCGCCCATACGTTCTTTCTTTGTCTAAAGAAAGGGCGAGCGATGACGAACTCGCCCTTATAGGTGCGACCACAGATCCGGTGTGCAACCTACCGGAGAAGGATGGAGTTCAAATCACCTCTCTAAGGACGCTCGGTCACGTCCAAGCCGATGCCTAACATAGGCAAGCAAGCGCGTGAAGCCTTAATGCTCGACCTTACCTAGTGCCTTTGCCACCTGGAGGCTTGTCTGTTCGTTCTCCTGTTCGGCGAATAGCTGGTTAAGGGCGACGTTGGCGATAGCAGCCATGGTCTCTCTGCGCTTCGAGCCCGCTGCCGCGGCGTGGTCGACTAGCTATTCTCCTGGACCTCGAGCGCCAACTGACAGTCGCTTTCACGGTCATCATAGAGTTCGTCCTGCATAGGCGGCAGGATCATAGTGGTTTCCTTGGGTGAGGGCGATATAAGCTGGAACGAGCGCCTCTGGTGTCAGTCCCTGATTTCCTGTTGAGGATCGGGGCCGATGACATCGTCATATTAGACCGAGGCATATCCTGCGAATAAAACCCAGCCCAAGCGGCGAATCAATGTTTTCGGATCCTCTGGTCATCCTGATTGGGCTGCCAGGTTGAAGGGCAGGGAGCCCGCCACCTGGCGCATTGCGTGTTAAGAGACGCGACTCATTAACTATTCTCTGTTGGACTTCGGCCATGGCTAAGGTTCCGCGTAAGTCACAGCCTCTGCTCAACGAGGAGGCGCCAGTTCGAAGCCGTGCCCGCAAGAGGCGCGATCCCCAACAGCCGAAGCTCCTTATCGACCCGATGCCTCTGCGCATAGAGCCGTGCAAGCCAGTGCTAAAGCTGACACCGCCGCGCGGTTCTCATTGGGCCTACGAGATTAAGTGGGACGGCTACCGGGTCGCGGTGCATGTCGACCATTCGAACGTCCGCGTGTTGACCAGCAATGGCATCGACTGGGCAAGCCGCTTTCCTGCGATCGTCGAGGAAGCCAAGACCTTCGGCACCACGATGATCCTGGACGGTGAGGCGGTGGTGCTGGATGAGCATGGCCGGTCAGACTTCAACGAGCTCCAGCAGGCGCTCGGCGGCCGGCGAGGGCGCCTGCGAGCGAACACAGCCGTTCTCATGGCCTTCGATCTCCTCTATCTCGACGGCCACGACCTCTCCAAGATGGAGCTGAGCTCGAGGCGTCATCTTCTCGCGGAGATGCTCCACGGCCGCCAAGGCGCCATCATGCTTTCGGAAGAGTTTCAGGGTGACGGCGCGGATCTGCTCCAGGCGTCGTGCGACCATGGATTGGAGGGCATTGTCGCCAAGCGGCTCGACATGCCCTACCGGTCGGGTGCTGGCGGTGACTGGATCAAGGTGAAGTGCGTCCAGCGCGAGCGTTTCTTCATCATCGGCTACGAGGGGAACGGACTCCGTAGAATCAGCCGGCTGCTGCTCGGCGCCTATCAAGGAGACACCGTGGTACACGTTGGCAGCGTCGGAACAGGTTTCACCGATCGCGAAGCATCAGAGTTGAGAGAGTTGATGGATATTATCAAACTGCCGAAATCAAAGGTCGAACAAAACCGCCAAAGCGTCGCTTGGATCAAGCCCACACTGATCGCCGAGATTGCCTTCCGCGCCTGGACCAGCGATCTAAAGCTGCGCCACACCTCCTACAAAGGATTGCGGGAGATGCAGGATAACGCCGCCGTCTTCAAGATTCCGCCCGCGTAAACCATGAGCAAAAAAGCCGGATGATCGCTCATCCGGCTTTGCGGGCTTTTGCCGTTTCGTCTGACTAATAGAACTTGAACCCAATGCCGACGCTTACAGCATTCTGCTTGAGGCCGACGGCAACAAGATCCTCGATTGTTTTGGAGCTGTAGGCGGTGAAACGATACTCCAGGCGGCCGAAGATGTGATCAGTCACAGCGCAATCCACACCGCACAAGCGTCCAGCCGTTGAAAGTCTTGGTGTATTTATCGCCAATCGAATTCGACGAAGCCACGGGAGGCGCCCCAGTCGGCCGTGAACCGTTGCGGCCCTGACCAACCTGCAGGATGGGCGCACCATCTTCGCTTTCAACGAGGCCTACATTGAGACGAAAGGCGACCCGCGCAGCTCGATCAGAGAGTTTCGCGTTGGGTGCGCAGATTTGCGACAACGCGTCGGTTCTGGACCTTGCACGAGCTGTTCGTGCAGTCGCGGACTTCGCGGTCGTTGCCATAGCCTTTCGCCCACATGCGATTTGCGTCCACCCCCTTTGAGACGAGATAGGTCATGACAGAATCGGCTCGTCTCTGAGACAGGGTCACCATACTTGAAGCGGAACCAGAATCGTCGGCAAAGCCCTGCAGCTTGACCAGCCATTGTGGGTTGCTGTTAAGCCAGACGGCCTGCTTATCCAACGTCGACTTCGCAACGGAATCGAGTGTGGCCGAGTCCTGAGTGAAGTATATCCGACGGCCAACGTTCAGGATGAAGTCTTGCGAGCTGCCGGCTGCGACGTTCTCAAACCCAGGCGCCGGATCGTTGGTTTGCCCGCTCATGGGTGCGACGGCGGGTTCCTCCACCTCGGCGATCTCGGTGGTATTGCAGGCGGCAAGCGTCAAGAGCGTGGCAGCAGTGAAAAGCAGCCTAAGATATCCCGTCCAAGAAGACATGGATGTGATATTCCTCATTGAACCGGGGTTACCTGGCTGAGCTGGGTGGCACTTTCGGCCTGGTCCGCGATATGCGGCAAGACTTGTACTGCGGTGCCAATAGGGCAGCGTTGATAAAGGTCGATTGCATCTTCGTTCAACATGCGGATGCAGCCGCTTGAGGCGTCCTTACCGATACTGCCAGGCTCCAGTGTGCCGTGAAAGCGATAGCCGGTGTCGACTCCATCGCGAAACAAATACATGGCTCGCGGTCCAAGCGGATTGCTCGGTGAGCCGCCTTCGACGGATTCAGGTAGTTCGGGGTGACGCTGGCGCATCTCGGGCGGCGGGGTCCAGCGCGGCCATAGCGATCTACGGTCGATCGTTGCACGGCCATACCATTTGAAGCCCTCCCTGCCGACTCCGACGCCGTAGCGGATAGCAGTCTTGTTCTCCATGATCAGATAGAGAAAATGATGCGTGGTATCGACCACAACGGTGCCAATGGGCTCGCTGCTGAAATATTTGACCACTTGGCGACGCCATTTTCTGTCGATCTTGGCGAAGTTCGTACTCCGGAATGTAACACCATTGTCGACACTGGTGCCTGAAAAATAGGAAGGCGCCGCCGCCAGGGCCGTTTTCTGAAATATCACGCTTCCAAGCGACACTAAGCCACCAAGCACAAAGTCCCTGCGCGTCCACCCCATTGGCAATATCCCCTCAAAGCCAGGCAGTGAAACCGCAGTAAACCAGATTTCTTATTCGTTACAACAAAAATTTACTCGATTCCATGAAGTAGAAGTCGCCTCGCTTTCTCCGCCATAAGAACCCCTCGGGGATTCACAATCAGCCGCCGCTACCATTAGCGAATTCCCAAAGACTCCAACGGTTACCCCACTCAAAGACGTCTATGGTGAGCGTCGCGTAGTGATTTTATCTGCGTTTGCCACCACCTTGCGTACTAAGGATGGGATTCCAAGAAAGCCCGTATCGGCACTTATAGCCTTTGCGGCGTCAGTACGCCGCGCGCCATTCCCCCAGGGAACTTAGGATGGGTTTGCCAAGCCGTGGTTATTGACAGAGTGTCGCCGTCAGCAGAATCGAAGTTGCTAAGAGCCGACCCAAGCCGGATGCCACGCTGCGTCTACCTCATGACGAGCCTGACCTCTTCATCGTGTCGAATAGCGCTGCGGCGCCATTGTCGGTACGCTCTCTGGAAGTGAGACAAGGGACATTGCTGAAAAATATCTCGCGAAACATCCGGAAGATGCCGACGAGCCATCCGGCCTATATCCTCTCGTCATCCTCAACGCCATCGTCGACACGTTGCCACGCAAGAAACGGCTGCAGCAGAACGCCATGAGAGGCGGACAGCAGCCGTTGCACTACCAGCAAGTTGCCCTTCAGCCACACCTTATGGCAATTGCCAGAGCTACCTCTTTCGACGGATTTCACCGAATCACTGCCAACGCTAGCTTCGACGAGTGAGGGCTAACGGGGCGAAGAAAACCGGCACGGCGTATGGTATTCGTGCCGGTAATCTTTTCACTTCTGGAAATCGGAACCTTGTATTCCCTGTGGGGGCCGAACTTGGCGATGCTGGTAGGGGGAAGAGCTGTTTTTTGCAGCTAAACTAACGCGCAGGCGGCGAGCTATGGCTTCCGCGCTGCCCTCCATCCGCTTGTTCAGTTTAACTAAGGCCGCGTCGGACGTTTAAGCGTTCTTCCGCGGGCCGTCTCGGAGCGAGTTCGTACTCCGTCACAAAAATCCATTGCGACCATCGCTCAAGACGGCGAGTGATCATGGATGAAATCTGCCTTTGTAGTCATCAGCTTTCCGCGCTGCGCGTTCTTTCCGCCCCCGACAGCTGGCATCGTGAATTCAGTTCCAGAGACGGACTCCCATTCCGATCGATCGTTGCCGGCATCGCGACCACGGAACCCGCTTGCCGGCGCTCTCGGCGGCTTCATCGCCGCCGCCGAGCTTGGCCTCAGGGACCGCGACCTGTTGACCCCTGCGGCCATCTTCCTATTCCCTTGAGATTGATTGTTCGATCGAGCCCACGCCGCTGCCGGAATGCGGGACGCCGACGGCGCAGCGGCCCTCCACCAGCAGCGCCGGGTCGGCGAGGATGATCAGCAGGTCCGGCCGGGGTAGGTCGCCGAGCTGGCAGTCGGCTTCCAGGTGGCAGCGTTGGAAACGGACCGCCGTTGACGCTGAACGTCGTCGACAGGCTGTGCAGGGTGTCGGTTCCAGAGCGCGTCAGGTATGGCAGCGTCACGGAGACTGAGTTGGCCACTGACCTCTCCCTAAGAAAGAAGTTGAGCGAGAGTAGGAGCGACCCGACGAGCACGTTCTGCACAATCTCGAATTCGAGAAGACGATTGATCCTAAAGAGCCTGATCAGTGAGGCCAGGATCGGCCGGCATGCCATTGCTAGAAAGCAGAATAAGAAGATTGTGCCCGTTACAGACCGAAATATTCTCCCACCATAGGGGACGCGCACGAACTCGCAGTCTACGCAATGATCGCCTTCATAGTTGTTGGTGGACTGTATATGAGTTTGACATCTAACCTGCCTTCGATGTGGGAGGACCCTTAATATTCGGCCTGCGTCCCTTGGGTCCCCCGTCGATAATATACGACGCTGGGTGCCACGGAAAATTGGCACTAGGCTCGTCTAATGGGCATATTGGCTGCGTCGGTGGAATGTTAGGGTTCTAAATCCCACATTGGGTCTTGCGATGAGTCAGATGATCCTACCCCAAGAAAGAAGCCGAGCGACAGTAGGAGCGTCCCGACAAGTACATTCTGCACAATCTCGAATTCGAGAAGGCGGTTGATCCTAAATCTCATCTGTGGTCCTCCTCAGTCCTGTGCGACGAAGCCCATTTTGATGAATTCGCCCATCGCTTCAGCGCACGTACTGGCAGTCGTTTGGAAGCCTTCAACGGTCGCCACACCAGTCCAATACGCATCAATAAGCTGTTTGTTAGCGGAGTGGTTGAGTAATTGCATGTCTCGGACATATAAGTCCGTGCCATAAAAGAGTGTGTTGTTGGCCTGGTTGCATCTGCCAATCGATGCACTGACGATCCCTATGTTCTTGGCAACGTTGGCATCGACTACTTCCGTCGCCCACACAGAGCTGCACGACGATGCAGCTAGTATGACTACGGCGCGAATAACCTGCTTCATGGCTCGTAATTCCTGAGAGGCAATTTACTCAGGCTAGCAGCCAAGCATCGTCACGCCTAGTCCTGCTTTATTGGTAAGTCATTGACACTTAATACTTTAACTCTCAAATATTTTAGGCGAAATGAGCGACCTGCAGAGGATGACTTAGAAGGGTTCTCCTGGTTCCGTCTTCAGGCGCAAAATCTCGCCCGCAATGAGAAGGCCGCGCGGTTCCGGGAACTTCGCTTGGCACGAGAGGCGGAGCTGGCGGCCACTGACTAGGAACCAGTAAGCAAGGCATACGTTATTGCAGCGGGCTGCGGGCTGCACCCCCAAGCACCGAGTGGCGGTTTCGGTCTAACAGCCGCCGGCATAGTTCGCAGTCCACCTCACCTATATTTCGGCAACAGCGCTTGGTGGAGCATTAACCCATTAGTTAATTTCCGGTGATAGAATGCCTGCGTTAGGCATCGCTTACGGACGCGGCCGGACGTCCTTAGAGAGGCAATCAAACTCCCAAGCCCTCTCTCCTAACTTCGTTCACGCCGGACCCGGAACGCACCTACAAGGGCGAGTTCGTCACCCGCGGCTCGCCCTTCTCTTTGAAGGATAGGGTGAGCAAAACATTTGGACCTCATTTATGGCCAAGCTGGTGTTGCTACAGCCTGATCAGTGGCTGTGTGATCGCGGCGACGGATATCTGTGAAGCCGACATCAAGCGGGTCAGCAAAGAAAAAGCCCCCGATACGATCTCATCTACGCCCGCATTGGTGGCCTTCGTCCCCGCTCCCCGTTTCACGCTGTCCAAACAGTGTTGATGAGGTCAGGATACTGGCCGCGGAACCAGCCGCCCCATCCCCCAGTGTTGCCCCAATTATTGCGCCACTGGTTCAACTCCGTTGCCACCTTGCGCTGACCGGCAGCATCGAGCCGTCTGATCGCTTCGTTTCTCGTTACAGACATCACGTCATTCCTTGCGCTTCACGCCCCGCTGATCGATGCAGGCGCGCAAGCAAAATGGCCAAAGGGGATTTCGCGGCGCATGTAGCACTTGAATGCGAGTAGATGTTTGTGAAGGCCTGCCAAACAGTTGTTGTCAGCCGCCAAATCACGCCAGTGAATGCATTAATCGCCAGAGGAGAACCATCCCCACTTGCACTTGCTGAGGAGGGCGATCCGCCAAACCTACGCGGCGCGTTTTTGTGTGAAGTGGAAACCCGTACCGGTTCGACGTTGCGCAACGGCTGTGGCGATGCTTCGGTGATGGTCGCAATAGACGCGGTCCTGCGAAGTTGGGCCGGCACAAAAAAGGTAGCCGCCGGCAACTGACTTGTCATCGCGAACCGGGTAGCGGCACTGGCAGGCGCCAAGCCTCATGAGGGGGACGCCGCTCGTGGTTATAACAGTCATGACATGTCTCCGTTCTAGATAATTGCCATCACCATACGGGCAACTCCTAGCGTGCACCTTTGCGGGGCAGCGCATTGTGTCGAGGCGAGCTTGTCTCGTTAAGGCTGGCTATGGACTACCATGTGGTGTTGGGCGCTTCCGCAATGAAGTCCGAGGGATTGCTTTCACACGCCAATTACTTGCGTTTAGATGCCATCTGCCCGGTGGCTGCGTCCGCGCAATTTCCTCAGAAATCAGAGGACGGCCCGACGAAAATGATAACTGCGCAGTAAGTTGCTGCGCGTCGCGTAGATGACCCCAGCCTCGGAGCTGTATGAGTGGAGGTGGTCTATGCTTGAGGTAAATGCCTCGTAGGCTCTCGTCAGATTACGACGAAGGTTCACGTGGTCCCGGAAACACAAAAAGCTTCGCCGGTGTCACGGCTTGGGGGAGGTCTACCGCTTAGTCATTTCCCGAGACCTTGAGAGTGGCCGTTTTCGTCATGTTGACGATCTCGTATTGCACGCTCGCGTGATACGCCCATTGCGCCCTCGATCGCCTTCGCATCTCCGTGTATCGCCGAGCACGACGCCACCGACATCCGACCGATGTTGAATATCACGCAAGGCGACCTTCACGACCAGCGGATAGCCGATGTCCCGCGCCTGATCCACGGCTTCATCAACGTTGGCTGCCACGCTGGAGCGCACGGCCGGCACCCCGTATCGACGCAGGATATCGAAGCTCATCTCGGGACTGAGAGGACGGGAAAACTCTGACAGTTCCGCACGGATCAGGGGGCATTCGGGTTGAAATAGCCGCGATCGGCGCGCCTTACCTCAGCCCATTTGCCAGCAGGGCCGGCCCGGCCAAGACGAAGATTTCCGACTGCGGGGCGTCATATCAAGCCGATGGCGGCCGCCAAGCCCAATATGATCGCTTTCATAGAGCAACCCGACTCAAGAATTGCAAGCGACCCGAGCTTACGCACTCTTGACAGTTGAACCTTTCTCTATAGCTCTAACGTGGACGCGGGGACATTTCTTCTAGACTGGCAATCAGAAGGAAAAGAGAAATGAAGATCAAATTACTGACTTTGATGGTTCCTTTCTTGGCCACGTCCGTCGCGCTCTTGTGCACAGCGGGCAGTTCCAGAGCTGCTGAACAATGGTTCGTCCTCGGCCAGCACACGATTAAGTCCGTCGATCCAAGCGCCAACATCAACAGTGAAGGGAACCGATGGCACACGGACGTCAAATGGGTAAAGCTCGCCGCCGAAGGCGCTGATGTGAAGCTCGATAAAGTTGTGCTCCACTGGGACAACCGTCCAGACGAGACGCTCACCGACCTGGGTATTCTGAAAGCGGGAGGACAAACTGCTGCGAAGGACGCTCCAGGGCGCAAAGGACGTCTCACCAGAGTTACCGTTCAGTACGAGATCCTCAATAACGCAAAAACGGCCCACCTCAAGGTCTTGGGATATGACTGAGCGGTAGACGTCCGCCAAGCGCTATACACCGGCGAAGGTTTTCGTGTTCCAGAAACCAGAGGAACCTTCGTCGTCAATCTGACAGTAACTTACGAGGTATTTGCCTCAAGCATTGACCGCCTGCACTGATATAGCCGTTTCGACATCATACTGCTCCTCCCGTCTGAACACGCGAGTCGGTTTTAAAGGGGATCACGCGAGCATTGAAGCCTCTGCTCACCGCTTTGGTGGCCACTTTGTTCTTCGCCAGCTTTTCCTCTACAACGGAGCAAGCGCAACCGCGCCGCCAATCAGAAAAGCAACTCAGCTTGCCATCAAGACAAGCGGCGCGCTAAGCAGCAGGGACGTCAGCAGTCCCGAGACAAGAAAGTCGCCGGTAAAAATCATCGCAACACGGGTGCTCGTCGAACCGCAGGATTGCCCTCCGTGGGGCCATCTGCTTGTTCAATCAAGACGGCCCGACTACTTCGGATTGAGCTTTCGCACTTGCGAAGAGACTCCAAAATGGGCATGTTTTGCTGGACCATCTAAATGAGGGATATCTATGTCGTCTAAGGGCACTGTAAAATTCTTCAATACAGATAAGGGATTTGGTTTTATCACGCCGGACAGTGGCGAGAAGGACATTTTCGTCCATGTTTCTGCGCTGCAGGCTTCCGGTATGCAATCGCTTCGCGAAGGTCAGCAGGTTACATTCGACACCGAACCAGATCGCATGGGCAAGGGGCCGAAGGCCATCAACATCGAAGTGAGGTAAGCGCATACTATTTGGATTGACCGTGGGATCGCCGATTGCCTTCGCGCGACAGGCGGTCGGAATTATCCACCGATAACACTTCACCCCGTAGGGCATCCGCCAGCAGGCGGTCGCATTGGCTATGCACTCGCGCCGTCCCGAAACGAGATTTTGTAATTTCCACGACTCATGTAGTTTTCACGTCCAGTGACGGCAAGACATGAGGCCAATTATGGGACTCGCAGCGTATCGATTGTCATCGGTAGCGCCGCACGTGCGCGCTGCCCCAAAGGCAAATGCCGGCCGCAATGTTTTCCTGTCCAATCTGCTGGCGGCAATCGCGCTGTTCACCTCATGGACGGTTTTGACATATGCTTGACCCCCGCAACTGGACTGGACAGGTCTACTCTGATTGGTCCCGGAGTGACAACTGGGACAGTACTTTTCCCAGGCAGACGGACGACGGCATCATTAACGCTGTCACGCCGAATTCGACGGTGATTACAACCCGAGGCGCACAAGCCCAAGATCTCTCCGTCGGTGTAAGCAGGACAGGCATGCTCGTTATTCAAAACGGACGGCCACTCGCCGATAGCTTCGGAATAATAGGCAATCTGCCGGGCTGGGGCAGGGCAACCGTGACCGGCGTAGGCTCCAGCTGAGGAACCCTTGCCGCTTTACGTCGAGGGCGAAGGCTGGCGACACGGTACGGCGTAGCACGAGAAGTAACGGCGGGATGTCGGCCGCCTTTCCACTCGACAACAGTCGAAGGGTGCTGAGTAAGAAAGAGAAGGAGGGCTCGTTAAGGCAGGCTTGCCTCGCCCCTCGCGACGCCAACTGAAGAGAGGTCGAAGGTCGTGACTGAAGAAATGGACAACGGGCCGCGTGCGAAGCAAATGAGGCGCCAGTTCTTCGCCGCGCTTGTCGAGGAGCTTGGCGTAGTCTGGCCAATCCTGTCGGGGATCATCGCGGTAATGCTCGCATGCGGGACGGCAATTTGGCGCATAGAGGACTGGGGGCTCGGCGAATCCCTCTACTTCACCTTCGTTACAGGACTTACCATTGGCTACGGCGATTTTACGCCGAAACAATTTTCATCTCGAGTCCTGGCATTGGTAATCGGTCTTGCTGGGATTGTGCTGACCGGCCTCATAGCAGCGATCACCGTGAAAGCGCTGAACGCGAGCGATCGGAAAAGCACTAAATAACAGATATCAAGGGTATCCGTCGGGTGCCGGCATGGGAGAAGCTTGCGAAACATCGGCAGCCGCAATTGAAAGGTTAGCACCACAGTGGGCAACCCGGGGCAATGCAAGTATTTGGTCTGCAACGATGTCTTGGAGGTCTTCGACAATTCGCGACTAGCCCGTCGTTGATTTCCCCCGGACGTGACAAAAAGGCTTAGCATTGGCAGGCTAGCGTCTTCGCTGCGCTGAGCTGCTCCCGATCTGTGGTCACAATGGCCCGATAGCTCAGTGCCTGAGGAGCAGCATATGATACAGCCTGCCGTTGCCGCTTTCACGCCGATTCCGTTCCTGCAGCGGGCCGCCACTTGGTGGCTCGCACAGATGAAGCATGCGCTTCCGCCAACGGTCTTCTTCTTCGTCGGCTTCAACCTGATCCTGTGGACCAAACGCCTGATCCTAGAGGAGCACGGCGTCGAGTTCAGTGGATTCTTGACGGCGATAGTAGCGGCGTTGCTGGTCGGAAAAGCCGTTCTGGTAACCGATAACCTGCGCTATATGCGCCGCTTCGACGGTGCGCCCATGATCCAGCCGGTCGTATTCAAGAGCGCAATCTACTGGCTGTGCGTACTAATCGCGCGGCTGGCCGAGGAATTCGCCCGTTTCGTCGCCGCAGGCGGCGCGATCTTCGATTTCAGGGACCACTTGGTCAATCACTTTTCGTTGGCGCGCTTTTTATCAATTCAGATATGGCTGATGGTCTTATTTCTCGTCTACGTCACGATACACGAACTTAACAATCTCTTCGGACACGGCGAATTATATCGCCTGTTCTTCCGCTGGCGCTCGTCCGAGGCCAAGCTTGCCCGCCGTCAGCGCATTCGCCTGCTCACGCGTCTCAACCGACTTGCTGAAGCGCATCCCATCGAGGTGTTCAGCGACCGGACATCGCCGGTGCACGAAGAGCTGGTAGCCATACTCAACAAACTCGCTCTACCGCCCGCTGCGTCCATGGCTGACAGCGGTCAAGAAGCGGGCTCGAATGGCGAACCCACTTAAACGCTTGTCCGCTCAAGGCCCCAGAAGCGGTCATCTCGCCTTCCTATTGCACAGCGTCTATCGTCGGCGGTTGCCACGAACCGTCTACAACGGGCTTTTCTCCCCAAAAGGGTTTGCCAATGCTCGAGCGAGTGGCAAGAGAAGCAGCAATCCGACGATCGATATTACGATAACGATCACGGCCACTCTCTGGTCACTGAAATTCTGACTCGCAACGATGAGTGCGGCGGCAAAGTTCCGCTGCGCAGTACTGAGCGCCATGACCCGTCTGGTGCCGGCATCGGAGCCACCGAGTAGCCAACCTGTTCCAGCCCCCAATCCGATAAATACGAAACCGGCGAGGATTCCCCGGGTGCCGAAAACATCCACGATCCTGTCCGAATTCGTTATGACGATCAACGCCGTCATCCCGATCAGGGTGACATTGGATATGAAGTCCAGCACAGGTTTCATGCGGCGAGCCAAGTCCGCGAACCACGCATTGAGGATGAGCCCGGTTGTGAGTGGGAGGAGCATGAGCAAGAGGAGCGAGCGGGCAATCCTCCACGCATCAACCGTGACACCGGGAAGCAGCATGGGTAGCACGACAGGCAGGTAAACGACGGTGATGACCATCATCAGTACCATCATGGCCACCGTGGACGGAACATTGCCCTTCGCAATTTCGGAAAGTTTGGGCGAAATAGGCGCTCCCGCCGAACAGCCAAGCACGAGCAGTCCGATTGCGAGCGGTTCATCCAGCCAGAGCACCTTTGCGATGGTGAACGCGATCAGCGGCATCAGGACAAAATTAGCCAGAATTGCGAGAGAGATGAACCGAACATTGCGGAGGGGCCTGGAAATCTGGGAGACAGTCAGGCTTGCTCCCATCGCCGACATGCTCGAAATGAAGAAGACCAGCGCGGAGACCGTCGCCGCTTTGCTCAGAATTTCCATTATCATTGATGTCTCTCACATCCGAGGAAAGAGCTACGAAGTCAGACTTAGGTGTCCGGCGATCCATAATAACGCGCAATTGGAAACGTCAAGTTGGCAATCAACACGGGAACCCGTCCCTAAGAAGAGCTCCTCGAACCTCTTCAGCAAGCATTCGGGCGGATTGCGACTACGCTCTGCTTATCGCTCCCGTGAAGTCAACCAGCGTAAGCGGTGTTCCCAGGCAATGGCCCTTACGATCCTGGTGAAGAGCCGTCTGATCTCCTCCGCCTCGTCATTGCTTTTATCACATTTAGTCCAGCCAACTTCTTCTTCCATTCATAGACAGAAATGCTGGCTCACACCGAGCCGCTGAGAAACTTCGGAGACGGGATAGCCCCGATCCGCTATCTGACGCACCGCCTCCCGCTTAAACTCTTCGCTGAAATTCGATTTGCTCTTCTTGCCTCAGATTTAGGAAAGAAGACGTCTACAAATCTCGGGGCTTCAGAAGGCGCTTACAAATCCTGGGCTATTCATCCCTGCTGTGACTAACACCGTGGAAGCAACTGCGGCTCAAAGCGCCGTCGGGTAACGTCAGCGACGGGCAAATCACGGCGGAGCCAGTTCAGAATCGTGCGTCACCGGCGCGGCATTGTGGCACGATCGTGCATCCGCTAACGCTGCCTCACGGCGCTGATCTTTGAACACCTCGTAGTCTATTCGGACGATATCTGCGCTGGTAAGGTGTATATCTGACTTGGCTCGGCTTCCGGTTTACCGCCACAGGCCGTTAAGTCGATATTTTCGTCTTTCGGGGGGAAGAGCCTTGGATTCAACCCAGCCTGCATCTGTCGTGGCCGCCCGCAATCCGCTGCGTCGGACAGCGATCATCATAGTGGCCCTGGCCCTCGTCCTGTTTGTGCTGTCTATCGTCATGGAGCGCCGTACACCCTCCTCCTCACAAGCGCAGGTTCAGGCCTACGTCGTGGGGATCGCGCCTGAAGTGACCGGCCGGGTCGTAGAGGTCAATGTCGACGACAACACGCTGGTCGAAACCAATCAGGTACTTTTCCGCATCGATCCCAGCACCTACCAGATCGCTGTCAATCAAGCGGAGGCCAAACTGGCGGTTGTCGGTCAGACCATCGGCGCTTCCACTGCGACCGTGGATGCCGCCCAAGCCAAGCTGGTGCAGATGGAGGTGGACCGGGACAACCTGCGTGACCAGTACGAACGCGCTTCCGAACTGGTCAAGCGGGGTGTGCTTTCAGAGGCAAGGTATGATGCGGCGAAATCCGCTTTCGAGCAGGCCGAGGCCTCGGTGAGTGGCGCGGCGGCCGATCTCGCCAAGGCCAAGGAAGAGCTCGGCCCGGCAGGCAACGAGAATCCGCAGCTCCGGGAAGCGTTAGCTGCGCTGGAGGCTGCCCAGCTAGACTTGCTCCGGACCACCGTTCGCGCACCATCGCCGGGCGTCGTAACCAACCTGCAGCTTTCCATCGGCAAGGTCGTCAGTGTCGGCCAGCCTGCCATGACCTTCATCGATGTCGGAACGATCTGGGTTGCCGCCGCCTTCAAGGAGAACAGCCTGGAGAATGTCGCCGTCGGAAATCGGGCCGAGGTGCTTTTCGATGCGCTCCCCGGACGGCTGTTTCCTGCCAAGGTCGAAAGCGTCGGCCTCGGGGTCTCTCAACAGGGCGGCGGCGGTACTGACCCGAACACTGGTCTGCCAACGATCCGAACCGACACGGGATGGGTCCACGAGGCGCAGCGCTTTCCAGTTCGTCTGGTCTTGGATGCAGAACGGCCAAAGGGCGTACGATTTGGCTCGCAGGCGACCGTCGTCGTCTATACCGGCGATCATCCGGTCACCAATGCCTGGGGCTGGCTGTTGATCCGCATCATATCGGTATTGACCTATGTGGGATGACCAAGACGATCCGTCTGCCGAGCAGCGTCGAAAGGGCCTGCGGGTGGCGTTTGCCGTCTCCTTAGGATTTACCTTCGGGGTGTCGCTCGGTGCAATCGTGCCGTTCCTCGTGCCTATCTTTGCCGCAAACTTCCTCTTGGGAAGCACCGGTCCGATGCCGATAGGCAAGGCATTGGGGGCCGCCCTGCTGATCCTGTTCACAGGGATCGGCATGATGGTGTTGACGAGTCTGTTCGGCGATCGCCCTCCGACATTCCTGATCCTGCTGGCGCTGATCTACTTTTTCTGTTTCGCGGCCCAATCGGCGGGTACCGGGGGTCCCGCGATCTTTCTTGTGCAGGTGGTGGCAATCATCGTTCCTTTGATCGGAATCCTGAACAAGGAGCTTGCGAATTCAATCCTGTCGATCCTGATAACCGGCATTCTCGGTGGGACGCTTCTGATGTGGCTCGCCCATGCGGTGTTCCCGGAGCCGGCTTCGACGCGCCTCGTGGCTGCTTCAGCGGTGATCCGACCTCCCGCCTATCGGCAAGCACTGGCGAACACTGCGATACTGCTGGCGGCGGTCGTGGTCTGCCTGGTCAACGATCAACTTTCTGCGGCACTTGTCATCCCGATCACCATCGCCTCGCTGCTTGGCCAGTTCGATGCCGCAGCGAGCAGCCGAATGGCACTCGGGCTTGTGGTCATCAATCTGTCAGGAGGGATACTGGCATCCATCGCCTACTCCATCCTCACTCTTCGCCCAAGCCTGTTCTCGATTTTTCTCATCGTCCTCATAGTGACGCTGATCCTGGGCGGCCGCGCTGCGGGCAGCTCAAAAGATGCCAAAATGTACGCCGGCGCGCTCACGACATTCCTGATCCTTTTCGGACTTGGCGTGTCACCGGTGCCGGGTAGCGCCGCTGAATCGTTCACGACACGCATCGTCTACGTCGGCGCAGCGTTGATCTATACGCTGCTGATGGCTGCAATCCTCTGGCCGCGATCGGAAACACGGGAAAGTCATAGCAAATGATGCGGGTGGCCATTTCGGAAGTCCAATTCGAGGGCGGCGAGATGGTCCCTTTGAGCCGTCGGCACCCGCCAGAGCGACGCCGACGCCCCTGAGGCTTTTTGGCCATCACCGAGAACCAAAACGGGCCATACACTCAAGTGACCGCTTCTGACCGATCCTCATTGGTGCCGATCCACGTCTCCAACACGGTCCAGAGGATTGCCAGCGTCGTTGCGCCGATAAACATGCCGGTAAAGCCCCACGCCGCCAGACCCCCGATCACTCCCATGAAAAGCACGAGCATCGGTAACTGACCGCTGCGCGCGATCAGCATGGGCTTCACGATGTTGTCAGCTCCCATGAGAAGAATGATCCCCCATGCCCCGATGAAGATCGCCCATCCGGTCAGTCCCTCGGAACCAAGCCATATCGCCACCGGCAACCAAACCAGAAGGGGTCCGATTTGGATAACAGCGAGGAAAAACGTCGCTGCAGCCAAGGCTATGGCTCCGGGAACGCCGGCGATTGCGAAGCCGATCCATGCCAGCACCCCCTCGATTAGGGCTGTGCCAATTACACCGATTGCCACGCCGCTTATGGCCCTTCCCGCAGCACTTAGCAGTTCGGGCCCCTTCGGCCCGACGATGCGCACCATGATGGCCGAGACAAACCGCAGCACCGTCCTGCGCGATGCATGGAAGATCGCCGCCACAATGATGCCTACGAAAATTTCAAGGACGGCTCCCACAAGACCCGCACCGAAATTCAGGAGCCAGCGTCCTGCGGCAGCGAGTTGGGTTTGGTAGCGCTCCATCCACACCAGGCCCTCGCGCTGGAATTGCTGCCATGCCGCCGATACCTTGTTTCCGACCAACGGAAGTCCCGCAATCCAATCGGGAAGGTTGGGGATGCCGCGCGTACTGGCTGAACTCAACCACGCCGCGGCTACAGTGAGATAGTCCGCAATAGCGGAACAGAGATACACCAACGGCACGACGATTATCGCAACTGCGACCACGCCGAACAGTACGGCGGCCAGGCGACGCCTTCCATTCAGCAGTCCAACGATCCAATCGAACAGCCCTGCCGTGGCGGTAGCAAGGATCACCGCATAGGTGAGGACACCGACAAAGGCTAACAATACCCAGAAGCTAGCAGCGATCAGCACGGAAACCAGCAGCAAAGCCAGGGCTGCTTCTATGACCCTCTGGTGTCGACCGCCTTCAACACGCAATTCCTGCATAACAGTACCTCCTGCCTTGGATCAAAACGCCCGGGAGTGGCCTCCTCCTACAAGGGACGGCCGATGATAGCTGCGTACGTCGGTTGCAGTGAAAGTATTATCTATCGATCGTGATGTCGAAGATCTTTTTGAAGTCGTCCGTTCCGGCAAGCTCCGGAACATCGGGGAAACTTTCTTTAGGAAACTGTCGCTCACCCACGCCTTAGATGCAGTGCGTTTTTCACGCCACGTAATGCAAACATATCAGACGACAATGTCACGCCTCACCTCAATATCTGCGCATGCCGACTTTTACGATGCCAACTGCACAGAAAGCAGCATTGACAAATAGTCCAGTGGAATATCATGCTTATTACTCGCCACGCAGGAAATATTTAGTTGCAACTCCACTTGCGTAGTCGACGAACTGGCAGTCCAGTAGTTCGACAAAATAGCCGGAAGAAGCGCCTTGGCCCGGCAACCCTCGTCGCCCTCCAGTGAGTACTGACGCGATTGCGGCCGAGTAGGCCACCACGGCGGATAGCGCGTCGTTTGGGGGTCGGCGAGCCGTTCGCAAACACTCATTTCCGGCCTATATGGACGCTAGGAATGCGTTCACGCTGTGTCCCACCGGGTACTGCTCTTTCGGGTCGAAATAGAGATTGAGAGCCACGGCGCGAGACCGGCCTCCTCCGAACGGTCGCCATGAGGTCCATCGTCCAGACTTCGTTACTGCTACCGATAACTGGCAAGTCGAATCGAGGGACGGTCTACATTTGGAACGAGGGCCGTCGGCATTGGTTCGTACCCGATTGATTGATCTGATTATGGGTCCGTTCGATCGGGTTTTGATCATCGGCTCCCCGCGGATTTACATGCCATTGCATCTCCGCGTGAGGATGGTTGATAATGCATGTGCAGATTGATTTATGCCGAAAATTTCGGAAAGAAAAATACTCTAGAGGCAGGAATGCAACTATAGCTTTTTGCTAATTTAGCCATTAACAGTCGTTGATAAGAGCTAGGGTAGAATTTTGGCAGGGCAGGCAGGCTTACATTTCCAGCGAATAATTTTTTTTCGGCGGAGGTAAATATGTCGCAGGATCCGAAGCATAAAATCAGCCGTATCGACCAATTCTTTTCAGGACCGAATGCCAGAGCCGATCGGTGGCAGGACCTCGCCGATGCCGCCGAGGCATGGCTTGCCGGTTCGCTCGATCGAGCCCGGTTCGAGGAAGCACTTGCAGAATTAGCGGTTACAGAATCCTATTTCGCCTATCCGGGTGGACAGATGCTGACCGCGCTGCGGGACCATGCGGCGGCGGACAATGCCGCTGCCACGACGCACCTCGTCCATCGCATTGTACGCGCCGTGATGACACGGTCGTTTCGGCACGATGCAAACGACTGGGACGCCGGCGAGGACATCCGCGATAGCGTTCCCGAGCTCGTACCATCGTCGGTGACCGCGCGGGAGCATCACCGACCCTATTTCGAGACATTGATCGTCACGGGCGTGCCGGCGTCGAACTGGCCGGCGCTTAGCACCGAATGGCGCAAGCTTCGCCGCGCACTGGATACCTTCATCT
>NZ_JBFRDU010000057.1:0-21469 GCF_052113965.1 Rhizobium sp. RAF56
CCACTCCCGCCGAAATCGCCGGAGCTAAACCCCGTTGAAAACCTCTGGCACTTCATGCGCGAAAACTGGCTCTCGAACCGAGTCTTCAAATCATACGACGACATTGTCGATCACTGCTGCGATGCCTGGCGAAAGCTCGAAAGCCAGCCWTGGCGGATCATGTCCATCGGTCGCAGAGAATGGGTCAATGGGTTCTGATCAGCGAGGATCCGTATAAGCTCACATTCGAGGTCAGCGATGGGGTGAAGCCCATGCAGCTCTACTGCGCTGACTATCCGACAGAATCGCACGACATGCTTCGTGTCCGTCTGTCGCCACGCCCTGCCAGTTGCAAACCACGCGACCGCTGGCTCGCAGAACAGGCAGTGGTAGCGCAGTCATCATGCTGCTCACCCCAGGCGGGCGGGAAATGTTGCGCGTGACGTGAAGGTCAGCGAGACAGGATCGTCGCGCTTTCTTCGGCCGCACCGCCTGATAGACGAGGGGTGTACCTGCTCCAGCCGGAATAGCGCAGACGGGCAGCAGAATGAAATCAGCGCGGGCGGCAGCCTTCAATTCGCCCCTACCTCTAGGGGCGTCTGATGCACTCCTCGCAGATGCCGTATTCCATGGCATCCTGCTCGGACGGCTCCACCTGTTTTCGGCAGCACGAGCAGGTCACTGACAGGCGTGATCGGGAACATCTCGGTGGCGGGATCATCTCGATCTTGAGGGTGAACTCTATGGACTCCTTTCGGTTGTCCATTTGCGGTTACTCCTCACCTTCGTCTTGCCAAAGATGGGGATGGGAAATGAGCAGTTCCAGTTGGCAGGCCGCGCGAGACGGTCCAGAGCGTCCCTCGCAATTGTATGGCCGCGCCCTACGATTCCCTCATGTGCAATGACTACGAGCAACACATCCGCTGGAAAGAGTATTGCGAAATGATGCAGTCCCTCGCCCTGCGCGTCCCGATACACCAGACAGAACTTGATCTACCTCAGGTAGACGACATCAAGATCGGCGATGTCGCCCCCGTCATGCGGGCGTCTGGCTACGAAGTTGAGCTCTTCCCCGCCAAGTTCGGCTTCCCTCCTCCGCCTGGACGGAAGGGTGGACCGGTCTTTAACTTCGTCTCGGAAAACAGGAGTTTTTCGGAGAGCAGACGCTGCCTGATCCCGGCCTCGGCGTTCTTTGAATTCACGGGAACCAAGTACCCAAAGGCCAAGCATCGGTTCACCCTCAATGACGCGCCCATGTTCGCAATTGCTGGCCTCTGGCGCGAAGGAGAAGGCAACGAGCCGGCGTCGATGACCATGCTGACAACCAAGCCCGGCCCCGACGTCGAGCCGATCCACAACAGGCAGGTAGTCGTCCTGAGGCCTGAGGACTGGGAGCCTTGGCTCAAGTTGTCGAAACCACAGGGTGATCTCTTAAAACCCCTCGCGGAAAAAAGCTTTGCGGTCGAACTCGTCAGGGCCGGGAGTGACTGACTTCAACTTCGCCGCGTGCGGCAGTTGACTTTACACTTTTTGTTCTCTATTTGTTCTTGCCATGGCGAGGCGCGCCAACCTCATACGAACACGTTGATCACCCAACCGCACATCCGCGGCCCAGGTCATCTATTGCTTTCGAGGTTTTGCATGAGTATCGCGTCCCGCGCGCTGTCGTTGATTGCCCGGTTGTCCGGCAGCCTAGTTCCGGAAAGACATCATTTGCGTCCGTGCTCGCCAATATCCATCGCCCGCAAGATGCTCTTGCAATGGCGACGCGACCTCCCCCCGACACCATCCAGATCGTCCTTTGCACCGAGTATATGAACACCTCATCGTGACCGTGCGCGAGCTTGAAGCCCATGAGGCCTGCGCCAACTGCTTGGCGAAATGGTGAAGGAAGCCCCACATGACACGCAGCATCGCACCAATCCTCCTCGCCCTCGGGACGACATCGATACTCCTTGCGGTCGCTACCCCTGCTGGCGCAATTTCCCCCATCAGTTCCACTGTCCACATGTGTGCCGATCTTCGCAACATGATAGACCGTCAACACGCTGTCCTCATCACGCGTCCCGGCACGAGAGTGTCAGGCACTCTCTACGACCGCTACGTAAGTGACAGCGCTTACTGCAGCCCCGGCTATGAAGCGGCAGAAGACTGGGTCCCGGCTAAGGACGGTGACTGTCGGTTATTCAACTGCCAAATGATCGAGGGAGGGTCCAACTGATTCACACGATCAGCAACGCCGAAAACGGGCTTCTTGAACACCGTAGAGTTATTCGGATGCTCCGCCTTTGCCGAGTGGGCTAGTCTCTATGAGGACGCACTCGGCTGGCGGGACTGGGCTGGGAACAGCCACGATCTATCAATTACCTCGGTTGAAATTGCTCGGCCACATCCAGATGCGACCAGTCTCCTTCCGGTCCCGAAGCTACCAAAGCTGTCCCAGGCCCCCCCGGCGCACCACCACGAGGCCGATGGCATATGACGGCTGGAACCATTTGTTGGCGATCGCACGCCTCAATAAAATTGACAGAAGTTATTATAACGACGACCCTTTAGAGCACCGATTCGAAGCTGGAAGCCTCTGCCCAGTCCAATCCTGTTTCTCGTTTGGAGTTGAAAGGCTGTCAAAGGAGAAGTGCCTTGATCCCCTCCAATCTGTTTTTCGATCTCGTCGATGCACAAATCGCCTTCAAAATCGTGCAACGGAATTTCAACAGCCCGACCGCCATCTTCTGCGTGCCGCGTGCCAGCGAGGGGAAGCTTCGCCTGAGCGTGATAGGCGGTCAGCCCCTTATTGGACCCGCTGAGATCGTACTTCCTCGACTAAACACCCTCATCGGCGAATATCCGACGCGGCAACCCCAACACTCCTTCAAGCAAGCAACCATCAAAGGCAAAGTAGTGAACTATTCGCTTATTCCGGAGCCGGAAAAGGGAAAGCAACACGGCCTGGCGGATGAGTTGTCCGTAGAATGCCGCTTCGTACCATTCGAACATCCGCGCCCCGACCGGGACACGATGATCGTGAACGTGACCGTCGCCGGAAGACAAAGCCTTCACCTCATGGAGCAGATAGGAAAGGAGAACCTCCAAGAAATCAGTCGCTTGTCACCCCAGGCGTTGCCGAGAGACATTCATGAGAAATTGGCTGCGAATGGCCATTTCGAGCGGAGCTTCATGACCTTGTACGGATACGAAGCCCTTGAGGATGCAAAAGCAAGACTTGGCGACATTCACAACCGCCAGACATCGGCCGACGTTGCCGATCGACACGCGCATCATTGATAAGGCCCCAGCCGGCGGGGACTGGCCAACCGGAGAATACGCTATCGGAGGCTGTCCTGCAGCAGAGTTGCCGCAGCGCTCAGCGGTGGAGTGTCTCTTCCTTCAGTCAGTCGTTCGTAAACTGGCCTGAGTAGGTCGTTGGCTTCGGACGCTCGCCCTTGTGCGGTCCAGAGCATCGCCAAATCGGTTGCCGCCCTCAACTCCCAGGCTCCAGCGCCCTGGCTACGGCTGACGTCCAACGACTTCGCAAGGTATGCCTCCGTATTCAGGTTACACAACCCCGGCTCCATGGAGAGGATTTGGCCCTTGAGCCTAAACAGCTCCGGTAGGTACGAATAGTAGCCCTTCTCTTCGATCAACTCGTTGCTTTCCTCCGAAAGCGCCCACGCTTCTGAGGACCTTCCGAGAGCCAGTAACCCCATAATGATCACAAACTGAAACCGCACCGTGAAGAGTTCGAAACGCTGCGTATGGAGGATTTCAAGTTGCTCTTGCAGTGCCCCAATCCCCGTCTTTGCGTTGCCACGCCGAATGGCGATCTCGGCTTGATAGGCATGTCCCATGGAGAGATAGGGACCGAAGGCCTGCGTCTTCGCGCGCGCGACAAATGGTATCAAATGTTCCTCGGCCGCATCGAGATCGCCGATCCAGAGAAGTGTCGCGATCGAACTCAGCGATATCGCGAACGATACGGGATGGCGCATCGTCTCCGCATCCTTGAAACACTGTCGGATCACCGCGCGCGCCTGATCGACAAAGCCCTGTAGCCAAAGGTTCGTCGACCACCCGATCCTCGCCCAGGTGTAATGGTCGAAACCGTAATGAATTTGTTTGCTGGCCTCGGGAAGCCCCGGCGCGACCACGGGTGCCAAGGTCGCATGGGCCTCCCCGAGGCGTCCGACCAGACAATACGACAGTCCGAGAAGCGCCTTGGAAAGCGTGATTGCCGCAGGGTCGTCGAGATCGCCCGCAATCGCGGAACACCGCTCGGCATAATCCAGACACCGCCGGAACTCTCCGCTCCTCAGATGGAAGAAGTGGATGGGTCCATGCAGCCGGGCGGCATTTAGCTTGTCGCCCCGAGCTTCGGCGATCTCCAGGCTTCTGTTCAGCGCGGAGGCCGATACCTCGTTGTGACCCCTCATGAACATCACCGAGACGCCGAAGGCGGCTTGAAGCTGCATCTCCTCGAAGCTGCCGCGTGTGGTGCTGTCCAACGACTGGAGGGCGCGCTCGGTCCAGCGCTGGCATTCCGGCAACAGGCCCATTGCACGGAAAACCGGAGCAACCGCTGCGACGAGGCCGACGCCAAGGGATTTATCGCCGTTTCCACCGAAGCACCATTCCAGGGCACTGCGGACGTTGTTGACCGCATTGAAGTGAGGGACCCGTTCCAAGGGCGTTGAAAGAGCCGTCCATTCGCTGCCGTTCTGCTCGAACCACAGACGGCAATAGGCCGCGTGCCGCCTCAGGAGGTCTTCGCATTCCGGGTCAGCATGAAGGAGATCGATGACGTACGCCCGAGTAGTATCGAGAAGGCGGTATCGCATCATCGCGCCGATCGGTCGGGCAGCCACCATCGACTTCTCGACGAGGTTGTCGATTGCCGTGAACACGGACGCGCGATCGAGTGTCGCGCTCGGCAGGACCTCCATGGCGGCATCAAGCGCAAAATTGCCGACGAACACCGCAAGCCGGCGCAAGACGGTACGCTCGGTCTCCGAGAGCAAGCCATAACTCCAGTCGAGGGTCGCCTGTAAGGTTTGCTGTCGCGGCGGGGCCGTTCGCAGGCCCTGCCAGAGGTGGGTCAGCCTTTGGTCGAGCAGCGCCGCCGTCTGTTCCAGGCCATATGCCTGGACCCGTCTGGCGGTGAGTTCAATAGCAAGCGCCACTCCGTCGAGCTTGCGGCAAATGTCGCAAACAATCGCCGCCTCCGCCTCGTTGCCATCAAGCTGCGCCCCGCTTGCTAACGCTCTCTCGACGAAGAGCTGGGAAGCCGGATATTCTTGGATGGCCGTCGAAGCCAGTTCGACTGCTTCGGGCGGGCACGCCAGGGAGTCGAGTCTGTAGACACGTTCGCTTTCGATACGCAGCGCTTCGCGGCTTGTGGCTATGATGTGCACTTTGGGAGCGGCGTCGAGAATTGACGATGCTATGTTCGCCACCGTCTCGACAAGATGTTCACAAGTATCGAGAACAAGGAGAATGCGCTTGTCTCTGACGAAGCGCATGATCTCGGGCGTAGCATCCTCAGCTTGGACCGGAAGTCCGAGCAAAGCCGCGATGGTCGTCGCTACCAGCCCGGAATCGGCGACTACCCCAAGGTCGACGAATAGGACATGTCCGGCAAAAACTTCGGCAGCCTGATGGGCCGCCGCGATCGCCACCGTGCTTTTGCCGACGCCGCCTGGGCCGACGATCGTGATAAGCCGGGAATCCGCCAGTTGCGCACCGAGCTTCATAATGTCGATTTCGCGACCGATCATCCTGCCGAGTTGCGGGGGAAGATTGGCATGTGGAAACGAATCCGCCTCAGCGCTATCACCAACGCTGGGCAGTGCCTCTGCGGTGGGAGCAACAAAGCAGTAGCCCCTTCCCGCAACCGTGGTGATGTATCGCGCGCCGTCCACTCCATCGCCAAGGGCCTTTCTTAGCCCCGCCATGTGGAAACGAAGGCTGACTTCTTCGACTGTCGCGTCGGGCCAGACCTTGGCCATCAGGTCTTTCTTGCTAACGAGTTCGTTCGGAGAACTGACGAGTGCAACAAGGATGTCGAGGGCACGCCCGCCCAATTCGACTGGGACACCATTTTTTGTGAGCAATCTTTCGCCGACAGCCAGCTTAAACGGGCCGAAGCGAAATCCGGTCTGATCACGTGCTGCGATCGCCATGGCTCATCCCCGGATAGCCGACGTTTGTAAGCGAGCGAACATTGGTCCGTTCCTCCTGCCTGCACCAATAAGCGAAGGTATAGAACATCTTGTGTCGCAGGCGAAGGGTGAACAACGCGAATTGTTAATGTGGTTGGAACTTGAATCCTAACAACATCCAACAACGTATAACGGGCGTTCTTATGCCTCCTGCCGTAGGTTTTTGTCAGCACAAAGGTGCAGCCGAAACGCACCCACAGGAGACGAACATGCATACGAAAGTTATCGAAGAAGTCGATCAGGATCGCCGCAAGTTTCTCGCTGCAGCTTCGCTCGGCGTCGCAGTCGCCAGCGCAGGCGCGCTCCTACCCTCCCGCTTGCTCGCCGCGACAGCGGGCGACCCTGTCACGCCCTTCCACGTGCATTTCTCGGACGAGGCGCTGAAAGACCTCCACCGCCGCATCGTCGCGACGCGTTGGCCGGACAGCGAGACGGTCAAGGACCACTCGCAGGGCGTACAGCTCTCCACCATCAAGAAGCTCGCCGATTATTGGGGCAAGGACTACGACTGGCGCAAGGTCGAGAGGAAGCTCAACTCCTACCCGCAGTTCACGACGAAGATTGACGAATTGGACATCCATTTCATCCACGTGAAGTCCAAGCATGAAAATGCCATGCCCATCATCGTCACCCATGGCTGGCCGGGTTCGATCATCGAGCAGCTGAAGATCATCAATCCGCTGACCAATCCGACAGCGCATGGCGGCAGTGCGGAAGATGCCTTCCACGTCGTGATCCCGTCACTCCCCGGCTACGGGTTCTCAGGCAAGCCAACCGAACCCGGATGGAACCCTCCCCGCATCGCCAAGGCCTGGGCCGTGCTGATGCAACGTTTGGGCTACACGGAGTATGTCGCTCAGGGTGGCGACTGGGGCAATGCCGTTACCGAGCTCATGGCGGTACAGCAGCCTCCGGGTCTTCTAGGCATTCATACGAACATGGCGGCCACCGTGCCCGCCGAAATCGCCAAGTCGCTCGGCGCAGGCGGTTCGGCTCCCGCAGGTCTTTCGGACGACGAAAAGCGCGCCTACGACCAGCTCGACGATTTCTACAAGAACGGGCTCGGCTACGCGATCGAAATGAACAACCGACCGCAGACACTATATGGCATTGTCGACTCCCCGGTCGGTCTTGCCTCGTGGATGCTTGACCACGACATCCGCAGCTACGACATGATCGCCCGCGTCTTCGACGGCAAGCCTGAAGGCCTGACGAAGGACGATATCCTCGACAACGTCACGCTGTACTGGCTGACCAATACGGCGATCTCATCCGCTCGCCTCTACTGGGACAACGCCCACTTCCCGTCGGGCGGCTTCTTCGATCCGCGCGGCATCAAGATACCGGTCGCCGTCAGCGCCTTCCCTGACGAGATTTACCAGGCTCCCCAGAGCTGGGCGGAGAAGGCTTACTCCAACCTCATCTTCTACAACCGGCCTCCAAAGGGCGGACACTTCGCGGCCTGGGAACAGCCAGCGCTACTGACCGCCGACCTGCGCGCGGCGTTCAAGCCGCTTCGCAAATTGACCTGACGGTAGACTGCGGCATAGCCCAGCGCCGCGGTTCATCCAACACTCTCAACCCCAATGCATGAAGGAGAAAGACAATGTCAGAGAACCAGATCGTCGATTCGAGCTTCACCGCCATCATAAACGCGCCGATCGAAAAGATCGACATCCCGACATGGTGCTTCACGCTACCCGAGAAAGAATACCAGGGTTGCTCGCCCGCCCACATCGCTGCCGGCTTCACGACCGCGCCCGACGGCACGCGCATGTCGATCAACGTCGAAACGATCGGCGGGAGCCTGATGGTGCAGCACTATCACGAAACCCTCGGCGAGAAGGATCACCTTATCCTCGATTCCGACTCCGACGTCTTCACGCCGACCGGCCGCGTGACCATTCATGTTAACTGGGAACTAAGCGTCAAGGCGATTGACCAGGACCGCTGCGAGTTCACCAACCGCGTCCAGTCGTTCGCGACCCCGGAAATGCTCGCCTCCCTCGACCGACAGGGCATTCCCTTCGAAATCTTCCGCACCCAACGCCAGCCGATGTCGATTGCCCACAATAAGGGAGAGACGCCCCTATTCGCGGCCAGCATAGAGCGCTTCGCGCTTCGTAATCAGCAATCATCAAAGGCAGCCTGAGAGCGAATGGAGGGTACGATGACCGAACTGTTCTACGAACATGGCATCACCGGGCTTCTGGTGGTCGATCCGTACAACGACTTCATCTCCGAGGGCGGCAAAATCTGGCCGCGCATCAAAGACGTCGCCGAAGCCAACAACTGCATCCCGCATATGGAGCAAATCCTCAAGGCGGCGCGGCAGGTGAAGCTTCCGGTCTTCTTTGCGATGCATCACCGCTTCCGCGAAGGCGACTACGAAAACTGGAAGTACATCGCGCCGATCCAGAAACTCGCGTGGAACCGCAAGACTTTCGAATACGGGACCTGGGGCGGCGAATTCAAGGCCGAGTTCGTGCCGGCCAAGGGCGAGGTCGTGGCGTCTGAGCACTGGTGCTCCAGCGGCTTTGCCAACACCGACCTCGACAACCAGCTCAAGAGGCGCGGCGTCCACAGACTGATCGTCATCGGACTGATCGCCCACACCTGCATCGAGGCGACTGTCCGCTTTGCGGCAGAGCTTGGATATGACGTGACGGTCGTGAAGGACGCTGTCGCAGATTACTCCGACGAAATGATGCATGCGGCTCTGGAAATCAACATGCCGAACTATGCCAGCGCCATCGTGACGACCGAGGAAATCCTCAAAGCTTTGGCTGCCATGCAGATGCTGGCACCCGCGGCATGACTGATTGGTCAAATGCGCCTGAGGGCGGCCAACGTGGCCGTCCTCCGGCATCCCGAACCGAGCACATCTGCGAAGAAATTCATCTGGCGCTACGAGCATCGGCTCATCGCGCCAGATCGCTCAAGCCAGCACTGCCCTCAGGGGCATCCGCAACCAGACCAAACAGGAGTGCGTCATGGACCAGAAAATGAATTCAAGAGTCCTCTACACGGCAAAGACACACGTTGCCGGCGGTCGCGAACACGGGCTCGCCCGCAGCACCGACGGGCGTCTCGACGTTAGATTAGGGGTACCCGGCACGGCGCGTATCGGCACCAACCCTGAACAGCTCTTCGCGGCAGGCTGGTCGGCCTGCTTCGAGAGCGCCATCGGGATCATCGTGCAGAAGAAGCATATAAAGCTGGAAGGCGACGTGACGATCGACGCGGAGGTCGATCTCAACCTATCCGATACTGACGGTTACTCGCTTACCGCGCGTCTTAACGTCAGTATCCCGGGTGTGGAGCGCGATGTCGCCCAATCGCTGATCGAAGAGGCGCATCAGATTTGCCCTTACTCGAAGGCGACGCGTGGAAACATCGACGTCACGATCAAGCTCGCCTGAAACAAGACAATGATGGCCACCCTCGCAGGCAAGGCCGACACCAAGGAGTATGTGCAATGACTTCTTCAAATGGCACAGCGTTGATCACAGGCGCGTCCTCCGGTCTCGGGGCGATCTACGCCGACAGGCTCGCACGACGGGGGTTCGATCTTGTCTTGGTGGCCAGGGGGAAGGAAGCCCTGGCCACGGTTGCCCGGTCCATCACGGAAACGAGCGGCCGCGCAGTGACGACGGTTCCGGCAGACTTGGGTAACGCCGAGGACCTCCGTCGCGTCGAGGCCATCCTGAAGAGTGACGCTTCGATCACCATGCTCGTCAACAACGCGGGCGTCGGCTCCGTAGAGCCCTTGTTGAAAGCCAACGTCGACGACATCGAGCGAATGATCGAGATCAACGTCGTGGCCCTGACCCGCCTGGTCTATGCGGCGGTCCCGGCCCTCGTCGAACGGAAACGCGGCACGATCATCAACTTGGCGTCAGCGCTGGCTTTGGCTCCGGGGATGTTCAACGGCGTTTACGGAGCCTCGAAAGCATTTGTCGTGGCGCTAACCCAATCCCTGGACAAGGAACTGGCGGGAAACGGACTGCGCTTCCAGGCCGTCTTGCCTGGCGCGATAGCCACGGATTTTTGGAAGGCGTCCGGAGGATCGCTGGATAATCTGCCGGTGCGGGCCGTCATGCGCCCTGAGGATGCCGTCGATGCTGCCCTTGCGGGGCTCGACCTCGGCGAATTGATCACGTTGCCGTCCCTGCCGGATATTTCCGAATGGGAAGCATACGACACCGCTCGGCGCAATATGATCCCCAAGATCTCCTTGAACACGCCCGCACAGCGCTACCTCACCGTCGCTCAGGCATAAACGACTATCGACGGCCCGCGGCCGTATATCGCTAGAAAGGACAACGCCATGAAATCGTCAGCCATCGTTCTCGCCAGCCGGCCGGCCGGCGCGCCGAGTCCGGAGAATTTTCGCACCGAGGAGATCGAGATAGGAACGCCGCGCGACGGCGAGGTGTCCCTTCGAGTGCTCTATCTCTCTCTCGACCCTTACATGCGCGGTCGCATGAGCGACGCCAAATCCTACGCCAAGCCCGTGGAGGTCGGCGGCGTCATGACGGGAGAAACCGTCTGCGAAGTCACGCAGTCCAGGAGTCCTGAGTTCAAGGAGGGCGATATCGTCCGGGCGATGACGGGATGGCGCACCCGCGCCGTCATGGATGCGAGTAGTGTCAAGCGGGTGAACACGCATGGAGCCCCCGCCTCCACCGCACTCGGCGTTCTCGGTATGCCGGGGTTCACCGCCTATGGCGGGATGAAGGTGATCGGCCAGCCGAAGTCGGGCGAGACGGTCGTTGTTGCCGCAGCTTCCGGTCCCGTAGGGTCACTTGTCGGCCAGCTTGGCATGCGTGTCGGGGCTCGCGCGGTCGGTATCGCCGGCGGTCGCGACAAATGCGACTACGTTAAAAACGAACTCGGCTTCGACGCCGTGGTCGACCACCGGTCGCCGGATTTCGCCTTCGAGCTTGCAGCCGTCTGCCCCAATGGTGTTGATGTCTATTTCGAAAACGTCGGCGGCCACGTCTGGGATGCGGTGCTTCCGTTGCTGAACCTCTATGCCCGTGTGCCTGTCTGCGGGCTTATCGCCCAGTACAACGGCCCGGGCAAAGGCGAGAACGACCGCCTGCCCGCCGCGATGTCCGCGGTCCTCCGTCGAAGCCTTCTTTTGAGAGGCTTCATCAACACCGAGTTTGTCCCAACGCACTACGAAGCGTTTCAACAGGAGCTTGGGCCGCTCGTGGCGTCGGGGGAGATAAAATACCGCGAGGACATGGTTGATGGCCTAGAGAACGCGCCTGAAGCGTTCATGGGCATGCTCAAGGGCAGCAACTTTGGCAAGCTTCTGGTTCGGGTCTCGTAGGCGTTCCGGCCAGATTTTGCGAGGACCACAAAAGTAATACTTTTTATCGTCTTGCCCTTAAAACATGAGATTCCCATGGCTATCTAACAGCGGCAGACCTTCGAGGTGGGAAGCAATGTCCTCCGGCGATGTTCCGAGACATCCCCGCCTCAGTTTCAAAAGGAAGACATGATGACTATTACCGGCGACCAGTTCATCGGCGGGCGATCCGTCAGCGGTGCGGGCAAGGAGTTCTTTGCCATAGAGGCAGCCACCGGGAACGCACTCGAACCGGCTTTCCACGGTGGCACGGGTGACGATGTTGAAAAAGCGGCCGCGTTCGCTTGGGAGGCCTTCCCCGTCTATCGGGAAACCACGCTGGAGAAGCGGGCCGAATTCCTGGAAACCATCGCGGAGCAAATCATCGAAATCGGCGACGAACTAATCGATCGCGCCACTCGGGAGACTGGACTGTCAAAAAGCCATCTCGAACGAGAGCGTGCAAGGACGGTCGGCCAGCTAAGGCTGTTCGCCAAGGAGGTTCGGAAAGGAGATTTCCAGGAACTGCGTTTCGATCCGGCTGACCCCGGCCGCCTGCCTGTCGCCAAGCCAGACCTTCGCCTTCGCAACGTGGCGCTTGGCCCGGTCGCGGTGTTCGGTTCATCCAACTTTCCGTTGGCCTTCTCTGTAGCGGGAGGAGACACCACATCCGCGCTCGCAGCCGGCTGTCCTGTTATTGTGAAGGCGCATCCCGCACACCCAGGCACGTCAGAGCTTGTCGGTCAGGCGGTTCAGAAGGCCGTCGAGCTTTCCGGCCTTCCGGCTGGGACATTTGCAATGCTACAGGATTCTGGCTTCGAAGTCGGCCAGGCTCTTGTTGCAGACGCACGTATCCGTGCGGTGGGCTTCACTGGCTCTCAGCGTGGCGGCTTGGCCCTCATGAAGATCGCCTCCGAGCGGAAGCAGCCGATTCCTGTCTATGCCGAAATGAGCAGCATCAACCCGGTCGTCCTGTTCCCGAACGCGCTTCGCAACCGTGCAGAAGAAATCGGCACGGCATTCGTATCGTCGCTCATTCTCGGAGCCGGACAGTTCTGCACCAATCCCGGCCTCATACTCGCCATCGACGATCCGAATCTCGATCGGTTCATAGCCTCTGCGACGTCCGCGCTCCCTGCCGCGCCTGCGCAGACCATGCTCACGCATGGCATTTGCGAGGCTTACAAAAAGGGTGTCGCGAAACTCAGCGGTCGTGCCGACGTGAAGCAACTCTCAAGCGGTGCCTCCGATGGTCCCCTGCAGGTTGGTGCGGCGCTTTTTGAGACAACAGGGACTGCATTTCTTTCCGATCACGCCCTGCATGAGGAGGTTTTTGGGGCCTCGAGCCTGATCGTGAGATGCGAAGACGAGAAGGAACTCCACAGGGTGTTGGTGGCGCTGGAAGGCCAGCTGACGGTCTCGCTGCACGTGGATGACGGTGATCTCGATGCAGTGCGTGTATTGGTGCCAACGCTTGAGCTATTGGCCGGCCGCTTGCTCGTGAACGGCTTCGGGACCGGCGTGGAGGTCTCTCCTGCGATGGTGCACGGCGGTCCATATCCCGCCACGTCGGACGGTCGCTCGACCTCCGTGGGTACCTTGGCAATCTATCGCTTCCTTCGGCCGGTTTCCTACCAAGATTTTCCCAGCGACCTGCTGCCGCTGGCACTTCGAGCTAACTGAGTTCTCAGCCAGTGGTTGGGGCTGTAGCTCTGGCCACTGGCCGAAGATACGAAGCTTGCGATCCCGATCCCAAAATCCTGAGAAATTCCGCTTCGAGCCGTTAGACCACCTCGGCCGGTTTCGCCACAAGCGGTCATTGGTAAAATCTTGTCGCATCTACGGAGCGCATTGGTCTTGAGAATTGGCTCGGGCGACAAGGCTCGCTCGTTTCGGGTCAGTTCAGCCGCCCGGTAGGAATTCGATGCGACGACTCCCGTCGCAACAACGCTGAAAATGGAATTGGCGCTGGGCCCAAGTTCCCGATCTACAGGGACTAGGAGGATCGTCGGTGCAAGGGTGCGGATGGCTCGACTTACATCCAATTTGGCGGCCGCGATGGCAAGGTAGTTAATTGCCCGCCCGCCATGCCGGGCTGGAACTGTACCGTCAGGCTCTACCGTCCCCACGCCAATATTCTGGAAGGGAAGTGGAAGTTTCCGGAACCAGTCGAGGCCAAGTAAACACGATGACGGCTCACAGGCAACGGTGCACGAGCGCGACCAACGTCAGCTGCATTCTCGGCAGTTTTGTTGGAATTTCATTCCAATTCAGATGGATAAGTCGTTTCCGGTGGTCCTTGTGCTGTTACCACTGCAGTTTCTTTGTTGGGTCGGCCAGGGTGCCCGGCCGAGCATTCTAATTCCGACGGACTCAAGGCCGTGATTGGTAGTCCTGCTAGGGCCAGACACTGGTACGGTGGGCGACCGCACCGTCGTCAAGTCTTCATCCCGCCGAGGTTCCATGTGACGATCCCCAAAATGGGAGGATGCGATGCGAATTTTGGGAGCCGTATCTGCATTGCTGTTGGCGGCCGCCGTCCACGCTGAACCTCAGCCGCAGACTGAAGCACCGCCACAGCAGACGCCGGAAGGGTGGGTGGCGAACTACATGCGGGCGGCCGATCTGGCTGAGAACTGCCGCGCTTTCCTGAAGATGCGTCGCGCGGGCAATCGCATTGGCAGTCCAGTGGACGCAATGAAGGCGGGCACCTGTTACGGCTATGTCATGGCTGCATTCGATGCCTACGAGATCGAAGGTGATCGCGTCTATTTCGACGAGAAGATGCCAAAATTCTGCTTTCCCGCCACCGTCAGCAACTTGAAAGCCGAAGAGCTAACAGAGATCGTTGCCAAATTCCTCAACAAGAAGGCGGAGCAGCGCTCTCTAGATGGCACGTCAGCCGTACGGCGTGCACTTGCCGACAAGTTCCCCTGCCACTAAGGCGTACCGGCTGACAGCCGCGCGTCATGCCAAACTCATAAGGCGGCCAAGGCAAGCTGCCGTCGTATGGATCGCTAAAATGCCTTCCGCCTCGTGAGCAGTTTCGAAACCACCACCGATCTAACGTGGCCGTGCAACGGGGTGGGGACCATGGGTGATATTACTGGAATGAACCGCAAGCAGCGGCGACCGCAGCCGCGCAAGGCTTACCGTCGGCGGAGTTGGCGGTGGCGCGAAGTGCAATTGCTACTAGCGTTGTCTGCAATCGGGTTTATTGCAGTTGTGCAATGGGTGGAAGGTGGAGGACGACCTCACGCAGCGACTTTCGCCGCAGCGCCGTTAACGTCTGATGTGCAAGCTGCTACCTTCGGGGCGTGCGACGCCGGCGCGGGGATCAACTGCGTCGTCGACGGCGACACATTTTGGCTTGGCGGCACGAAGATCAGGATAGCTGACATTGATACGCCGGAGCTCAGCCCACCGCGCTGCGACTACGAAAAGCAACTCGGCTTGAAAGCCAAGGACCGGCTGCAAACCCTTCTCAATGCCGGCCCGTTCACGCTGGCTTCGATTGACCGCGACGAGGACAAGTACGGCCGCAAGCTCCGGGTCGTCCAAAGAGATGGCGTCTCGATCGGAGACACATTGATCAATGAGGGCCTGGCGCGCCCGTGGATCGGCCATCGCGATCCGTGGTGCACTTGAGAAGGAAGCCGTGGACTGGACTGATTTACAAGTATCAGGCCACCCGAAGAAGAAGGGCGATGCCGTTGTTGTGGAAAGGGATTTGCGCGCAACGTCATGATCATGCTACCGGCGCGGTTCCTCCTCGCCCACCCCCAACAGCACATCATCCGGCAGGGCATCCGCCAGCTTCCCCAGATCAAAAGCCGCTCAATGGACTTCTACCCAAGGCGCAGATACCATCGGTGAAGTTCCATCTCCTCCGGTACAATTGCCAAAATGGCCGAAGAACGCGTCCAGCGCCGTCTTGCAGCAATCGTCGTCGCGGACGTCGTTGGCTACTCGCGCTGAACGAGAAGGGGATCGTGGATGGTGTTGACGACCGCCAGCGCAAGTCTCTCGGCATCCTGCAAACTCTGAAAATCCATCATGATCTGGACAATACCCCGCGAAGATCAGCGGAGACGGGCAGGCAGCCCGCATCGGATCCATACAATTGATACACCTTCTGAGGAGGGACGTTTGAGGAATCGCAATGCTCGTTGCAGCCTCAATCACAAAATCTTGCTCGAAGGGCACCAAGCAACACGTGCAAAGCTGCTGCCGGGCTGGAACTATACCGTCAGGCTCTACCGTCCCCGCGCCAATATTCTGGAAGTGGAAGTTTCAGGAACCAGTCGCTTCCGAGTGAGGTAACGTCGGGAAATGACTGCTCCTGGCGCTTTCCGGATTAAACGCGGTAACGGCTCACAGGCAACGCTGCACGAGCGCGACCAACGTCAGCTGCATTCTCGGATTTCTGGAATTTCTTTCTAAGTCAGATGGATAAGTCTTTTTTGGTGGTCTTTGCTACCTGATGCCGCAAGTTTGTTCCACAGAGACCCGCGGGCGGCACCACACAAGGGCATATTGACAAACGTCAACCTAGTCGATTGCTATGGGAGGCTGGCCTAGCGCCCAAAGGACTCCAATACAAACAGGAGAGACCATGGCTAATCCCACCTTCAGGCTCGTTGAGCTCTGCCTCCACCCTCCGCATGTCTACCGGCCTATCGCCTCAGTAGCGGATGCCTCTTTGGCACTCCTGGAGCATTGGTCCTATGAGATGCAGAAGAGCAAGCCGTTTGAGCGAGCCTGTAAGGCATGTCTGGATGCCATGGAGAATGATGGATCTCCGGTGAAGGCTCGCTCCGAGTTCATGAAGGCTGCTAAGGCCGCTGGGATAGCAATTCGCCACTAGGTCTCCCTCTGTTCTCGATATGCGAAAAAGTGGGCTCCCCGCCCGTGAGCAATGATATTTGAAAGTGAGCCATCACCATCGCTTGACTCGTAACGCAACGTGGAACATTTAGAGAGCGGACGTTGCGGCCGTCTCCCCAAAATCAGGGCAGGATGAACCTCCAGTTAGAGGGCAAGCAGTCATGGAACAAAAACTTCTTGCGTTGCGCGATATCACCGAAGCGACCCTCGCCCTTTCTGACCTTCGGATATGCGCCAAAGCCCCCGAAACAGTCGCGGCCGTGCAATCTGGTGTGTGAGCGCTAGGTCTGCCAGGCCGACCTGGGCCTCATGAGGCGCTTGAGAAAGCCACCGATACGATTTCATCTACGCCCGCATCGGTGGCTTTTGTCCCCAGTCCCTAACGATTGTGAAGCTATCTCCGACTGCCGCCACATAAAATGACCCGGAAGGCGTAAATGTAAACTTGGGAGAGGTTCATTTGGGTGGCCCGGCCTGTCGTGAGCAACGGGAACAGGCACGCGACCGAATGGCGTCGTCAAAGCGACCAAGTTAACGGATGTTTCTTGGGGAGCTTTATGCTTGTATCTCGAAATAGAGACCTGCCTCGATTGCTGCGAGGATGAACGCGGAGCGGGCAAGCTTCTCCGTTGATTCACCTCGCTCGGCTCTTCCACACGCATCAAAAGCGGAAAAATAGGCGGGGCCATCCCAGCGAGGCCAGTCGAAAAACAACACCTCAATCGCTTCGTGAGCAGATGTAACCGGCCGGAGATGGCCGTCGCGGGAGATGAGAAGCGTTTTCCCCCAGGTCCTGGCTGTGTAGCTGGCCCCGCTATCGGCGCTTATCACGCAAAAAATGACCGTCAGGGCTGTGACCGCGCACTCAGTTTTTCCCCGGCCAAGGAACATCGGAACTTCGTACTCAACGAGCCGTTTAGCACGGTCACTATCCTCGCAGTACGGAGCACAAAAGAATGAGAAATCTGATAGCCGCATCCGCCATCGCTATGTTTTCGGTGGCTTCAATTGCGGTCCCAACTCAAGCGGCAAATATGTATCCGGACGAACACTATCACCATTCGATGCATGGAGCCCAATACTACCATCACCACCACCCCGACAACTGCTACATGAAGACCATTGAGCACCATCATCAAAACGGGCATGTCGTCGTGGAAAAAGTACACGTCTGCCATTGATCTGGCGCGTAGTCTGGCCCGACGAACAAGAATGTTGGCCGGGCCAGATTTCTAGCCGAGCCTTACTTGCATTCTATTGAGCCCCCGCAACGATCCGCGCTGGAGCGGCTATAATCCTCACCGGCAGAGTAATGAACGAAGCGAGCGGCCCCCCAATCGCAGCTTCGCTTTTAGGCATTCCAGCCGCGCTGGACGCTATGCCCTCCTGCAGAACGTGGGCCAACTCCGGCGCTACGCTGGCCAGCTGGGCAAATTTCGCGTGGTTCAACGCGTCGGCCCCCTTCAGGGTCGTCAAATCGATCACGATCGCCCCCAACGACGCCAACTCTTGCACGTCACTGTCTGCTCCGAGCCGAGGCTTTCCTCCGGCAATCAGTCTGGAAACCCGCAGGGCCTGGTCGTCCTTCGATATGATGATGAAAAAGGGTTTGCGGGGACGCCCGATACGTTTCATCTCGGATTTGAATACATCGAGATCGATGTCGGGAGAGGCCAAAACCACGGCCCCGATCTTGTTCGCACCCGCCATATCACCCGATATCTTGATTTGCCGGATAGCTTCCACCGTTGCCCAGTTCCCCATCGAATGGGCGACGATATTAATCTCGTCAGCGTCGCTAGCGGCGATCAAATGGAGGGTGTGTTCCAGGTCATCTCGCGCGATTGTCGCGCTGTTATTGTCGTAGACATAGTCGGTGAAACTTCCCTTTGAAGCCCAGGTGAAAAGAACGGGAACGGCGGAGGATCCTGAGTCGTGAACGATTTGCGCGAAACGGTACAGTCCCTCTGCGAAATTCGTATTGTAGCCGTGAATGAATAGCAGGACTTTTCGTTTGCCACGCGGCTGCTCATCCAACCTTGCATTCAACGTTTGAACGAATGCCTTCTCGCTGTCGATATAGGCAGCTTCTCGTACGACAAAATCCGTCTGAGGATTTCCAGGAGGCGATGACGCCAACTCAATTTGCCCATCCGCATGCTTGGGCGGGACGGAGACGGTAAGTGTCGCAAAGGCGAGCGTCCCAGACCGATTGCCATTAAACAGCGTACCCGGCCTGGAATCACGCTCGCGCGTCGTCGCCACTAATATTGTATGCTTGCTGGCACCCGGAGCAGGCGCAGAAACTGGTTTCAAGAACCCCGCTTCCGGCCTTGTAGCGCACCCCTCGAGGAACACAAGGATCACGGCAATCCCACAGCTCAGTACGAATCGACAAATTAAGATGATCCCGGCCTTTGTTTTGTGGTCCCAACCGCGCAAGTCGTCCCCCAAAATAGCGACCCCAGCCGCTTCAGATCACTCAACTCAACTTTTGCCCAAGCATCTGCAATCACTGTCGACTAACCAGTGACTCGCGTACGATTGGTCAGTGGCAAGAGCAAGGCATTGTGGTTTTCCTGACGACAAGGCAGTGAGGTTGGTTAATTGGAACTGAATCCGGGATGCCAGCGGTCGGGGCGGCAAAAACGCTCAAGCGCGGCAAGCTCATGACCACAAAGGCAATTCCTCCATGATTTGGAACTCGCCAGCTTGAGCAATGGTCGGAATGGATTGTGACGGCCCACGAATTCGCAAAGCGCCAGCAGAAGAACGCTCAACCGTCCGACGCCGCCTTAGTTAAGCTGAACAAGCGAACGGAGGGCAGCGCGGCAAGTCAACTAATTAGCTCGCCAGCTTTGCATTGGTTAGTTAAACTGCTCTTCCCTGCCCAGCCTTGCTAAGTTCTATTCGGACAGAAATACAATGTTCTGCTTTCCAGAAGTGAAAAGATACCGGCACGAATACCTTACGCCGTGCCGGTTTTCTTCGCCCATTAGCCCCCCACTCGTCGAAGCTAGCGGCGGCAGTGATTCGGTGAAATCCGTCGAAAGAGGTAGCTCCGGCAATTGCCATAAGGTGTGGCTGAAGGGCAACTTGCTGGTAGTGCAACGGGTTACTGTCCGCCTCTTGTGGCGTTCTGCTTGCAAGGGAACTTGTCGATGAGGGTGTTGAGGATGACGAGCGGAAACAGGCATGGCCCGTCGGCGTCTTCCGGGTGCTTCGCGAGATATTTCTCAACAATGTCCTTGTCTGCTCCTCTGGCAGTACGAGTTTAGAGGGGGCGCAGAAGGCCTTGAGGTGTGACGGTTAACCTCGAGGTAGACGTTCAGAGTCCTGATACCGTCAGTAGCCGCGCCTAATTCCATTAAATCTTGAGAATTGTTGTGGCTAGCCGCGATTGTTGCAGGCAACAATTCTTTGCGGGAAACGAGCAGCTACAAAATATCCATCGGCAACGCTTTCAACAGAGCCATGGACGACCACAAACCTACTTACTAGAAATATAAGTCAGGCTTGGTTTTTATTCTACGTCCGCTTGCTGACCACCGTTGCTGCCCTAGATGAGAACTGCCGGTCAGAAGGCTGGTTTCGGGAAGCTTTCCAGAGGGATATTAAAATGCGTTCATTGAAGCCTCTACTCAACGCCTTAGTGGCAATGACATTCCTTGCTAGCTCAGCCGGGATATCATCGGCGACAGAACAAGCCCAACAACGCAGAGCTGGGCGAGATGTGAAACAAGAGACGCGCCAGAATTCCCGAGTGACAAAGCAGGACTGCCGTGCCGCGAATGAGAAAAGCAACGCGGCATGCCGTCAGGACAAGCGGCACACCAAACAACAGGGCCGTCAGCAGTCCCGGGACATCAAATATTAAACGGCACGAGGCAAGCCGCACGAAGCAATCGAGAGATAGGAAAGCCCAACAATAGATCAGGCGTTGATCACCGGTTTTCTACTAATGGAAGTATCTGACTGCAAACGGAACTTTGCCCTGAGACGACACGTTCGCGAACCTCGTCTACAGGCTCGTGCGGTCGCGGGGCGGGCCCCAGACGGGAAAAGGACGCTCGTCGTGCAAACCGCATTGCCAGGAGCCTGGGGCAAAACCATCCTCATCTACCGCGACGGCCATCGTCGGCCCGTCAACTCTACCCACAACGCTATCGATGTGTTGTTTTCCGACTGGCCGCGATGGGAGGGCTTTGCCTAATTTGCCGCTTTTGATGCCGTGTGGACGAGCCGACCGCAGCGAATCAACGGACGATCGATCGCTCTAGGCGTGCCCATTTCAGCACCGTTGCACTGTCATTTATAGTCTAATACTCGATCGGAATGCCATATCGGTTGCTTGGTAACTATGAATGTAGCGAAGCTACAAACTGTGTCCTTTCTACACTGGCCAAAGGTGGCGTTGACCCTACATGCAAATTGTTGCTTTCCATAAGCTACCCCCGAGGCAAAAGAGGACTTCTTGATGAGCAGAATTGTAGTCGTGATTATCGCATTGTTTGCCGTTGCCAATCTTAGTGCCTGCGGGTGGGACATTGGCAAAGGAAAAGGCAAGGCCCCGCCGCCAGCAGCGGCAGCAGTCTACAAGTAAGTTGGCCTTCGATTAGGGGAAGGGCCAACCTGGGCCTTCCCCTTTAGCCCGCCAGACTTGATCTCTGTTCATCCCCGGCTGCAAGAATGGCAGATCGCTGGTTTCACCCCCGTGCTCGTCAGGGCAGTAGATGGAGCGTTTGATGACCCTTGGAAAAGGCCGTCTGTCGCTTGTGATTGCGATGGCATGCGCGCTGGCGTCCTGCCAGACGGAAGACAAGCCCCCCCAGCCACGTTTCACATCAGATAGCAACAATTTGTCAGCGGCCGCGCCGAAGCAGGTCGCCGCAAACCGGCATTTTATCGAATTTCGCTCGCGTTATGCGTTGAGCTATGGCCACACCTATGTGGTCTTCGGCACACTCGACAAGAACGGAAACCCGATCAATCCGGAGGTGGCAGGCCTTGCGCCCGCTTCTCACGAGCC
>NZ_JBFRDU010000058.1:0-19931 GCF_052113965.1 Rhizobium sp. RAF56
AGCAGGATGTGCTCGCGGGTCTGCGGCATCGGGCCGTCGGCGGCCGAGCAAACCAGGATCGCGCCGTCCATCTGCGCCGCACCGGTGATCATGTTCTTGACGTAGTCGGCGTGGCCGGGGCAGTCAACGTGAGCGTAGTGGCGGGCAGCGGTTTCATACTCGACGTGTGCCGTCGAAATGGTGATGCCGCGGGCCTTTTCTTCCGGGGCCGCGTCGATCTGGTCGTACGCCTTGTACTCGCCGAAGTACTTCGTGATCGCTGCCGTCAGAGACGTCTTGCCATGGTCAACGTGGCCGATCGTGCCGATGTTAACGTGCGGCTTGTTGCGCTCAAACTTACTCTTTGCCATCTCGGCTCTCCACTATCTTTTCCCGCCAGGGGATGATTTCTCTTTATCGGTCAATTGGTATTCCGGTCACTTCTGACCGGAATACTTTGCCTGGATTTCGGTCGCTACGTTCGACGGGACCGGCGCGTAGTGATCGAAGGTCATCGTGTACTGAGCGCGACCCTGCGACATGGAGCGCAGGTTATCGACGTACTTGAACATGTTCGCCAGCGGAACGTTGGCGGCGATGACCACGGCGATACCGCGGCTCTCCTGGCCCTGGATCTGGCCACGACGGGAGTTGAGGTCGCCAATGACGTCGCCGACATAGTCTTCCGGCGTCACGACTTCAACCTTCATCATCGGCTCGAGCAGCTGAGCGCCAGCCTTCTTGGCTGCTTCACGGAAGCAGGCACGCGAAGCGATTTCGAACGCCAGGACCGACGAGTCGACATCGTGGAAGGCGCCGTCGATGAGCGTCGCCTTGACGCCGAGCATCGGGAAGCCAGCCAGCGGACCGGAGGACAGAACGCTTTCGATACCCTTCTGAACGCCCGGGATGTATTCCTTCGGAACAGCACCGCCGACGATCTTGGATTCGAACTTGAATTCTTCGCCTTCCGGGTTCGGTTCGAAGACGATCTTGACGCGTGCGAACTGACCGGTACCACCGGACTGCTTCTTGTGCGTGTAGTCTTCTTCGTGCTGACGCGTGATCGTCTCACGGTAAGCAACCTGCGGCGCACCGACGTTGGCTTCGACCTTGAACTCGCGACGCATACGGTCGACGATGATGTCCAGGTGAAGTTCGCCCATGCCGGCGATGATCGTCTGGCCGGATTCCTGATCCGTCTTCACGCGGAAGGACGGGTCTTCAGCTGCCAGGCGGTTGAGCGCGAGGCCCATCTTTTCCTGGTCGCCCTTGGACTTCGGCTCGATAGCGATCTGGATGACCGGCTCGGGGAACTCCATGCGCTCCAAGATAACCGGCTTCAACGGGTCGCAAAGCGTGTCGCCCGTGGTGGTTTCCTTGAGACCTGCGAGAGCAACGATGTCGCCTGCGAAGGCTTCTTCGATGTCTTCACGCGAGTTGGAGTGCATCTGCAGCATGCGGCCGACGCGCTCGCGCTTGTCCTTGACCGTGTTCATCACGGACGTGCCCTTTTCGAGCTTGCCCGAGTAGATGCGTGCAAACGTCAGCGAACCGACGAAGGGGTCGTTCATGATCTTGAACGCGAGCATGGACAGCGGCTCGCTGTCGTCTGCATGACGCTCGATCTCGGCTTCGGTCTTGAAGTCGATGCCCTTGATCGCCGGAATGTCGAGCGGCGACGGCAGGTAGTCAACAACCGCGTCGAGCAGCGGCTGAACACCCTTGTTCTTGAAGGCGGTGCCGCAGAACATCGGGTGGAACTTGACGTCGATCGTGCCGCGGCGAACGAGCGCGCGGATCTGTTCGTTGTCGGGCATGTTGCCTTCGAGGTAGGCTTCCATCGCGGCCTCGTCGATCTCGACAACGGCCTCGATCAGCTTTTCGCGATATTCCTCGGCCTTGGCCTTCATGTCTTCCGGGATTTCGACGACGTCCCACTGAGCGCCGAGCGATTCGTCGCGCCAGACGAGAGCATTCATCTCGATCAGGTCGATAACGCCCTTGAACTCGGTTTCAGCGCCGATCGGCAGCTGCATGACAACAGCGGTCGCGCCGAGACGGGTCTTGATCATCTCGACCGAGCGATAGAAGTCGGCGCCGGTCTTGTCCATCTTGTTGCAGAAGATCATGCGCGGAACGTTGTACTTCTCAGCCTGACGCCAGACGGTTTCCGTCTGCGGCTCTACGCCGGCGTTGGCATCGAGAAGGGCGATCGCACCGTCGAGAACGCGCAGCGAACGCTCGACTTCGATCGTGAAGTCGACGTGGCCGGGGGTGTCGATGATGTTGAAGCGGCGCGTCTTGCCGTCACGGCCCTTCCAGTAGGTCGTGGTGGCGGCAGACGTGATCGTGATGCCGCGCTCCTGCTCCTGCTCCATCCAGTCCATCGTGGCTGCGCCATCGTGAACTTCACCGATCTTGTGCGACTTGCCGGTGTAATAAAGAATACGCTCGGTCGTCGTGGTCTTGCCGGCGTCGATATGCGCCATAATACCGAAATTTCGGTAGTCTTCGATTTTGTATTCGCGAGCCATTGTGGACTGCCTTTTGATACCGTTCGATTACCAGCGATAGTGCGAGAACGCACGGTTGGCATCTGCCATCTTGTGCGTGTCTTCGCGCTTCTTAACCGCGCTGCCGCGGTTGTTGGCGGCGTCCAGAAGTTCACCCGAGAGGCGATCGACCATGGTAGTTTCGTTGCGCTTGCGGGCGGCGGCGATCAGCCAGCGAATGGCGAGGGCCTGGCGGCGCTCCGGACGAACATCGACGGGAACCTGGTAGGTCGCACCACCAACGCGGCGCGAGCGCACTTCGACGTGCGGCGCAATGTTGTCCAGAGCCTGATGGAACACGCCGAGCGGCTCCTGCTTGGACTTGCCCTGCACGTTGTCGAATGCACCGTAAACGATGTTTTCAGCGACGGACTTCTTACCGTGCAGCATGATCGCGTTCATGAACTTGGTTACAACCAGATCACCGAACTTCGGATCCGGGTTGATTTCGCGCTTCTCTGCTCTGTGACGACGGGACATACTTTTTGTCTCTCAAACTGTTGATGCGCTTTATAACGCGGAGAACCTCGCGCAGCGCCGGATTTTATGAAACCGAATTACTTCGGACGCTTCGCACCGTACTTCGAACGGCGCTGCTTGCGGTTCTTGACACCCTGGGTATCGAGAACGCCGCGGATGATGTGGTAGCGAACACCCGGAAGGTCCTTCACGCGGCCGCCGCGGATCATGACCACGGAGTGCTCCTGAAGGTTATGACCTTCGCCGGGGATGTAACCAATGACTTCAAAGCCGTTGGTCAGGCGGATCTTTGCGACCTTACGCAGAGCCGAGTTCGGCTTCTTCGGCGTCGTCGTGTAGACGCGGGTGCAAACACCGCGCTTCTGCGGGTTCTCCTGGAGAGCGGGAACCTTATTACGCTTTACCTGCGCCTGGCGAGGCTTGCGGATCAGCTGGTTTACGGTAGGCATTCAACCATCCCTTGCAAAATCTTGTCTCGACACCCTTACGGGCTTCTATTCGCCGTCTCCGGCACTCCACACGAACAATCACCTCAATGCGCAAAGAGTGGCCCGACCCGCTTTCGCAGATGGACCACCATAAGCAGAGGACGCAACAGTGCGTCATGCGTGCAGCATTCTGTCTTCAACGTGCGTTTGGAACCTTGTTTGAGACGAACTCCAGAGCGCGTCGCTCCGAACAGCCAAACCTCACATGGGATCCGATGGCGGCGGTACTACTGGTTTAACGCCGCTTCGTCAAGGCCGGTTAAGAAATTATCTTCGGCCCGGAGGCCTGAACCCCCTGCCCTGCAGGCATTTCGCGCCTCGATGTGGCATCCGCGAGGCAGCCATGCAATATAAATTTAGGCATTTCGCCGAAAAGTCTGTAAAGAATCGCGAAACGCGTCCCAGGGACAAATTGGACAACCGGAGATTCGTAGAAGGCGAATCGCCACAGTGCCTAAGGAAGATTGATGATCACCACGCCTGACAACGACAACAAGTATGACGGCCCAATGGTCTTCATCATCATCGGTAAGGGATATGAGACAGACGGAAGCGAGGGCACCGATCTGCACGTCATGTTAAAGGCTCCGGACGACGACACCGCCGTGCGCGAGGCCTTGAATGCGCTTGCCGAGGAAGGTTTTATCGAAGCAGACCTCGACCAGATCGGCATGATTACCGAAATTCCGGAAGAAGAACCGCACGCCTCCGCATATCAGGGCGCCCTTCAAGGCGAAGTGTCCATCATCCGCTTTGCCTGAGCCGCGCGAGTTAAGATGCCCCGCTAAGCCATTGCTATCACAGATGACTTTCGTGCGTCGCTGACATTGTTGACGCGGATGGCTGGCGAATTGGCATCCAAGCGCTGACGCAAGCAGCCCAATGAATTCTCCCACTTATACAAGCGTGAAGAACGCCGGCGGTGTCTCCGGCGGTTTTTTCAGTGCGTCTCCTCTCCCTTGTCACATGGATGGAACACGCGGCTGATAGTTGCGCGGCGGGACATTGAATTAAAGGAGCCGACATGCCCAGTTTCACCAAGATTTTCGCCGTCAGCGTTGCCCTTGCCATTGCCATTGCATCGCCAGTGTTCGCCGATGACGCAAAGCCATTTTCCGATGCGAAGGAGATCAACCTCATTGACCTCCTGCCGCCGCCGCCCGCCAACGATTCCGCACAGATGAAGGCGGAACTCGGGGAAATCCTTACCATTCAGGTGACCCGCACTCCTGAGATGGAAGCCCGGGCCATCGCGGATGCCGAGGAAAACGTCTGGCGCTTCTCGGACGTGATAAACGATCCGAAGTTCACCAAGGAAAACCTGCCGAAGTTTAGCGCCTTCTTCGACCGCGTCGTCGAGACCGAGGGCGCCGTCGTCGATCCCGCCAAGGACGTCTGGAAGCGCCCCCGCCCGCATCTCTATAGCGATCTTGTAAAGCCGGTCGTCCCGCTGTCGAAGTCCGGCGCCTATCCGTCCGGCCACACGACGGTTGGAACGCTCATGGGTATCGTTCTCTCAAACATGGTGCCGGAGAAGAAGCCGGCGATCATGGCGCGGGCCTGGGAGTACGGCCATAACCGCATCGTCGGCGGCATCCACTACCAGACCGACATCGAGGCGGGCCGCATCGCCGGTACAGTGATCGCTCAGACGATCATGACGCATGCCGACTACAAGACTGAGTTCGAAGCCGCCAAGGCGGAGCTTCGCCAGGTTCTTGGCCTTTAAAAGACTGCATCAAACAAAGTTCGACATTGAAAAGCCGCTGGAGGCAACTCCGGCCGCTTTTCTTCTCTGCGAGCTGGCATGACGTTGGCGCGCCAGCGAAAGGAGCATGAAAAAAGCCGCCGGAATTGCTTCCGGCGGCTTCTATTGTTAGGCGGAGCCTACCGATTATTCGGCGGCCGGAGCGCTTTCGCCGGCCATGTCCTGCAGCATCGGCGTTGCCACCGCGGCACCCGTGCCCTTGCGGCGCTCCTCGAGGATCATCTCGTCGCGAGCCGTCGCGATGCGGCGGATCTGCGTCATCGTACCACCGGTACCGGCCGGGATAAGGCGGCCGACAATGACGTTCTCCTTGAGGCCCTGCAGGCCGTCGGTCTTGCCGGCGATCGCGGCTTCCGTCAGCACCTTCGTCGTTTCCTGGAAGGACGCGGCGGAGATGAACGACGGGGTCTGCAGCGACGCCTTGGTGATGCCGAGCAGAACCGGGTCGCCATAGGCGGGCTTCTTGCCGACTTCGATCAACGAGTCGTTGGTGTCGTCCAGCTCGATACGGTCGACGTTGTCGCCGACGATGTACTGGCTGTCGCCCGCATCGGTGATTTCCACCTTCTGCAGCATCTGACGAACAATCACTTCGATGTGCTTGTCGTTGATGACAACGCCCTGCAAGCGATAGACTTCCTGGATTTCATTGACGAGGTAGGAAGCCAAGGCTTCCACGCCCTTGATCGCCAGGATGTCGTGCGGCGCCGGGTTACCGTCGAGGATGTAGTCACCCTTTTCGATATAGTCGCCGTCCTGAAGGTGGAAGGGCTTGCCCTTCGGGATCAGGTACTCGACCGGTTCGACACCGTCTTCCGCCGGCTCGATGATGACGCGGCGCTTGTTCTTGTAGTCGCGGCCGAGGCGGATCGTACCATCGATCTCTGCGATGATGGCATGGTCCTTCGGACGACGCGCTTCGAACAGTTCGGCCACACGCGGCAGACCACCGGTGATGTCCTTGGTCTTGGCGCTTTCGAGCGGCGAACGCGCGAGAACGTCACCCTGAGACACCTTCGTGCCCGGCTCGACCGACAGGATCGCGTCGACCGAAAGCAGGAAGCGTGCGTCGCCACCGCGCGCAAGCTTGGCGACGTTGCCGCTGGCGTCCTTGATGACGATCGCCGGCTTCAGGTCGGAGCCGCGCGGCGTCGAGCGCCAGTCGATAACCTGACGCTTGGTGATGCCGGTCGACTCGTCGGTCGCTTCGAGAACCGAGAGGCCGTCGACGACGTCTTCGAAGTGTACGGTACCGGCCAGTTCCGTCATCATCGGACGGGTGTAGGGGTCCCACTCGGCGAGACGCTGTCCGCGCTTCACCTTATCGCCATCGTCCACATAGATCTTCGAACCGTAGGCGACCCGCTGCGATGAGCGCTCGACACCACGTTCGTCGAGGATCTGAACCGCCATGTTACGGCCCATGGCAACGAGGTTGCCATCGGAGTTACGCAGCATGTTGCGGTTCTTGATCTGCACCGTACCTTCGTACGAGGCTTCCAGGAACGACTGGTCGACCACGGTTGCCGTACCACCAAGGTGGAACGTACGCATGGTCAGCTGCGTGCCCGGCTCGCCGATCGACTGTGCGGCGATGACACCCACTGCCTCACCCATGTTGACCGGCGTACCGCGCGCGAGGTCGCGGCCGTAGCAGACCGAGCAGACGCCCGTCTGGATTTCGCAGGTCAGCGCCGAGCGGATACGGATCGACTGGATACCAGCCTTCTCGATTTCGATGACGTCGGGCTCGAGGATCATCTTGCCCGCGTCGGCGATGCGCTCACCCGTGACCGGATGATCGATGTTGTCGAGCGCGGTGCGGCCGAGGATACGGGCGCCGAGCGAGGCGACGACCTGACCGGCATCGACGATCGCCGTCATGGTGAGGCCGGATTCGGTGCCGCAGTCGACCGAGTTGACGATGCAATCCTGCGCGACGTCGACGAGACGGCGAGTCAGGTAGCCCGAGTTCGCGGTCTTCAAGGCGGTGTCTGCCAGACCCTTACGGGCGCCGTGCGTCGAGTTGAAGTACTCGTTCACGGTCAGGCCTTCCTTGAAGTTCGAGATGATCGGCGTCTCGATGATTTCGCCCGACGGCTTGGCCATGAGGCCGCGCATGCCGCCCAGCTGACGCATCTGGTTCGGAGAACCACGGGCGCCGGAGTGCGACATCATGTAGATCGAGTTCATCGGCTTCTGACGACCGGTCTTTTCGTCGAACTCGACGGCCTTAATGCGGGCCATCATTTCGTCGGCGACCTTCTCGGTGGCCTTGCCCCAGGCGTCGACGACCTTGTTGTACTTTTCGCCCTGAGTGATCAGGCCGTCATTGTACTGCTGTTCGTATTCCTTCACGAGCGCTTCGGTATCGCCGACGATCTTCGCCTTGGTGTCCGGGATCACCATGTCGTCCTTGCCGAACGAGATGCCGGCGCGGCAGGCATGCGCGAAACCGAGCTGCATGATGCGGTCGCAGAAAATGACCGTGTCCTTCTGGCCGCAATGGCGGTAGACCGTGTCGATCATCTTGGAGATGTTCTTCTTGGTCATTTCCTGGTTGCAGATGTCGAACGGCACCTTGAAGTTCTTCGGCAGCAGTTCGCCGATGAGCAGACGCCCAGGCGTCGTCTCGTAGATCTTCGAATAGGGCTTGCCATCCTCGTCAACCGACTTGAAGCGGCCGCGGATCTTCGAATGCAGCGTCACGACCTTGTTTTCAAGCGCGTGATGCAGTTCGCCGAGGTCGGAGAAAGCCATGCCTTCGCCCGGCTCGTTCTGGTTCAGGATCGACAGATAGTAGAGTCCGAGAACCATGTCCTGCGACGGAACGATGATCGGCGCGCCGTTTGCCGGGTGCAGAATGTTGTTGGTCGACATCATCAGCACGCGGGCTTCAAGCTGGGCTTCGAGCGACAGCGGCACGTGAACGGCCATCTGGTCACCGTCGAAGTCGGCATTGAAGGCCGTGCAGACGAGCGGATGCAGCTGGATAGCCTTGCCTTCGACCAGGATGGGTTCGAAGGCCTGGATGCCCAGGCGGTGCAGCGTCGGTGCGCGGTTCAAGAGAACCGGATGCTCGCGGATGACCTCGTCGAGGATATCCCAGACTTCCGGCTTTTCTTTTTCGACCAGCTTCTTAGCCTGCTTGACGGTCGAGGAATAACCCTTGGCGTCGAGGCGCGCGTAGATGAACGGCTTGAACAGTTCGAGCGCCATCTTCTTCGGCAGGCCGCACTGGTGCAGCTTCAGTTCCGGACCGGTCACGATGACCGAACGGCCGGAATAATCGACGCGCTTGCCGAGCAGGTTCTGGCGGAAACGGCCCTGCTTGCCCTTGAGCATGTCGGAGAGCGACTTCAGCGGACGCTTGTTGGCGCCGGTGATGACGCGGCCGCGGCGGCCGTTGTCGAAGAGCGCGTCGACAGATTCCTGCAGCATGCGCTTTTCGTTGCGGATGATGATACCCGGCGCACGCAGTTCGATCAGGCGCTTCAGGCGGTTGTTACGGTTGATGACGCGGCGATAGAGGTCGTTGAGGTCCGACGTCGCGAAGCGGCCGCCATCCAGCGGAACGAGCGGGCGCAGGTCCGGCGGGATCACCGGAACGACCTTCATGATCATCCATTCCGGACGGTTGCCCGATTCCAGAAAGTTCTCGACGATCTTCAGGCGCTTCATCAGCTTCTTCTGCTTGAGGTCCGACGTCGTGTCGGCAAGCTCGGCGCGCAGGTCGCCGGCGATCTTTTCGAGATTCATGCTGGCAAGCATCTCGTAGATCGCTTCGGCGCCGATCATGGCGGTGAACTGGTCTTCGCCGTATTCATCGACGGCGAGCATGTACTCTTCTTCCGTCAGGAGCTGGTGCTCCTTGAGGGCGGTGAGGCCAGGCTCGGTGACAATGTAGTGTTCGAAGTAGAGAACGCGCTCGACATCCTTCAGCGTCATGTCGAGCAGCGTGGAAATGCGGCTCGGCAGCGACTTCAGGAACCAGATGTGGGCAACGGGAGCGGCGAGCTCGATATGACCCATGCGCTCGCGGCGAACGCGCGACAGCGTGACTTCGACGCCGCACTTTTCGCAGATGATGCCCTTGTACTTCATGCGCTTGTACTTGCCGCAAAGGCACTCGTAGTCCTTGATCGGCCCGAAGATGCGCGCGCAGAAGAGACCGTCGCGTTCGGGCTTGAACGTGCGGTAGTTGATCGTCTCCGGCTTCTTGATCTCACCGTAAGACCAGGAGAGAATCTTCTCCGGCGATGCTATCGAAATCCGGATGGAATCGAAGTTTTGTGCAGGCACCTGCGGATTGAAAAGATTCATGACCTCTTGGTTCATGCCTGTCTCCTTCATGAGCGTGACGCCCTAAAATGCGATCAGTTCCGATAAATCCCGGGAACCGGACTGATGCTCAAAACGACAATAACCGCAGAATGCGGCGAAATCGTCCCTGCCAGGCCCGCACACTTTTGGCGGGGCGCCGACGGGAACGGTGCGCGCTGGTTACAGCGCGCACCTATCGATGTTACTCGGCTGCGTCCGGCAACTGGCCGGCTGACGCGTGCACGTCGTCGACCTTGGAGTTTTCCAGATCGACGCTGAGGCCGAGCGAGCGCATTTCCTTGACGAGAACGTTGAAGCTCTCCGGAATACCCGCTTCGAAGGTATCGTCGCCACGGACGATCGCTTCGTAGACCTTGGTGCGGCCGGCCACGTCGTCCGACTTCACCGTCAGCATTTCCTGCAGCGTGTAGGCAGCGCCGTAAGCTTCCAGAGCCCAGACTTCCATTTCGCCGAAGCGCTGGCCGCCGAACTGCGCCTTGCCGCCCAGCGGCTGCTGGGTAACGAGCGAGTACGGACCGATCGAACGGGCATGGATCTTGTCGTCGACCAAGTGGTTGAGCTTCAGCATGTAGATGTAGCCAACCGTTACCTGGCGGTCGAACTGCTCTCCGGTACGACCGTCGTAGAGGGTCGACTGACCGCTCTCTTTCAGGCCTGCCATCACCAGCATCGCGTTGACGTCGCCTTCGTGCGCACCGTCGAAGACCGGGGTTGCGATGGACACGCCACGCTTCCACTGGTCTGCCAGACGGACGACGGAGTCGTCGTCATATTCGCGAACTTCGTCACCCTTCGGACCAGGACCAACGATGCCGTCGATCGTCGCACGCAGCGGCTGGATGTTTCCAGACGCCTTGTAGGCTTCGAGCAGATCGCCGATCTGACGGCCCATGCCGGCGCAAGCCCAGCCCAGGTGCGTTTCGAGAATCTGGCCGACGTTCATGCGCGAGGGCACGCCGAGCGGGTTGAGCACGATGTCGACATGCGTACCGTCTTCGAGGAACGGCATGTCCTCGACCGGAACGATGCGCGACACGACGCCCTTGTTGCCGTGACGGCCGGCCATCTTGTCGCCAGGCTGGATCTTGCGCTTCACAGCGACGAAGACCTTGACCATCTTCATGACGCCCGGAGGCATTTCGTCGCCGCGCTGGACCTTCTCGACCTTGTCCATGAAGCGCTGTTCAAGGCGCGACTTGGATTCGTCGTACTGGCCACGGAGCGCTTCGAGTTCGCCCTGAACCTTCTCGTCCTCGACCGCGAACATCCACCACTGCGAGCGGGGATATTCGGCAACGACCGCGTTCGAAAGCTCGGTGCCCTTCTTGAAGCCCTTCGGACCGGCAATCGACACCTGGCCGCGCAGCATGTCGATCAGGCGGCCGTAGACGTTACGGTCGAGGATCGCCTGCTCGTCGTCGCGGTCCTTTGCGAGACGCTCGATTTCCTCGCGCTCGATCGCCATCGCGCGCTCGTCCTTTTCAACGCCGTGGCGGTTGAAGACGCGCACTTCGACGACGGTGCCATACGTGCCGGGCGGCATGCGCATGGAGGTGTCGCGAACGTCGGATGCCTTTTCGCCGAAGATGGCGCGCAGGAGCTTTTCTTCCGGCGTCATCGGGCTTTCGCCCTTCGGCGTGATCTTGCCGACGAGGATGTCGCCAGGCTGAACTTCGGCGCCGATGTAGACGATGCCGGCTTCGTCAAGGTTCTTCAGCGCTTCTTCCGAAACGTTCGGAATGTCACGCGTGATTTCTTCCGGACCAAGCTTGGTGTCACGCGCCATCACTTCGAACTCTTCGATGTGAATGGAGGTGAACACGTCGTCGGCAACGATCCGCTCGGAGAGCAGGATCGAGTCTTCGTAGTTGTAGCCGTTCCACGGCATGAACGCGACGAGCACGTTGCGGCCGAGCGCCAGATCGCCGAGGTCGGTGGACGGACCGTCTGCGAGAATGTCGCCCTTGTTGACCACGTCACCGACGGTGACCAGCGGGCGCTGGTTGACGCAGGTGTTCTGGTTCGAACGCTGGAACTTCATCAAGCGGTAGATATCGACGCCGGACTTCGACGGATCGAGGTCCTCGGTGGCGCGGATAACGATACGCGTAGCATCGACCTGGTCGACCACGCCGCCGCGGCGGGCGCCGATAGCAGCGCCGGAGTCGCGGGCGACGACCGGCTCCATGCCGGTGCCGACGAACGGCGCTTCCGCGCGCAGAAGCGGCACAGCCTGACGCTGCATGTTCGAGCCCATGAGCGCGCGGTTGGCGTCGTCGTTCTCAAGGAACGGAATGAGCGCGGCCGCGACAGAGACGAGCTGCTTCGGCGAAACGTCCATCAGGTTGATGTTGTCGCGCGGGGCAAGCATGACTTCGCCGGAGTGACGGCAGACGACGAATTCGTCCGTGAACGAGCCGTCAGTGCCAAGTTCGGCGTTGGCCTGTGCCACGTAGTACTTGGCCTCTTCCATGGCGGAGAGGTAGAGCACATCGTTGGTCACCTTGCCGTCGATGATGCGACGGTAAGGGCTCTCGATGAAGCCGTACTTGTTGACGCGGGCGAAGGTCGCGAGCGAGTTGATCAGACCGATGTTCGGGCCTTCCGGCGTCTCGATCGGGCAGATACGGCCATAGTGCGTCGGATGAACGTCGCGGACTTCGAAGCCGGCGCGCTCGCGGGTCAGACCACCCGGACCAAGCGCCGAAAGACGACGCTTGTGCGTGATTTCCGAGAGCGGGTTCACCTGGTCCATGAACTGCGACAGCTGCGAGGAGCCGAAGAATTCGCGGACGGCGGCAGCCGCCGGCTTGGCGTTGATCAGGTCCTGCGGCATGACGGTGTCGATTTCGATCGACGACATGCGCTCCTTGATCGCGCGCTCCATGCGCAGCAGGCCGAGGCGATACTGGTTTTCCATCAGCTCGCCGACCGAACGGACGCGGCGGTTGCCGAGGTTGTCGATATCGTCGATCTCGCCCTTGCCGTCGCGCAGTTCGACCAGCATCTTGACCACGGCCAAGATGTCTTCCTTGCGAAGAACGCGGACGGTGTCTGCGGCATCGAGGTCGAGACGCATATTCATCTTCACGCGGCCAACGGCGGAGAGATCGTAACGCTCCGAATCGAAGAACAGCGAGTTGAACATGGCTTCGGCCGATTCCATCGTCGGCGGTTCACCCGGACGCATGACGCGATAGATGTCGAACAGAGCGTCCTGACGGTTCTCGTTCTTGTCGGCGGAAAGCGTGTTACGGATGTAGGCGCCGATGTTGATGTGGTCGATGCCGAGTACCGGGATTTCGTCGAAGCCGGCGTTCAGGATGATCGGCAGGGTCTTTTCGTCGATCTCGTCGCCTGCTTCGAGGTAGATTTCACCCGTCTGCAGGTTGACGATGTCTTCGGCGAGATAGCTGCCATAGAGATCGTCATTGGTGGCCTTGAGAGCCTTGAGGCCCTTGTCCTGCAACTGGCGCAGCAGGCGCGGGGTCAGCTTCTTGCCGCCTTCGACAACGACTTCGCCGGTATCGGCGTCGACCATGTCGGAGATCGTCTTGGCGCCCTTCAGCGTCTCGGGCTTGAACGGAATGCGCCAGCCTTCGCCGTCGCGAGCAAACATCGACGTCGTATAGAAGGTGGACAGGATTTCTTCGCCGTCCATGCCGAGCGCCATCAGCAGCGACGTCACCGGAATCTTGCGGCGGCGGTCGATACGGGCAAAGACGATGTCCTTGGCGTCGAACTCGATATCGAGCCAGGAGCCGCGGTAAGGAATGACGCGGGCAGCAAACAGCAGCTTGCCGGAAGAGTGGCTCTTGCCCTTGTCATGGTCGAAGAAGACGCCCGGCGAACGGTGCATCTGCGACACGATCACGCGCTCGGTGCCGTTGACGATGAAGGTACCGTTGTTGGTCATGAGCGGCATATCGCCCATGTAGACGGACTGCTCCTTGATGTCCTTGATGGACTTGGCGCCGGTATCCTCGTCGATATCGAACACGATGAGGCGGAGAGTGACCTTCAGCGGCGCTGCATAAGTCAGGTCGCGCTGGCGGCACTCATCGACGTCGAACTTCGGCGGTTCGAATTCATAGGATACGAACTCCAGCATCGAAGCGCCGGAGAAATCGGTGATCGGGAATACCGACTTGAACACGGCCTGAAGGCCTTCGTCCGGGCGACCGCCCTTCGGCTCTTCAACCATGAGGAATTGATCGTAAGACGCTTTTTGAACCTCGATGAGGTTCGGCATCTCTGCGACTTCGGGGATCTTACCAAAAAACTTGCGTACGCGCCTACGACCATTGAACGAAAGGGTCTGAGCCATCGTCGCTCCTTCAAAATTGCATCCGGGCCTGCAACGGACGGGAAACGCTGGCCAGGCGACCCCGTCAATCAATGGGTTTGTTCAATCTCGTTCGACATCCGCGTCCACTCAGCCGGTTTGCCTTGTGTCGTCGGGTCGAACCATCCTCTTGAAGAACCCATTACCCAAAAGCCGTTTTGCCCGCGGCTTTTGGGTAATTCGTTCGGAAAAACGGCAAATGGGAGACGGCGCAAAGCCATCTCCCAAAAGCAGTTTTCAAGATTACTTGACGTCAGCCTTTGCGCCGGCGTCTTCAAGCTTCTTCTTGATGTCAGCGGCTTCAGCCTTGGAAACAGCTTCCTTGACAGCCTTCGGAGCGGCTTCGACGAGGTCCTTGGCTTCCTTGAGGCCGAGGCCGGTGATGGCGCGGACTTCCTTGATGACGTTGATCTTGTTCGCGCCAGTATCCACGAGGATGACGTCGAACTCGGTCTTTTCTTCTTCAACGACAGCAGCAGCGGCAGCGCCGCCGGCAGCAGCAACAGCTACCGGAGCAGCGGCGGAAACGCCCCACTTTTCTTCGAGAAGCTTGGACAGTTCTGCGGCTTCCAGAACGGTCAGCGCGGAGAGGTCTTCAACGATCTTTACGAGATCAGCCATTTTTATCAGTTCCTTTTGTTCGGTTCGAACCGGTTGGTTTTAAACAGCGAAAAACCGCCTTACGCGGCTTCGTCCTTCTTGGCGTAAGCCGAAAACACGCGAGCAAGCTGACTTGCCGGTGCTGCAACAACACTTGCGATGCGGGTAGCCGGAGTCTGGATCATGCCCAGCAGCTTCGCGCGCAGTTCGTCCAACGACGGCAGGGTCGCAAGCGACTTGACTGCATCGGCGTTGAGCGTGGTTGTTCCCATGGCGCCGCCCAGTACAACGATCTTGTCGTTGCCCTTGGCGAAATCCACGACGACTTTCGGAGCGGTGATCGGGTCATTGCTGTATGCAATGAGCGTCTGACCGGTAAAGAGATTGGAAATCCCTTCCGCTTCCGTACCCTGAAGGGCGATCTTGGCCAGGCGGTTCTTCGCGACTCTGACGGTGCCGCCAGCAGCGCGCATCTTCGAACGGAAGTCGTTCATCTGCGCGACTGTAGCACCAGCATAGTGGGCCACGACAACCGAGCCCGAAGCCTTAAAGACTTCGTTCAGTTCCGTGACGAATTCGCGTTTTTCCGCTCTTTCCACTGCTTATCTCCAGTTGGCAGGACCTTGTAACGGGCCCTACCGGGTTGCCTTTGCCTCCCGGGATCAGAAGCGATCCCAAGCGACGCTTGAGGATCCTGTCCCCTCGCGCTCCAGCCGGACGGCTGAGTGGCACAAGGCATCCAAGGCTCGAACCGAGATCTTTGAAGCCTGGGCTTCTTTGAATTCGGGTCTTACCCGTCTCATGCAGGCAACAGTGATTAAGGGACAACCACCTGCAATCTCGGACAGGAATTCCGGATTTCTCCGGATATCCCGGCCCCGAAGGGCCGGGAATTCATTGAGCACGGACCAAGGTCCGAGCCAAAACTTAAGCGGCCGGAGCCGTAACCGATGTCGGGTCGATCCTGACGCCCGGACCCATGGTCGAGGAGATGGCTACGCGCTTGACGTAGTTGCCCTTCGCACCAGCCGGCTTCGCCTTGATGACCGCGTCAGCGAAGGCGCGGATGTTTTCTTCGAGCGCCTTGGCGTCGAAGGAAGCCTTGCCGATGCCGGCGTGAACGATACCAGCCTTCTCGACGCGGAACTCGACGGCGCCGCCCTTGGAAGCCTTGACGGCGCCAGCAACGTCCATGGTCACCGTGCCGACCTTCGGGTTCGGCATCATGCCGCGCGGGCCGAGCACCTTACCGAGACGGCCGACGAGCGGCATCATGTCCGGGGTCGCGATGCAGCGATCGAAGTCGATCTTGCCGCCCTGGACGATTTCAACCAGCTCTTCGGCGCCGACGACGTCAGCACCAGCGGCCTTGGCTTCGTCAGCCTTGGCGCCACGAGCAAACACTGCGACGCGAACGTCGCGGCCGGTGCCGTTCGGCAGGTTGACCACGCCGCGGACCATCTGGTCTGCGTGGCGCGGATCGACGCCGAGGTTCATGGCGACTTCGATGGTTTCATCGAACTTGGCGACCGCGCGCTCCTTGACCATGCCGATGGCCAGGGTCAGAGCATAAAGCTTGGTCGGATCAACGCCTTCGCGGGTCTTCTGAATACGCTTTGCGAGTTTTGCCATGGAATTAACCTACCACTTCCAGGCCCATGGCGCGGGCGGAGCCCTCGATCATGGCCATTGCGCCGTCGATATCGGCAGCGTTCAGATCCTTCATCTTGGCTTCAGCGATCGTCTTGACCTGAGCCTTGGTGATGGAGCCAGCCTTCGTCTTGCCCGGGAGCTTCGAACCGGAGGTGATCTTTGCTTCCTTCTTGAGGAAGTAAGATACCGGCGGCTGCTTCATGATGAAGGTGAAGGACTTGTCCTGGTAGTAGGTGATGACGACCGGAATCGGCATACCCTTTTCCATTTCCTGCGTCGCTGCGTTGAACGACTTGCAGAATTCCATGATGTTAATGCCACGCTGACCAAGCGCCGGGCCGATCGGCGGGGACGGGTTTGCCGATCCTGCCTTGACCTGGAGCTTGAGCTGGCCTGCAACTTTCTTAGCCATATCTCTCTGCCTTTCACTATAGACCGGTTGCCCGGCCACTCGATGCCGGATCGCTCCGGCGGCTGCGGTTGCGTGGTTCGGGCCCGAAAGTCCGGCTAAGACCCCTACCCTTCCACGCGGTTGCGGACGACGCCGCAGAAAGCAAGTAGATCGCTACTTGCTTCCATTTCTCAAAAAGATCAGACCTTCTCGACCTGAGCGTATTCGAGCTCGACCGGCGTTGCGCGGCCGAAAATCGAAACTTCGACCTTCAGGCGCGACCGCTCTTCATCGACATCCTGAACGATGCCGTTGAACGAGGCGAACGGGCCGTCGGATACGCGAACCTGCTCTCCAATCTCGAACGAGACGGAGGCCTTCGGCCGCTCGACACCTTCCTGGACCTGACCGAGAATGCGCTCGGCTTCATAATCCGGGATAGGAACAGGCTTGTTGTCGGAGCCGAGGAAGCCTGTGACCTTCGGCGTGTTCTTGATCAGGTGGTAGGCCTCATCCGTGAGGTTGGCGCGCACCAGCACGTAACCCGGAAAGAACTTGCGCTCGCTATCGACCTTACGGCCGCGACGCACTTCCACCACCTTTTCGGTCGGCACCAGGATCCTCTCGAACAGGTGCCCGAGACCCTTCTGCCTTGCCTTCTCCTCGATGGATTCGGCAACCTTCTTTTCAAAATTCGAATACGCGTGGACGATATACCAACGTGCAGCCATCTTCATCTCCGCTGATATTAATTGCCCACGTGCAGCACGTAGCTAAGGATCCAACCAATGAGCTGGTCGGCAGCAAAGAAGAACAACGCCGCAAACACCACCATGATCAGGACCATAACCGTCGAGATCATCGTCTCGCGGCGGGAGGGCCAAGTAATTTTCGCCGTCTCGGAGCGTACCTGCTGCAGAAACGCGAACGGATTCGATTTGGATGCCATTGACTGCCCACGCAATTACGGCGCGTAAAGCTGACTCTGCCAGCCCCACGCACCGCGTGTCTGTTGAACCCCTACATAAACACCGTTTCCCTATTTAACAAGAGGGAATTCGATATCTGGCGAAATTTGCCGTCACGCGGCATCCAGGCCCGATAAGCAGCGAAAGTGGCGCGCTAGTCGAAATCCTGGAAAGACTGGCAGGGGCAGCAGGGCTCGAACCTACGACCTGCGGTTTTGGAGACCGCCGCTCTACCAACTGAGCTATACCCCTTCATGCCATCTCAACCGCCCGCCCGACCCTATCGCCGCGCCCGCATTTGAGAGGCATGGCGCTCCTTTAAGGCGCGGCGACGGGATTGGCAAGTCCGTTTTTCGTTTTTTCCAATCCCGTCCAGTCCTTCTCAAACCTTCACGTATTTGCGCCAGTCGTGCTCCTCCTTGAAGCCCAGCACCTCGCGAATCTTGCGGTTGGAGAGCAGCCCCTCGTACTCGCCGATTTCGCGGGTGAAGGGCACGTTCGGGTAAAATCGCCTGGCGAGTTCGCGCGACGGCGTGTTGGCCGAAACCGTATCGTTTGCGGCGTTGAAGACCTGATAGCCGAGCCCGTCCTTCTCGATGCAGAGATGAACGATCTGCCCGAGATCGCGCGCATCGATATAGCTCCAGGCGATACGCTTGCGCATTTCCGGATTGGCGAAGAACGTCGGAAACAGCTCGTATTCATGCGGCTCGATGACGTTGCCGATTCGCAGCGCATAGATGTCGGCACCCGAACGTTCCGCGAAGGCGCGGGCGGTCTTCTCGTTCAACACCTTCGACAATCCGTAGCTGTCCATCGGATTGACGTCGTAGTCCTCCTCCAACGGAAATTGATGGAAGTCGCGGTGGCCCTCGGCGAAGCAGACGCCGTAAGTCGTCTCGCTGGAGGCGACGATGATCTTGCGAACACCGAGCTTCACCGCCGCCTCGATGACGTTGTAGGTGCCCATCGTGTTGATGCGGAAGGTCTCATTGTCGGGCTTGATCAGAATACGCGGGATCGCCGCGAAATGGACGACCGCATCGAACGGCCGAACGCCCTTGCCCGCATCGAGATCGGGAAAATCGCAGTGCATGGACAGCGCGTTGAAGACTTGTCCCTGGTCGGTGATATCGACGATCAGATTGGTAACGCCGGGTCTGTCGAGCGGCACTAGGTCGATATTGTGGACCTCATAGCCCTGGTCGACGAGCCACGGCACAGCATGCCGCCCGGCCTTGCCCGAACCGCCGGTAAACAGAATGCGCTTCTTCATAGATATCCCTCCGCAAGCAAACCGTGGGGATAGATAAACACTTGGCTGGCTTTGGCAAGACTACTCGCCGGCTCGCATCCGACTACGAGATAGAACGCGAACGGCCGAATGCCCGCAGCAAAATCGTCGGTTCGCATGGCGCTGCGGCCGCACCATCCGCGGGTTCTGTACCGGATCGGACTGGTGCAATAAGCCCGCCTAAGACGCGAAAAAGCAAGATTTCAAGCCGCTTCAACCTGTGGAATAGTGGCAAGCGTAGCTTCGAGATTGCTGGCCTGTATCTTGAGATCGTATGCGACTTGAAGGTTCATCCAGAACTCGGGTGTCGTCCTAAAAAAGCGGCCCAGCCTAAGTGCAGTGTCGGTGGTGATCCCAACCTTCTCCGCGACGATCCGCTCTATTCGAGTGCGGGGGACACCAAGCTTCTTGGCAAGCGAATAGGGCTTCATCTCCAGCGGTTCGAGATAGAGTTCCCGAAGGATTTCACCGGGATGAATGGCCGGCGCCTTGCTTCCAGACATGACCAACATCTCCTTGCCTCGGCTAGTGATAGTCGATGATTTCAACGTTTTCCGGACCTGCGTCGGTCCAGACGAAGCAGATGCGCCACTGCTTGTTGATACGGACCGAATATTGTCCCTCGCGGTCACCCGAAAGCTTTTCGAGCCGATTGCCTGGCGGCGAGCGCAAGTCCGCGATATCCGATGCTGCATTCAAAACAGTTAGCAACTGCTGGGCGCGGCGTACCAGATCGGCCGGAAAGCCCTTCCTGATCGATCCGTCATCGATCGATTGCGTCAATTTATCCTTGAACGATCGGATCACACCTCGCCCTCCATTGGTATCATAAAATGATACGTTTCGAAGTCAAGATGAGAAAAAAACAAGGCCCCCGCCGTTTCCAGCGGGGGCCTTCTGAAGACCGAATGGTCTAAAGATTACTCGATGATCGAGGCGACGATGCCGGCGCCGACGGTGCGGCCGCCTTCGCGGATAGCGAAGCGCAGCTTTTCTTCCATCGCGATCGGCACGATCAGCTCGACGTCAACCGTGACGTTGTCGCCAGGCATGACCATTTCCGTGC
>NZ_JBFRDU010000059.1:0-20594 GCF_052113965.1 Rhizobium sp. RAF56
GGTCTTGGTGTCGCCGACATCCGGATCGGTATCGTTGGTGAGGACGTTGCCGCTGGCGACCGCGCCGCCGGAGCCGTTGGCGACGCCGCCCTTCTCGGTCGCATCACCCGCGTCGGCAACTGCCGTCGGCGTCGTGTTGGGCGCGGTCGATGCCGGCCGGAAAACCACATCGGCCCAATAGTTGGCAGCGCCGAAGGTGGCATTCGGGAAAATACCTGCGGTGGCGGATCCGCCGTAGCGGTAGACGCCGTTGCCGCTGGCAGGCGCTGTCAGTGGGCCGCTCGTTACGGCGCTGGTATAGAAATTGTTGGTCGCTACGTAGGCGCCGGTGGTGTGGTACGACGCGACATAGGTGGTGTTGGCAGCGATCGTGACCGGCGTTGCAAAGTTCACGGTTTGCCAGCCACTCGCCGTGGTATTGGAGAAGGTGGCGCTGGCGAGCTTGGTGCCTGTGGAGCTCCACAGGTCGACAACGTTCTGTCCGGTGTCGTTGGCGCTGCGGTAGAACTTGATGCCCGTAATGGTGCCGGCGACGTTCGACTGGAACTTGAGGCCGACCTCGAGTTGCTGACCATCGTTGAGGTTGGTCTGGGCCGGAGTGTTGGAGGCGCTGAACAGGCTGTAGGTCGTGGGGGCTGCCGCCACCGCGATGTTAAAGGTCTCGTTGGCCGAGAGGCTGCCGAGATCGGTCGCCGTCACCTTGACGGCGTATGTGCCAGCAGTCGTCGGCGTGCCGCCGAAGGTCCGCGTCGTGGCGTTGAAGGTCAGCCCGGCCGGAAGCGCCGTGCCGTCGGCGGCGGTTGCCGCGTAGGTCAGCGTGTCGCTGCTGTCGACATCGGTGAAGGTCGTAGTCGGCAGCACAAACGAAAAGGCCGTGCCGACGGTGGCGTTCTGGGTGGCGGTCTGCACTGCCAGCACCGGCGCGTCGTTGGCGCCATGGATGGTGACGGTGAGGTTTGCCGTGGCAGTAGCGCCGGCGGTGTCGCGCATGGTGTAGCTGAAGACATCGCTCACCGTGTTGGTCGACAGCCGCAGCGCCTGTACGGCGGCATTGTTCTCGTTGATGGCATAGGTATAGGCGCCTGATGCATCGAGCACGAGACTGCCGTAAGTACCGTTGAGCGCCGTGCCGAGCGTGCCGCTCGCCGCGCCGAAGCCGACCGCCGTGACCGTCTTGGTGTCATTGGCATCCGGATCGGTGTCGTTGGTGAGGACGTTGCCGCTGGCGGCCGCGCCGCCGGAGCCGTTGGCGATGCCGCCCTTCTCGGTCGCATCGCCCGCGTCGGCAACCGCCGTCGGCGTCGTGTTGCCCGGTATCGTCACGGCAATGTTGAAGGTCTCGCTGACGGCGAGGCCGCCGAGGTCGGTCGCCGTCACCTTGACGCCGTATGTGCCGCCTGTCGTCGGCGTGCCGCTAAAGGCCCGCGTCGCGGCGTCAAAGCTCAGCCAGCCGGCGGAAAGAGACGTGCCGTCGGCGGCGGTTGCCGTGTAGGCGAGCGTCTCGCTGCTGTCGACATCGGTGAAGGTCGTGGTCGGCAGCACAAACGAAAAGGCCGTGCCGAGGGTGGCATTCTGGGCGGCGGTCTGCACTGCCAGCACCGGCGCGTCGTTGGCGCCGTGGATGGTGACCGTAAGGTTTGTCGTCGAGGTGGCACCTGTGGTGTCGCGCATGGTGTAGCTGAAGACATCGCTGACCGTGTTGGTCGACAGCCGCAGCGCCTGCACGGCGGCATTGTTCTCGTTGATGGCGTAGGTATAGGCGCCCGATGCAGCGAGCACGAGASTGCCATAGGTGCCGTTGAGGGCGGTGCCGAGCGTGCCGGCCGTCGCCCCGAAGCCGACCGCCGTGACGGTCTTGGTGTCGCCGACATCCGGATCGGTATCGTTGGTGAGGACGTTGCCGCTGGCGACCGCGCCGCCGGAGCCGTTGGCGACGCCGCCCTTCTCGGTCGCATCACCCGCGTCGGCAACTGCCGTCGGCGTCGTGTTGGGCGCGGTCGACGCCGTCTGCCAGCCGCTGGCAGTTTCGTTCGTGAATGTCAGCGTCGCAAGCTTCGTACCCGTGCTCGACCATAGTGAACCGGTGTGAGTGCTCGAATCCTCGCTGCCTTTGTAAAAACGAATGCCGCTGACGGTGCCAGCCACAGAAGTCTGGAAGCGGACTCCGAGCTCGACGGCTGCATTATCGTTGGTGTTAACGACCGCTGGCGTGGCGCCTGGAAAGAGGGAAGTAAAGGTCGGCCCGCTGACGGTGACCGTGCGTCCTGCCGAGGGTGTTTCGAGGTTGATGCTGTCGTCCACGGCGCGAGAGAGGACGGTGAAGGTCCCCGCGATCTGAGGTGCCCAAGTGTAAGTCCAGTTCTCATCGCCTGTCGCTGGATGCCAGCTCGCCCCGCTGTCGGTCGAAACTTCGACGCCGGCGATGACTCCGCCGCCCGTGTCGACGGCAGTACCTGTAATCGTAACAGTGAGTCCAACGGCTGTCGTTGCGGGCACCGTGAAGACGGAAGTGGGGGCAATATGGTCGGTCGAAGCCGTCCCGGCGATCAGCCCGGATTGCAGCGTCCCAGGCTGTATGCCCATCTCGGCAAACAAGTTGACCATCGCCTGCTGCACGCGGGGATCGGCCGGTGTGACTTCCTTGTCGTGATTGTCGCTCAGGCCCCAGGTCCAATAGACAGTACCCGCTCCAAACACCAGCGCACCACTCGGCGCGCGGTAGAGCGTCAGACTGTGGGTCGAAACGCCATTGCCCGTCGTGTTTCCATAGTCGAGCAGGTAACTGCTCACCGGAAGCGTCGTCGACGACAGCTTTACGAGGCCAGCCGGGTCAAATCCATTATCAGGGGAATCGTCCCACTCATAACCAAGATAGTTCTTGGTGAGCGTGGCGGTCTGGCCGGGTTGGAGATTGGCAACGCTCGTGTTGCGCCAGAAGCGCAGGTTGGCGTCATCATAGGGAATTGTGATCGCCTGAAGATTACCTTGTACGTCGTCGACGCTAAACAGCTGGCCGGTCAGCGAGTTTTCCGGGTTTCCGCCGCCGATGGCGGGTGGGCTGAGGCGCGGATCGCGGAAGGTGCCTGTCCATTGGTTGGTTGGGTCTATGCTGGTGCCAGATGGGCCCCATGTCTCCTTGTAGGAGATAAGGGTGCGATAGGGGGTGGCATCGCTGCTGAAGCTGTTGCCCCAACGAGTGCGCCAATAAACTTCGTTACCGCTCCAAAACTCGAGGTTAACGCCCGCGTCGCGCGCGGCTTCCACGTTCGTCCTCTGTTGCCCGGACCAGTATTCGTCGTGCCCTGCGTCAACATAGGTCTTGTGGTTGAGCAGCAGGCTACCATAGCGGTCGACGTCGACACCTGACATGTACGAAACATCGTAGCCGTTCTGTTCCAACCAGTAGATGCCCGCATACTCGGCGCCGAACAGATAGTCTTGAGGACCGGCGTAGGTGCCAACCCCGCCGCGGGTCGCGATCGGTCTGTTGTAGCTGACTGCATAGGAGCGACCGGCACCCTGCCCAGTCGCCGGGCCGTTGCCGCCATAGAAGTTTGCGCCACCCCAACCGTTATACGCCTGCCAGGTCTCGTCTGCGGTCTGGAATACGATGTCGCTATGGCTGTCGTCATCGCGCACGATGAACGGGATTTGGTTCTCGCCGAAGGTGCCATCCTGACGCACGAGCTTGGCGATATAAACACCGGAGACGGCATCATCCGGTACGGTCCACGACGCCGAGACCGCCCAGTTGCCGGCATCCACCGCGCCCGTCGTGGCATCGCGCAACGGATTGGGCTGCGTCTGAACTCCTGTGTGCTGCATCGTGGCGACCTTGCGCGCACCCATGCCGCCATAATAGCCCAGCCGGTAAATATCGATTCGATAGTTGTTGGAGTTGGTATTGATCTTGAAACTGATCGTCTTGCCGTTGTCGACGCTGATGTCGGTCGCGAATCCCTCGATGTTGGAGCTGCCCGCACCGTCGATGCCCCACTCGCTTTCAGGATTACCCTGCTTCTGGTTTTCCAGCACGATCGGGTTGATGACCGCCGCTGCCGCCGCCAGGCTCTGCACCGCAGTCTTGCTCTGCGTTGATGTCTGCTTCGTGCTCACCGGTGCGGTGACCGAGCCGGAAAGGATGCCGATGCCCTTGGAGCCAGTCGTTCCCGTGCCGCTCTCTCCGCCCCCTGGCAGTGATCCGTTCGTGGCCGCTTGATCTGTCCGCTTCCATCCCGAGAGCGTTGACAAGTTGCGATCCAGCAGCGGATCGCTGACCGAGGCGCCAAACGAGACCGTGAGGCTCGGCACATAGTCCGGTCCCTCGCGCAGCCTGATCCCGGGAAGTTGACCGTCCCGCTGAAGCATATTGCCGCCTTGGGCCCAATCGAGAATCCGCGTGGGGGCGGTAAAGTAACCGCAGCCGCAGACCCCAAAGGGCATGCCAAACGCCATCAGCGAATGGGATCCGGCGACATTGGCGGACGCCTGCGTTGACGGCGTCGACTCCAGGATGACGACCTTGCCCGAAGCGGAGGGTTCAGTCGTCGCTGTCGAGCCAGACCCTGCCTGAACCGGGCTTCGCGCCAGGAACGGGGCCAAAGGATCGCCGCCTATGGCGCCAGTTCCAAAATGGGCGCCATGGAGTGACGATACGGCCCCGAATGCAACTCCTTTCGCGTCTCGCGCGAAAGATGCAACGCCCGGCGCACTGGCAAACAGCAATGGCGCGGCCGAACTACCGCTTCGAATTCCCATCAACCCGTTCGCTGTGAGGCCGTCGTTCAAAGACCGCCTTGCATGGTCGATGTTGACCTGATCGTCGGTGTCGCAGCTCAGTTCCCCTGCCTGCCCACTATCGTGCTCAGTGAGCGCAGAGTTTTTTTCGGGCGTGTCAACAAGGGTGCCGTACCGGTTCGCATCGGTCGTTTGTGCGGAAGCAGCGACCTGAGAACCATCCTCGCTCCCATCGGTCGCCTTGCGGGCTTTCGCCTTTCCGCCGACGGCCAACCATCTGGGAACCAAGAGATCCACGAGTGCTGAGCGGGAAGCCCACCGGTGAGCGTTGCGATACATGGCATGCCCCTCTCGCAAAATTGCCAAGCTCAAATTTATTAGGGTCGTTCAATGCGCGGATTCTGAATTATATTCGAAATGGAGGGGAATATATTCTAGCCATTTCGATCGAACTGAATCAGGCGATTATCCTTTTTGACGTATTGCAGCCGCCTGCGCGTGACGAGGGGAGTGATAGACAAAGACGTCGTGAGAGCACGGCTAAGTTCACCGCGCCCAAGCAAGCTCGGCAGTTCCTTCCTCGGTCAGCCGACGCTGCCAGTGCCACAGGGTGGTGCACATATCTTCGAGCGATCGCGTCGCCTGCCAATGAAGGACTTCCGCTGCCTTGTCGGGATTGGCATAGCTGGCGGCGACATCGCCCGGGCGGCGAGGATGAAATCGATAGTTGACGCGAGCGTTGCTTGCCGTTTCGAATGCGCGGATCATTTCCAGCACGCTGTATCCCCGCCCCGTGCCGAGATTGAAGGCGTGCATGCCGCGCTCCTTCTTCAGGAAATTCAGCGCCGCAAGGTGTCCCTCGGCTAGGTCCATGACGTGGATGAAATCGCGAATACCGGTTCCATCAGGCGTGTCGTAGTCGCTTCCGAACACGCTGAGATAGGGAAGTTTGCCACCGGCGACCTGCGCGATGTAAGGCATCAAATTGGTTGGAACGCCGAGCGGGCTCTCGCCGATCAGGCCGCTTTCGTGGGTTCCCACGGGGTTGAAATAGCGCAGGCACGCGATCGACCAGCGATTGCTTGATCGGGCGAGATCGAAGAGCATGCCCTCTATGTGGAGTTTGCTTCTGCCGTAAGGATTGATCGCTTCCTTCCGGTGCTCCTCATCAATCGGCAGGTATTCGGGATCGCCATAGACGGTCGCGCTCGAACTGAAGACGAGCTTGAATACGCCAGCGGCGTTCATCGCATCAAGCACGCTCAGCGTGCCTTGAACGTTGTTGCTGTAGTATTCGAGGGGTACCGCGATCGATTCTGCGACGGCTTTCAGGCCAGCAAGGTGAATGACGGCCTCCACGCGATGCTCGCGGAGTGTCCTCGTCACAAGCGACGTGTCGCGAATGTCTCCTCTGACGAAGGCCGGCCGCCTGCCGACGATCGCCTGCAAGCGATCGACCACGCCGGCACTGCTATTACGCAGGTTGTCAAGGATGACGACTTGATGGCCCGCCTCAGCAAGCACCGCCGCCGTATGGCTGCCGATATAGCCGACGCCGCCTGTCAAAAGGACGCTCACAACCCACTCCGCTACTGTTCGGGTCGGCGTCGCTACCTTGGGTTTGAACCTCTGTTCGCAGAAGTCGTGCGCTTCGCCACAGGGGCGATTAGATCCGCGCAACCTTGCGCCAATCCGACGTGTCCGTAACGCGATTCGGCGCAAGCAGCCCACGACGAGCGCCCTGGGACCCCCGAACAACTTTGAAGGGATTAGCTGCTCACCAGCTCCTTCGCGCTCCTTGCGGCAGGTGCAAAGATATCGCGGAGGGCGGAGACTACGAACGACAGATCGGCGTCAGTCATTTGCGCGAACAGCGGCAGGATCAAAGTCGAGCGTTGAGCCACCTCGCTTCGAACGAGGCTCGTCGCGGCCCGATGCAGACCCTTGCCCATATAAGCCTCTTCGAGGTGCGTGTTCATCACGCCTCGCCTGGTCGAGACGCCGGCGTTGAGCAAAGCTTGCATCGTTGTCCTCTGGTCGAATGAAGCAGGCAATTCGACGCAATAGCTCTGCCAATTGGAACGTGCCCATTCAGGTTCGGAAGGCGCTTCCAGTCCCATGGCATCAAGGTGTTCGCTGTATTGTCTCGCCAGCTTTCGCCGCCGCGAAATCAGATCGGGAAGCCGTTTCAGCTGTTCCCTGCCGATCGCCGCCTGCAGATCCGTCATACGGTAGTTGTAGCCGATTTCGGGGTAGCCTTCGAAGATGACCTCTTTCGAGCCATGCCGCACCGTGTCAGGCACGCTCATGCCATGCTGCCGCCACAGCCGGAATTTGCGGTCGTACTCGGCATTGGCGGTCGTCAGCATGCCTCCGTCGCCTGTCGTGACGACCTTGCGGGGGTGGAACGAAAAACATGCGATGTCGCCGTGCGGCTTGCCGATCTTCTCCCATCTGCCGTCCCAGAGGATTTCGCTGCCCGTCGCGCAAGCCGCATCCTCGATTACGGGGATCGCATGGCGCTTGCCTATTTCAACGATGCGCTTGAGATCGCAGGGCATGCCGAGCTGATGGACGCACAGGATCGCCTTGGTCTGCGGCGTGATTGCGGTCTCGATAAGGTCAGCGTCGATGTTATAGCCACCCGCCTCGATGTCAATGAAGACGGGAACGCCCCCGCAATACTGAATGGCGTTTGCGGTCGCTATAAAGGAGTGGCTGACCGTGATCACCTCATCTCCAGGTCCGACGCCGACGGCTTTGAGCGCCAAATGCAGCGCAGTCGTACAGTTCGAAACGGCGCAAGCATGAGGCGCGTCGACGAAAGCGGCGAATTCGTTTTCAAAGGCCGCGACCTCCGGACCCTGGGTAACCCAGCCGGAAAGGACCACGCGGCGGACCGCCTCCACTTCCCGTTCGTCGAGAACGGGCTTTGCCACCGGGATCATAGGCGTTGAATGCGTCATGCCGCTTTCCCCCCCGATTCAGCTCTCTCCTGCTGCCACCAGGCGACAAGATCGCGAAGCCCGTCCTCCATAGTGATATCTGCCTTGAAACCCAGGAGGCGCTCTGCCTTCGTGGTATCGGCAAGCCGGCGGGTGACGGCGTTCACCTTCCGCGCTTCCTCGTGCTGCGGTTCGAGCGAACTTCCCATCACGCGGCTCAAGAGCTGCGCCAGTTCGCGCAGGCTCGTCTCGGTGCCGCTTGCGACATTGAACACTTCGTCCGTAACGTCTGATTTTGCAGCCAGCAAGTTGGCGCGGGCGATGTCGTGGACGTGGACGAAGTCCATTGTCTGACTTCCGTCCCCGTAGATGATCGGCTGCTGCCCGGCCGCTATCTTCTCCATCCAACGAATGAGTACCTCGGTATAGGCGCCATAGACATCCATACGGGGGCCGTAGACGTTGAAATAGCGCAGCGCGACGTAGTGCAGGTCATACATGTCCGCGAAACTGCGCAGCAGACCCTCGTTGAACGCTTTTGCCGCGCCGTAGATCGTGCGGTTGTTGTAGGGGTGATGATCCTCGGTCGTGGGGAAGTGATCGGCAAGCCCCAGTACGGATGCCGACGACGCGGCGACTACCTTCGGCACGCCTGCTTTCACCGCGGCTTCGAGAACATCGAACGTGCCGCCTGCCAGCACATCGAAGGCAAGTCTCGGCTCTTCGGCACACTGTGTGATGCGAATGGCCGCCTGATGAAACACCACGTCGACGCCCTGGATGACATTTGCCAGCAGCGAACGGTCTCTGATGTCTCCTTCAACGATCCGAAGGGGGCATGTGTTTGCCGCCTGACGAAGATTTTCGCGGCGCCCGCGAACGAAATTGTCGAGAATGATGATTTCCCGAGGTTTTTCCAGTGCCACGAGGTCAGCGATATGCGAGCCAATCAAGCCCGCGCCGCCAGTGATCAGAATTTTTTTGTCTTTCATAGCTAGCCCTATCTCTCTGCCGACGAGGACGAATCCTGATCTGTGCGCCAGCGCAGGAATTTTGCGGGGACACCTGCAACGACCGAAAATGGTTCGACATCGGAAGCGACAACCGCTCCCGCTCCGACGATCGCACCCTTTCCGATGGTCACTCCGGGAAGAATCGTCGCATTGGTGCCGATGTCAGCCCATGCGCCCACCCGAACCGGTTTGATTTCCAGATCGGTGCTGACGATCGGTATGTTCGTCGGCAGCGCGGTGTGGCTCGACCCGAGGACTTTGGCACCCGGCCCCCAGCCGACGAAATCCTCCAGGATCAGATTGCGCGCATCGAAATAGGCTTGCGGCCCGATCCAGACGTTATCTCCGATGACGCACGTCCCATCGTAACGGCCCTGGATATAAGCCTGGGCCCCGATGAAGACGCCATTGCCGATCTCGAACGTCTCCGGATGTTTGAAGCCAGCTCCGCTTCCCACCTGCAGGCCAGACCCGCAGCTGCGCGCGAAGGCTTGCCAAATCGTCCTCCGCATCATCGCATCGACAAATCCGTCGCCGGTTGCAAAGCGGCCGTAAAGCTCGATGAGGCCGCTCGTCCCGTATGAGCGCTTCAGCTCCTCGGCTAACTCAAGCTGATAGGCGGGATCTACTGCCCTTGCCTGCCGGCCGTGCATTGCCTGCACGATGCGGCCATTTCCGATGCGTTCAATCGACATATGCGTCTTGCCTCAGCGCAGCAGCCACCTGTTCGACCTGCCTTGCCGTCAGCTCCGGATATATCGGGAGCGAAAGCATCTCGCGCGCGGCAGCCTCCGACTGCGGGAAATCTCCTGGCAGATAGCCGAGATCGGCATGTGCCTTCTGCAGGTGCACCGGAATAGGATAGTGCAGGCCCGACTGGATGCCTTCCGCCTGCAAGGCGCGCTGCAGGCCATCGCGGTCCCGGGACCGCACGGCATAGACGTGATAGACGTGACGGCGGTTGGCCGCTTCGACCGGCGTCTCAAGGTTCGCAGCCTCGGCAAGCAGCGATGAGTAGCGACGCGCATGTGCTCGCCGTGCTTCCGTCCAGTCTTCGAGATATCGCAGTTTCACGCGAAGGATTGCGCCCTGGATGCCATCCATCCGGTAATTGAACCCCTTGAGGGCATGGTGATAGCGCTGTTCCTGGCCCCAGTCGCGCAACATGCGGATCGCCTTGGCATGCTCATCGTCGCTGGTGACGACGATGCCGCCCTCGCCGCAGGCGCCGAGGTTCTTGCCGGGATAGAAGCTGAAGCAGCCCGACACGCCGATGCTTCCGGCACGATGCCTCTTGTATTCCGCGCCATGCGCTTGGCAAGCATCCTCGATGACGGCCACGCCGTGCCGGTCGGCGATTGCCTTGATGGCGTCCATATTGGCCATCTGGCCGTAGAGATGGACCGGCACGATTGCCTTGGTGCGAGGTGTAATCGCGGCCTCAAGCTTTGCCGCGTCCATGGTCAATGTGACCGGCTCGACGTCCACGAACACCGGGGTTGCCCCCGTGTAGCAAATCGCCGAGGCGGTCGCGACAAACGTAAACGGCACGGTAACGACCTCATCGCCCGGACCAACGCCGGCGGCCAGCAAAGCGAGATGCAGGGCGCTCGTCCCGGTATTGACGGCAATCGCGTGCTTTGCGCCGCAATAGTCGGCGAACTCCCGTTCCAGCGCCGCGACTTCATCGCCGAGTACGTATTGTGCCGAGGCAAGGACGCCCAACACCGCGGCGTCGATCTCGGTCTTTATCGATGCATATTGTGCCTTCAGGTCTAGGAAGGGGATCATGCAATCAGCCTCTTTTGCTCTAACTCGATAACCCGTCCGCGCTGGGCAAGGGATTCCGTCGCCGCTTCAAGAATGCGCACGACCCGCAGGCCCGCGTGGCCATCCGCCGTCGGCGTACCTCCGTTTATGATGCAGTCGGTGAACTGGCGCAGTTCGCTGCCCAAGGCCTCGGTCATATCGAGCTGGGGCGCATACATGTCGCCGGTACGGTATCCCACGAGCATCTGATGTATTTTCTCGCCGTTCTTCTGTGGGTTCCCGTTCAGCGTGATGCCCTTGTCGTAGACCTTGATCTTCTCGCTGGGCTCGAGATCGTCGTAGACGATCATCTTGCTGCTGCCGCCGACCAGCGTGCGACGCACCTTGACCGGGGCAAGCCAGTTCACATGGATGTGGGCGATCAGCTTGCTGTCGAAGAAGAGGTTGAGGTAGGCGATGTTTGCCGGTTCGCCGGCCACGTGGCTCATGCCAGTTGCCGAGACCGCCACCGGCTTCTCGCGCAACACGTAGTCCATGATCGACAGGTCATGCACGGCAAGATCCCAGATCACGCTAACGTCGTGTTGGAAGAGGCCAAGGTTCACTCGAACTGAATCGTAGTAGTACATTTCGCCAAGCCCGGTTTCGACGAGCTCGCGCATCTTCCGGACAGCGCCGGTATGGATAAAGGTGTGGTCGACAGCGAGCACCAGCCCCCGGCGCGCGGCCTCGTCGACCATGCGGCGCGCCTCTTCCGAGGTGGACGCCATCGGCTTTTCGACGAACACGTGCTTGCCCGCCATCAACGCCTTCATAGCGAGCATGTAGTGGGCGGAAACGGGCGTGGCGATCGCGATCGCGTCGACGCGCGGGTCGCTGAGGACCTTCTCAATATCGTCGGTGATCTCAACCGCCGGATAGCGAGACTGGACAGCCGCCAATCGCTCCATCCTGAGGTCGCACACGTAGATCAGACGTGCGTCAGGTGTTTCGACGAAGTTGCGGACCAGGTTCGGCCCCCAATAACCATAACCGATTACAGCGACGCCAATCATCGCGTTCCTCCAGACGATAGAACCTCAACCGGCGCGTCCGCGGCGCGACCAATTATCCTGGCCGGCACTCCGGCAACGACTGCGTATGCGGGCACGTCCTTGGTAACCACTGCGCCGGCGCCGACCTGCGCACCCTCCCCAATCGTCACCCCGGCGACGATCGTGGCGTTGCTGCCGATGGAGGCGCGGCGTTTAACGAGCGTCGGAACGAGCGACCAGTCGGCATCCGTTTGAAGCCCGCCATCGAGATTGACCGCGCGTGGATGGAGATCATTCGTGAACATGACGCCGTGGCCGATGAAGACGCCTTCTTCGATCTCCACGCCCTCGCAAATGAACGAGTGACTGGAGATCTTGCAATTTTCGGCGATGGCGGCGCCCTTCTGAATTTCCACGAAGGTTCCGATGCGTGTCCCCGCACCGATGGAGCATCCGTAGAGATTAACGAGATCCGGATGATGAATGACGACGCCGTCACCCAATTGGACGCTGGAAGCAATCATGCCACGAAGTTCCCTGTTTGCTTGGTCGTCGCAGTTGCGGGAAGCAATCTGACTGCGCAAGAACGTCCCGTTCGATCAGAGACCGCTGATCAATTTCTTCCCGAATTCAAAAGAACGCGTTTCAATATTCGAGTAAAGGAAACAAAAATCGGTATTCATGCGTCTAAAGGCGTATGAAATTAACAAAAGTTGGATGTGAAGCATATCTTCAATCGAAGAATTCCAGAATTACGGGAAAAAATTCATTGAAAAACAAAGGAAGTGAAAAACTAGACATTACATCTACAGCTTTTTGCGGATGCAGGAGACTTTATTGGGATATGTCTATTTATGCGCTCTCTAAATAACTTGACGTTGTTGTCGATGGATTGAGGCGACTGTGGTTTTATCTCTCCGTCGCAAAAGGGGTGACAGCCCGGAAAATGAACGAACGATGCTGGGGCGGGGCCATGAGTGAAGGAAGCGACAACAACAAAATTATCCCGTCAAACGTGGCGACCAGGACAGTGCCCGGCCGCCGAGCATTTGCGTCCCCAAAGCAGAAGTATGGGAGCGCTGACTATGTTGCCCTTGTGGACCGGCGCATGCTCGAGCGCGAATGCCTGACGCGCGCGCTGAACGTTCACCGTATCGGCATGCGCGTTGTGCCATTCGAGGATTTGACCGCCCTGCAGGCAGCGCAAGCGGACCTCGGAGTGCCTCGTGCCGTCCTTTTCAATGGTGGTGGTAGCACCGCCGATGGTGGCCGCTTGGAAACCGAAATCGAAGAGCTTGTTTCAGCGGTTGCGCCGGCTGCTGTCGTTGTGCTGTCGGAAAACCAGGATCTCTCCAGCGTCCTGCGGATCATCGCACTCGGCGTGCGCGGCTTCATCCCGAGCTCGGTCGGTATCGAGGTCTGCATCGAGGCGATCGCGCTGGCAATCGCCGGCGGCAAATTCATACCGGCCAGCAGCGTCATGAACATGCGAAAAGTATTCGATACCGCTGTCAACACGGAGGTTGGGGTACATCCCACATTAACCGAACGCCAGGCGGCCGTCGCAGACGCGCTTCGTCGCGGTAAGGCAAACAAGGACATAGCGCTGGAACTCGATCTCTCCGAAAGCACAGTGAAGGTGCATATCAGAAGCATTATGAAAAAGCTCGGCGCAACGAACCGGACCCAGGTCGCCTATAAGATCTGCGGCACGCCTGCCAATCCTGACTGAGAACGCAAGATCAGCCAATAGCTCGCTCCCTTGTGTTTTGCATGACGTCAGAAAAGCCTAAGAAAAGGGCCAGTCGATGATTCTTGAAAGCCTTGGTTCATTCCCATTCGATGTATGTGTCGTTGGATCTGGCCCGGCCTTGCTCTTGCTGTCGAGCTCAGCAAGTTGAAAAAGCGCGCATTGGTCATCGAGTCCGGGGGCATCAAAAGACGAGCCCGAGATCAGGAACTTTCAACAGCGGAAATTCCAGACCGACTTATTCATGACGACGTGCGGGACTGTGTATCTCGACAGCTTGGCGGAACGAGCAACCTGTGGAGCGGACGATGCGTGCCCTATGATCCGATCGATTTCGGACCGCGCGGGATATCTCCGGGATGGCCGATCGCATTCGAGGAGGTATCGCCGTTCTACGCTCCTGCAGCGAAGTTCCTCGATTGTGGAGATGAGACCGTTCAGGCGGAGATATTCCCTGATCCCCGGTTTGAGGTGACAAACGTCGAGCGCTACTGCCGGCAACCAAACCTGGCCAAATCCTTGGCGAAGCAGTTGCATCAATCGCCCGACATCGGCTTTCTGTTGCACCACACCGTCGTCGACTTTACCATCGACGGCAGTCGTGTGAGCGAGTTGATTTGACGCAAGCCCGACGGTTCAGTCGTCAACATTCCGGTCGCAGTGGTGGCGTTTGCCATGGGCGGCCTGGAGACGACGCGACTGCTCTTGAGCATCCGCCGCAGGTCCCCGGCTTTGTTCGGCGGTGACGAAGGGGCGCTCGGAAAGTTTTATATGGGGCACGTCAACGGAAAAGTCGCTGCCATAGAATTCCGCTCCTCAAAGGTGGAATCGACCTTTGATTTCAAACAAATGGAAACGGGCCAGTATTTTCGGCGAAGAATGACACCGTCGCACGGCACCCTTGCCGATGGCCGCATTTCGAATGTGGCCTTTTGGCCTGTGATCCCGAAGATCTCGAATCCGGAGCACTAGAACGCTCTACTATCGGCCGCCTATCTTGCGCTCAAAGCTCCGGTCATTGGACGCCGGCTCGCGCCTCAGGCTATCCGGGAGCTGCATGCCGCGGACGACGCACCGGTTCTTCCCCATCTGATGAACATCGCACGGCGACCTTGGCACCTGGGCGTCATCCCCGAGTTTGCCTTTAACCGCTACCTGGCGCGCAACAAGCGCCCCGGGTTGTATGTCAACACACCAAATCACCGTTATTCCCTTCAGTATCATGCGGAGCACTTTCCGCACGACGACAGCGTCGTGCGCCTCGGCAACCAGGTGGACGACTACGGCCTCCCGCGCCTGTCGATCGATCTCAAGTTCAAAGCGGACGACGCTCTCGGCCTCGTCAAGGCGCACCGGCTCCTCGGCAACTGGCTGATCGACAATTCGCTCGGACATTTGGATGCCCCAAGAACGGATGAGGAATTTGCCGACAAGATATTGCTGCAGGCCCGACATGGAACGCATCAGATCGGGCTTACGCGCATGGGACGCAATTCCGTCGAGGGCGTGGTCGACGGCGACCTTCGCGTCTTCGACCTGACCAATGCCTACATCGCCGGCTCTTCCACCTTCCCGACCTCGAGCCAGGCAAATCCGACGCTTACCGTGGTCGCCCTCTCCTTGAGGCTGGCGCATCATCTGGCGGGAAATCGTGCGGCGTCTTGATGAGAATGTTGGATCTCACCCTATGCTCAGCTCCGCAGCGGAATACCCTCTCCGGCATTGGTAAGGATCGAAACCTATTTGGAAAAGGCCCCACGGTTCGTAGGTTAGCTGGGCGCGTTCGTTCGAAAGATTTTGGATGATTTTATATTCGCCTTCGTCGGTGCGTATGGCGCAGGCCTCGAAGGGGAAAGGCAAGCCGGAGCCTGGAGTGTCATCTGGTTCCCTCAAAGACTTCAAGACTGAAAAAGGTCGCCGTCCGCCCTTGAGGGTGTCTACCAGGATATGCTCGATCGCATCGATATCGGAATTAAATCTCTCCAGCTCACTCACAAGCTCTGGCGGTGTAGCGTCGTAGGAAAACTCCGGCCGAAACATGAACGTAAAGTAGATGACGCCGATTGCTCCGTGAATGACTGAGGACCAAGCCTGCGCACGGAATTCCGATGGGGTTGTCTGCCGTCCATGAGCGTTGTCAAATTGGGTCAATCCGATGATTGAAAATTGCGGTTTGCCGCCGCTCCAACGAGACAATCTGTCGATGGCATGTCCCTGCTGTGAGGAAGTATAGCCGTCGAGGTCGAGTAGCAGGTCGCCGCCGTCGGCGATGGGGTAGCAGTCGTGACTTAACCAATCGATGAAGGAGCTGTCTGCATAGTCAGACATAATTTTTTCGAGATATTTGTTGTTGACGTGATTGCCCACGTGATTGATCCAAAGCGGCTTTTTTCCAAGAGACCAATCACGCGCGATTGCGTCGATTTCGCCCGGTCGCCAGGTTACGCCTTCGTAAGTGATGCCCGTTCCTCCGGGCTTCAGGTTTGAAGGTTCGTCGATGAGCGCAAACGCCAGCAATCGAGGTTCGCCTACATCTTTCTCAAACGCTGCTCGATCCACCACCAAGAGGCTCGGCTTCTGGCCTGTATAGTCGATCCCGCGCGGCTCCCGGACCATATAGAGGTCCTGTCGGATCGCCTCGTCTGTCCACACCCCGACGTCGCCGCCACCGTTCACCGTAAAGATCGTGTTGACGCCGCGAGCTTTCCAGATTGCCATTTTGTCAGCGGGCTGTTGGTAGACCCCTTTGACAAAGAAAAGTGGGCTAGGAGATGTCGGCCGTATTGTCTCAGCAAGACCGGGTCTGATCCACTTCCTTCCAAGCGCGACTGCAAAGGGCAATCCCATTGCAGCGAGAAAAAAATTGCGGCGGTGCATCCTGTTCATCCTTGCCTCAAGACAGTGGTGCGGCCAAAGCGTCCCCGAACCTTCAAATTGGGAAGGAAGTGATGGCCGGCGGTGAAGCGATCTAGCGCGCCAAATATTGGATCTCTGGTCGCGCACTCTCGCCCCGAAAGTGGAGGATAGGGAGTGGTAAGTCTATGTATTCAAAATAAGAAGTACGTCTCTACCTCGAAAGGACCGGTGGCTGCAAAGCCCATTTGAGTTTATTAATTTCTGAAAGCTTATAAACGCACGAGGCAATGAAATTCTCATGACTGGCGGGTGTTCCGACAAGCTGGTTTCCCTCGTTCGGCCACAGCCATCCGAGCCAAACCGCAGATATACTTGCAAGGGTGAGAAGAAACTTGTGCCAAGATTGATTGCGCGGTCGAGAGTTCAAATCATCCAACGGCGCGCATTTAGCACCGCACAACCGGAGGGGCGGTCGGTGTCATGACGCGGACGACCCGCTACTCGCAACAGTTTGCCCGCACCAATCCCTCTCGCACTGGGGCGGTTGCTCCCCAGAGATTTTCGCCTTCAGCGGCAGGGGCCAAAGGTCGCGTAGAGAGACGATCGGTTCAGGGACGGTTCCAGGCAAAGCTTGCATGGCACCGATGGATCGTAGCTTTCTTTATCGTCTCTCTTGCAGTTCCTTGGGTATTTCCCATTGGTTCAGCGCGAATGTCCATCTATCGCTTGATACTGTGCGCCACCATCCTGCCATGTATTGGCCTTTGGGTGACAGGCCGCGCGGGAAGAGTCAGGGTCGCTGATCTTGCGGTCATCTTATTTTGTTGTTGGCGAGCTATATCGTTTCTCGTTGTCGACGGGGCGGTTGCGCTGCAACCTGTGGTGATATCGTTTGTGGAAACGCTTGGTGCGTACTTCCTTGCACGCTGTTGCATTCGTAACGCTGACGACTTTCAAGCAATGGCCAAAATCTTTTTCTTCGTCATTTTGGCGATGTTGCCATTTGCTCTTCTGGAAACCATGACCGGAACCAGGGTAACTTTACGAGTATTTGGCGTCCTGCTTCCTACTTATCATGACATCGCGTTGGAATTTCGCGGAGGATTGGTGAGAGTTCAGGGACCTTTCGACCACTCTATATTGTTTGGCTTATTTTGTAGTTCCGGGTTTGCTCTAAGTGTTCTCGTCGTAGGTTTCCAACGACCCTTTTTTGCCACGTGGTGCAAGGCGGGTGTCGTTGCGTTTACCGCGGCGCTTTCGCTTTCAGCCGGCCCTATTCTCGGTCTCGCAGTTCAGTTTCTGTTGCTTGGTTGGAAGCGACTAGCCGATGCGATGGGCGCTAAGCTGCTCGGTGTCATCACCATCTCTGTATACTCTTGCGCGCAGTTGGTGTTTTGGATCTCGGGCCGTTCGTTGAATGAATTCGTGATTGGCAAACTAACCTTTGATCCAATGTCCTATTGGTCACGGGGCCTCATTTTTCAATACGCTTGGGAGTCTGTCCTCAATCATTCTCTGCTCGGAACAGGAATGGGGCGGTGGGACAGGCCGCTGTGGATGCCCGCGAGCATCGACAATTTATGGCTTGCTTTCGCTGTGATGCACGGGCTTCCCGCTGCGGCGTTGTTGTGTGCTGCGGTGACCTGTTGCGTTGTGCCAGTCGGTTTAAAGCGAGGCCTCGGTAAGAGAGAGAGCGAATACCGCGCGGCGTATATTATCACTGTCGTAAATTGGTGTTTGGTCGGGATGACTGTTTATTACTGGGACGGTACCTACGTTCTCGTCATATTGTTTCTGGGAAGCGGCCTCTGGGTTTTAGACGCCGAAATACCGGCCATGCCCCACGTTACAAGAGTAGGAAGAGCGTCCGCGCCGTCTGCCGCGTGGCGGTTTGATGCTTTGGCAAGCGGGCCACCTGCAGAGCAAGGCTTTAGCCCTGCAGGTGGTACCAAACAAGTGGTGCGCTCTAGACGATCGAAGGCCTCCGATGCCTACCTAGGTTCCTTGCGTGATGGAAAATCTTAGCAGGCGGCAGTCAAATCAAGATATGGCGTCGGGCCCCTTGCTGGAAAGGAAGAATGAAGTGCCATCGTTGTCAGTCATTACGCCAAGCTATCGGCCAGATCTTGAGCTGTGTCAGGAGCTGAACCGGTCGCTTCAAAAATATGGACCTCCTAGCCTAAATCATACTATCATCGTTCCAGCGGTCGATTTGGAAGCATTTACGGGAGTTGGCGACGTGCGCGTAGCCAGCGGGTATCTGCCTAAATCCTTCATCCCTGTCCCCGGAAACATTTGGATAAATCTGCGGCGGCCGTTTCCTCCGATCAGGGGTTGGATCACGCAGCAGGTGATCAAGTTGGAGGCTGCCGCTCGGTCGAAGGCGAGTGTGGCGCTTTTGGTCGATTCGGACATGGTGTTCATACGCCCCTTTTCAGTCAGTACATTTTATCGAAATGGCCAAACGCGGTTCTATCGTGCAGCCAATGCGGTCCACAGTGGGATGCAAAGACATATTCTCTGGCACCGTGTTGCGCGGAAGCTGCTAGGATTGCCGCCCTCCGATCAACTCCCCCTCCATGATTACATTTGTTGGCCGATGGCCTGGGACCCCGAAGTGGTGCGCTCAATGCTGCGGCGCGTCGAAGAAATGACAGGCATGCAGTGGCAATCGGCAATCGCCGCTCAGTTGCATTTTTCCGAAGGCATACTTTATGGCGTCTATGTCGATGAGGTTCTAGGAGGGGCGCCCTATTCTGAGAAGACGATGTTGTGTGTAAACTATTGGGACGAAACCCCTTTCGATGAGCGCGCCATTGAGGCGTTCATGTCACAAGCATCGCCCAGCGATATCGCAGTCATGATCTCAGCAAAGTCCAGAACTCCTCTTGAGGCGCGCAGACGTGCGCTTGCAGCGATGGAAGTTATACATACCTCTATTCCGTCACCAGGGTGATACTCGAGAATGTACTTTCCAGAGACGAACGATTGACGATTTTCCGTCAACGGAGCTTGTCAGTTGCGGCGACGACAGCGGCGGAAAGCCTTGTCAGCGTCGGCGATGTGAATGCGAGACCTTGGTCGGCACTACTATTGCGCGCAGCGAGGCTCGTGGCTGCTTTACGAAGCTTTGCGCCGACATTGGATGTAGTCGGTGCAACGTTTGACCGTATTGCCGCTCGCAGGCGCCTCCCTTAGGTTTAAGCGGTAAATGGCGATGCGAGCATGTGATGAACAAAGATGCGATGGGATTGTCGGCGAATTTAGTGGGAATATTGCGGCGGATTTCGGCGGCCAAGAATAATTGGCAGGCGCGTATGCGTGTCGAAAGTATACCAGAGCGAACCATCAAGCCGATAATTTATTTTCTGACCCCCGACTACCATAAGCCGTCCGGTGGTATTAAAGTAATTTATCGGCACGTAGATATCCTTAACTCTGCTGGTATTGACGCGTTTGTTTTGCATCAGCGCCGGGGATTTCGGTGTACTTGGTTTAACAATAATACGCGTGTCGCCTACGCAGGAAATACTCGAGTTCGGACCGGGGATATTCTCGTCGTCCCGGAAATATGTGTGGAGGTGCTAGACCGTCTCGCTCATTCCATCAATTATGTCTTATTCAATCAGGGCGTGCACCTCACATGGCGGGGGAGAACGCATACCGTTGCACGACATTATTCACGCGACAGCGGATTATTGGGCGTCGTAACCGTTTCCAATCATAGTCAGGAAATGCTGCGCTACGCCTTTGGCGATAGCGAAATCTCGCGCGTGCACGTTGCCATCGATTCTGATGTGTTCCATCCCGTGGATGGTCCTCGTGCGAACCGCATTGCATTTATGCCACGGAGAATGCCCGAGGACGCGCATCAGGTCTTCGAGTTGCTGCGGGGGCGTGGTGCTTTAGTTGGCTGGGAGATCGTCCCCCTAGACAGTATGAGCGAAGCGGAGGTTGCCGCGCAGTTGCGGACGACAAAAATCTTTCTAGCTCTCGCCTACCAAGAAGGATTTGGACTCCCGCCCGCTGAAGCGATGGCGTGCGGAAACTACGTCGTTGGCTATCACGGATTCGGCGGGAGGGAGCTCTACAACCCCGATTTCAGCGTTGCTGTCGAGACGGGAGACATTGTCGGATTTGCACGCGCTCTAGAGTATGCAATGACTATGGAGAACGCCCAACCGGGCTGGTGCCAGGAGCGCGGGAAAAAAGCCGCCTGCTTCGTGCAGTCTGAGTATTCGCTACAGCGTGAGAGAGAAGAGGTCACACAGATCTACGCTGAATTTCTGGAAGAAATGCCGTGAGAGCTGGCTGGTGTCACACTGCGGCCTTACTGATATCTTATACGCCGCCTCGCTGACCTCGACTCTTTGGCCTTCCCAAAACGCGGTGAATCTGAATCTCTGGCGCAAACCGGAGGTTTACGATGCGATCAGGGATTTCGTTACGTGAAGATTTTGACGGAGAACGTCTTCGGCGGCTGGCGCGG
>NZ_JBFRDU010000060.1:0-18817 GCF_052113965.1 Rhizobium sp. RAF56
GCTTCCGCTTCAAGAACAGCTCGGCGCATGACACTAAAACAACGAAGGAGAAACGCAGGAACTTGACCACCACGACCAACACAAACGATACCTAAAGGCGGGTCACTTCTCGGTGGAAACGCCGGGTCAGCTCTCAGTGGAAATCAACAATTAGGTGGCTTCGGGTGCGGATCGAAGCCCTCCAGCGGAGTGTCGAGCTTATAGTGGTCGATGATGCTCTGCCGTGAGAACGGTGTGACGATAATGCGTCCGTTAGAAGCCTTACTAATTCGCCAAAGTAACTCAACAGATGGCAGTCCCATGCCCGAAAAATTCTCGCCACCGAAATCCAAATATACCGGGGACGCGGCTACAATCCAGGTTTCGATAAGTGGAAGACGACGTAGGGGTAAACGCCAGCCCCTCATCTTGCCATAGTCCGGTGTAGTGAAAGACAGCAAATGCCAAAAGGCCGGGAGATCGTTTTCCTTTCTCCGTCCATCCACGATCCATGCCATGCGGCCATAAAAGGTCTCGCGAGACTGTCTGTCCACTGCCGAAAGGGGGGAGTGCTGAAACTCAAGCACGGTTCCACCCGGCGTCCGTACATCAGCTATGTGAAAGTCACCGTCGGGAGCGGTGATCCGAGTTTCCTGCCAGTCTTCCGGAAACTCATTCTTCCAGTCGCGATGCCATTGTGTTTCCGGCTCCCACCATTCGTCACAGATTGCGGTTCGATGCGCCCGGTGATGAACTCTCTGTTGACCGCATTTGGCAGTCATCGGTAATCCACATCCTTGGCAGACACCCCGGAGCCCTGCTTCAGCTTCACGGCGCCGCCCATCAACAACCGCGAATTTCATCCACAGCCCCCATGTGCGATTTATTCCACGTCCACGTACAGGGCGACGACCTTTCCGTGCGTCTTTGCCCACCACGTCCACTCAGTACGCAGCTGGCCTTCGTTGTGTCCGGCGAGAACGCCCAGTTCGATGATGCGCGCCTTGTCGGTCAACCCGACCAGACGACATGCATCGAAGTGATACCACGCCGCACGCCCGAGCGGGCCGTTCGGAACGGGAATACCCTTTTCAGTCGTTGCCATTTTCGTACCCTTTCGTTGTCGGGGACGTGACGCGCTGGGCGCGCCGATGCCTCGTAGCAATTCGATCCCAGGTATTTTTTTAAACGTAAGGGGGAGCAGGGAGCCCCGCTCCACTAGCATCGATCCCGCTCTATCATATGCAGCGAGCGCATTGGTATGGGTTTTGGTCGAATATGGTTGCTGCGGATCTGAGCGCGCAAAAAACACCCGAGGAGCACATGAATGCTGCTCGGGTGCTTACGTCATGTTGCCTTCGACGTGAGTACCAGCGTTACCCGACCGTAGCATGTTCATCTTGCTTTCCCACCGCACCCTATGGATCATGATGCACCAGTCCTTTTTTGTGGCCACGATGGGCGAAAGCCCATCTTTTCCCATGAGTTAGCCATGCACCCGTTGATTGACTTTCTACTCCGTACGATGAAAATGACCGATCTCTACCAACCAGCCATCATCAAGGAACTGCTCCTGCATGACGGCAAGGGATCGAAGTCCCAGATCGCGTCCGCGCTTGCGGGCTACGACCTCTCTGTCTTGGAATACTACAAAGCGGTCGTCATGCGGTGGCCGAAGATCACACTAGAGAAGCATGGGATCGTTGCCTATCAGGCGAGCGGCCAGCAATTTTCGCTCTGTCATTTTCCCGATGACGCCGCCGTGAGAGACGAGGCCGTTCGGATATGCGACGCCAAGATAGCTGAATGGATCGAACGAAAGCGCCTCAAGGAGAGGGCACCAGAAGCTGGTGCGTCAGTTCGCTACGAACTCCTCAAGGAAGCCCACGGCAAATGTCAGCTTTGCGGTATTGATCGGTCAATCAGCCCGATGGACATCGATCACATCGTTCCTCGAAGCAGAGCCGACAAGTTTGGGCGCGTGCGAAAGGGCGAGCGGTGGATTGACGTTAACAGTCGCGAAAATCTGCAGGTACTCTGCTTCCGATGCAATCGCGCCAAGAGAGAGACTGACGACACAGACTTCCGCAGGACAAGTAAGCTGGTACGAGATCGCATCCCAGAAATTATCGCTGGGGAGGGACGAACTGTAGACGTTGTTGAACTGTCGGGTCCCAAGCTCATCGCCGCTCTCAAAGACAAGCTGGTGGAAGAACACGCAGAGTTCATCTCAGCCGCGAGTGTGGCTGATAGTCTCGCAGAGTTGGCGGATATGATTGAAGTCATCTTAGCAATCGGGTCCAAACTCGGAGCCGAGGAGAGCCGTCTCACAGAGATGGTGCTAAAAAAGCGCGAGGAACGAGGGGGCTTCAGCAAGGGTTTCTTCGCAAGAGCCATCACTTAGTCGGCGGAACGGTGCTCGTCGCCCGCTTCAGCGTCCTTCTTTCTGGCGGGTATTGTGGCTAACTAAAACTCACCCAAAATCAGCGCGACAGTCGGATGGGCGATGACCTGGGTTCGATCGTGCCAGGTTGGACAACTGCTCGGCCATCCGACGCGCGAACGCGCGTTCTAAATAAGTGGCGATCATGCCAGCGAGGTCCGCCTGGCAAGGTAGAGATAGCTGTCGGGGCCGAGCCGCTTCTGTGACAACACGACGAGGTCGCGCTCGGCGAGATCCATAAAGGCTGACGCGCGTCGCCGCGCAGCGCCGCCCTCGTGGGCGAGATGGCCCTGGAAATAGGCGACCAGATCGCCCGCCGGGGCGGTCCGCGCCCAATCGGTTGGCAGGATGCTTGGATGCAGCATGGTGACCTCCGCTGGCATGGCGGCTTCTCCTTTGTTTGTGGATCGACGCAGAATAACTCTCCCAGCGTAAAAGGGAAAAACTAATGTTCGAAAGTACCTATTAAATTTTTCTGATGCGACCTAAGCGATTTTTTAAGTGTAACTAGGAACAGATGCTCGCGTAGCTGGGAACATATACTAAAGTAAGTTCACATTACGCTCGCGTCCTCGCAATTATTCGTTAACACGCGACGCTATAGCGTGCAGTTTACTGCCTCAAACAGGCATCCAGCATCCAGGAAACATTGGAAATTTGGTTCAACCCCCAGCCCCTGGAGTTTATTTCGATGCCTGCACCCTACCGCGCCGCGACTGCCGCGCCGATAGCCAGCCCACGCCACGATTTCGCTTCGCTCGACGACGACGCGCTGTTGACCACCGAAGAGGTCGCCGCGCTACTCGGCGTATCGCGCTGGACCGTCAAGTCCTGGAGGGTCGACAAGGAGCGCGGCACGCGCGGCCCCCGCGTGGTGTGGTGGGACCGGCGCACGCCGCGCTACCGCGTCGCCGATGTAAGGCGTTGGTTGGAAACGTGCCTGAAAACAGCCGACTGAACGAAGAAATGCCGCCGGCGTCGCCGCCAACAGCATGATCAAACGCTTCAGTTCGCAAGTCCACCTCAGAAACCATAGCGTTTTTTCGTGACGATGACGAGACCGTCGACGGCCCTCAAGGTCGAAGCCGATGATTTCTCGCGAATCCCCGAGATCCCTTTTCCGACAGCCATCGCAGGCGCGGCCTCGCCGCGCCTGCGTTTCCGTGCGCGACAGCGCCCAACCCCAGAAGGATATCCCCCATGCCAACCGTTGAAGAGATCAAAAAGCGCCTGATCTTCCCGCACGACCGGCGAATAGCCCAGTTCGCTCCCGTGCGCATGTTCTATCCTCATCCGAACCCGACGGTTTCGAGTTCGTCTATCGCCCCAGGCTCGCCGCCGCTGCCGCCGGCGACGAGATCTGGAACAACGAAAACGTCATCGATCCCAATCCCGGTCAAGTGACCGAAGCGGCGTTCTATTCCGACGGCTACCCGCAGGTGGTCGTCTACTACACCGAGGGCGAAACGCTTTGCGACCGCACCGGCCAGTTTGCCGAGGTCAGGTTCTTCGTTCCTCACGACATTCGCATGCACGCTTGGATTTGATGCGGATCCGCAGGTTGGTTCCTCAGGATTTAGAGTGGACCTTGGCGTGCGTCATTCCGACCGACCGGCACAGTATATCTTGGCGGTAGAATGCGATGGGGCTGCGTATCATTCGGCTTTGTGGGCACGAGAACGCGATCGTTTGCGCCAGGAGGTCTTGGAGGGTCTTGGTTGGAGATTTCATCGCATCTGGAGCACCGACTGGTTTCACCGACGCGAGCGCGAGATTAGCCGCCTGAAGGACGCACTGGCCGAGGCGAAGGCAATCGCCGACGGGAGATTCGAAGTCGATGGCGCCAACGATGTCGGTGTTGACGACGAGGGGCAGCTAGATGCAACCGAGCAAATGATTTCGCTAGAACATCTCGCACTTAAGGCGAGACCTTATGTAAAGGCTGAACTCAGCGCCAACTCAAATCTGGAACCTCATGACGCTCCGGTTGGTCTTCTCATCGACATCGTCACAAAGGTTGTCGATATAGAGGGACCGTTGCACACCGAAGAAATCGCGCGGAGAATTTCTGCAGCATTTGGCAAAAACAGGACGGGTAGCCGGATAGTTGCGGCCGCGGATTTGGCGATTGCAAATGCTGTAAAACGAAACGCTGATTTACGTCTACATGACGGCTTTTTGTTCACAATGCTGCAGCAGGAAAACCCTCCAGTGCGGGATCGGTCAACAGTGAGTGGAACCCTGCTTAAGGCGGAACTTCTGCCACCGATGGAAGTAACAGCGGCTGCAGCGCTTATCCTTCGGGAAAGCGGCGGAATGGAAAGGGAAGAGCTCATTCGGTCTGTTGCTAATCTCCTTGGTTATCAGCGAGTCGGACCAGACTTGGCTCGCTCGATTGGAGACGTGCTGGAAGCGACCGTCAACTTTGGCTGAACAAGCACCGAAATCGATCCCCGCGCAGGCCGCTTTCGTCAGCCGTTTCTAGAGGTGAGCCGATCCAGTCCTCCCGTCAGGTCCAACCTAGGCTGGAGGCGGGTTCCCTGTGCTCGCGGCGCAGACGCGGCTCGTGCGGCGGTGGCAGCCTCGTCACCGCGTGGAGCATGGCGACCGCCATCAATAAATCATCATGCGACCGCTGCACGACGGCGACGGTCTTGCCGCTCGGTGTCACCTTCAGAGACGCCCGCGCCATCTGTGTCTTCAACGTCGCCACCGACTCGCACTGCTCCGGATCTTCTAGGGGCAACGACAAGATCCCGTTGGTGAATGCTGGCGTCAGATCAAGGAGCAACTGGCGTCTGGACAAGGTCAAAGTTGGCAAGGCGGTGCTCCTGCCGCCGACATCTCCGATCAAATGCGCTGTCACGCCGGCGCTATGTTGGTCGCCGCCGCTGATCTTAACCCCGATCAGCGAGTTCCGGGGTAGCTGCTGCGCCAGCAGGAATGCGATGGCGCTGTTGTTCGACAGGTCTACGCCGTAGCGCGTCGGCCCCCGTCCGACTTTCTCCATGACGTTGATCATGACTTCCTGGACCCAGTCCACATGTGCCTGCGGGGTGATAACGGGCGGTTTGACCCCAAGATGGAGAATTCGCGATTTCGTCAATCCGTCGCGGCGGAACACATGGGCTACGGCAATCGCGGCTGGGTCAGCGGTCCCGCCAACATCAAGCGTGCAGAGAAGGTATCCATCCATCAGGCCACCCTTCGATCAAACGGCCGCGCCGCGAACAGTTTTTCGAGGTCGAGATGCCCGAAGGCCAGGTCGTCCGGCTCGTCCGGCTCGTCCGGGTCGATAATCGAATTGCCGAAAGCTGCCTGCATGGTCTCGGCGTCATATAGCGAGTCGCCGACCCAGCCCCATTTGCATTCGAACTCGACCGCGAATTTCGCCGCGCCAAGGTCGTGCCGCATGTCCTCAAGCTGCTCTCGGGTAAAGCGCCCGGAGCGCGCGGCGGTGACGGTCATCTTGTCCCAGCGCGATTGGGGGGAAGTCATGACGCTATGAAAATAACTGCCGATGATGCCCGCCGACGATATCCCGATAAGCTGCGCCTTGGGCCTCGCGGCGATGGACGGCAGCACGGACGCGATAACGTCGTCTTTCAAAAACGACGCTTCTTCCAACACGAGCATGTCAGCGGCATAGCCTCTCGCCGATGCGCCGGAATCCTCGTTCGACCCGGGCAGGGCGACGATGCGGCTGCCCTCTCCTGGTATCAGCTTGTCGCCGCCCAAAATCAGCTGGTACTGGTTTGAGGCAGCGACCTTGAGGCCGGCATTCATCACCACCATCAGGATTTTCGACAGCAATTCCGTCGACTGGCGGAGCGTTGGGGCGAGGATCAGCACCGTGGTGCCGGGATTACACGCAGCATAGGCACAAGCTTTAAACGCGATGACCAAGGACTTTCCGCACTGCCGCGACGCCAGGCAACCAAGGCGGAGCGCATATGAATCCAGTAGCCTCGTCTGCCACCATTCCGGCGCCATCCCGTTGGCGATGGCGAAAAAACTCGGGCACAAAATGTATGCGCTCAAAGCCTCGACATCGAGCCGCACCTTGCCGTTCCTGGTCAACTTTTCCCGGATCGCCGCGATGTCATCGAAGTCGGGCTTGGGCACGTCGTCGGCATGGTCTGGGCCGCCGCCGGCGTCACTCTCGTCCAACTCCTCGGGAATGGCGCCCTGGGACTTCACTCGCTCCTTCGCATCGCCGTGGGGCGTTTTCCGCGCCTCCCGGGGCGGTTCGGGCGGCGGAGCCTGTCGCTCGGAATCCAGCTTGCCCAGCGTGCCGCCAGCCTGGGCTGTGGGCATTTTCCGCGCGGTGTCGCGGACCGGCCTGGGCTTGATGCCGGACGCCCGCATGATGATGTCGTCGAGCGTTTTCGACAGGTCGGCAAAGGTGCCGACGACCGGCGGCGAAGCAAGGGGTTGCTGCGGCGCTGCGCTCCCGGCAGGCGTCTTCGTCGGAGGGTCGGTCTGGTGTTCGTAAGTTGTCAGAGCGCGCGGCAATTTGTGCCACTCCTTGGCCTTCTTCAAACGTTCGAGCGTGCAGGCGGCGAGATCAACACCTTGCTTGTAGGCGCGGATCATTAGCTGCATCTCAACCTCGCTCGCGCGCTCGGCACGCTTGCGGACGAGAAGGCTCGGGTGCTTGAGGATTTCATCGAGGAAAATCTCGCGCTCATGCCAGGCCACCGTGTCGAAGCGGTTTTCCTTCTGCGACTCCGACAGCCCGAAGAACGGCCGGTCGACGACCCGGATGCCCTGGCGGTTGTACCAGCCCTTCGTGTGACGGCGCGGCATCAGCACTCCTACTCGATGATCTTCGGCGCCTGGCCTCGCTGGAGTCCTCAGGTATCTTCGTTAGCTTTATGTTGTTTGTCGAGACAGAAATTCGGCGCTGCAGGTCGTCAAAGCCCGCCTGCATTTCCAATAGAAGCGGGCAGAGCTGCGACCCAGAGGAGAAAGGCCTAACGCTTGGTACCCGACTTAGAAGGCAGCTCGGGTGTGGAACGTTGTCATCCGCATCGCCAAATCGGAACGAGCAAGTGGCCGCCAGAAGCAGTCAGTGGAGAGCTGTTCTCGAAATGTCGCCCTTGAGGCCGAATCCAGACCGACCGCTTTGCGGCACCTATAGTCGAGTACCAGCCATTCATCGCTCAGCGATCATTACGAAAGTTAGATGGTATAGTCCTCGATGTAGCATGACGCATCGCGCGCGCCGATTTCTGGCCGTTGCTGTTAGACGAAGCGAGCCACCTCTCTCAAGGCCCGAACTCCAACCGGACCGAGCGCGGCGCCGGCGTGTCGCCACACGTACCACCAAAGACGTCGGTTGGAACTCGGTAGAATGGTGTGATGTAGATATGTGGACGCTTTAGTGTTCCCTTAGGCGTAAAATTTCCGGGCCTCAGTTCGCTTTCATAGACCGCCATCCCTTCGCCCCGTCTGCTCTTCGCCTTTGGGGTGTCAACTTAGGCGGACGTTGTCTCAGTGGATGGCTTACATGGATTACATTGAGCTTTTTGTCTTGTATGTCTGCATCCTATCCTAGGCAAATTGAGCAGCGCAGATATATGACCGCAAGCATCCAGGACAATCTGCGCTACTGGCGAACTTCGCTGGCCGACGGCGTGCTGGGTGAAGGAAAATTCACGCAGTCTGACCGCAAGCGGTTTGTTGATATTCCTGCGGACGCGCTTAAGACAGGCGTGTTGCCAGAAGAGGTCTTGGATCAGGTGTTCCGGGGCCAGACTTCGGCCAAGACAGTCGCCGTTCGGTTCTGGCCTCTGGTTACTGCGCGAAAGTCGTCACACGGGGCGGTGCGAGGGGGCGGGTTGCCGGAAATCGTGGCGCCGGTGGTGACAGAGGCGACAGTCGATCGAGATGGGCATATCACACCAATGCGTAATACGCTTGCTCGGGATCTACTAACCCCCCTACCGTATGGTGAGTTTGCCATCGGTTCTGTCGATGCCTTGGACGCATTCCTAACCAAAACGCCTCTCCCTGATATGCCAGGTACTGTCGCCTGGGAGGATTACCTTGGCCATTGCCGCAGGATGGTGGATGCCGTTTCGCAGGGGTGGCCACGCGGGGATGCAGATTATCAGCCGATCGGTTCGGGGTTTCTGGAACTGGCCGAGGATGCGAATGCGACAGTGCGGGGTATCCTCGACCTCTATGACAAGCTTCTGGCCGAGGCACCCGAGGCGCCGTTGCTGGAGCAGGTTGCGCAGCCGAAGCGGGCCGCCGCGGACCTGGACCATCACATTGAACAGGAGTTTTCCCGGCGGCTTGGCCATTCGAACCCGAACTTCCCGCTGGCTCAACACCAAAGGCAGGTTCTGGCCTGGCTGGATGCCTCAGCGCCGGGAGAGGTGATCGCTGTGAACGGCCCGCCAGGGACCGGCAAAACCACCATGCTGCTATCGGCCGTCGTGGGCCTCTGGGTGCGTGCAGCGCTTCGTGGTGAAGATCCGCCGGTGATCGTGGTTGCGTCTTCCAACAACCAAGCGGTGACGAACATTATTGACGCCTTCGGTAAGGACTTCGACAAAGGAGAGGGCCCGTTTGCAGGGCGGTGGTTGCCTGAGATGGAAAGCTTCGGGATGTTCCTTGCGTCGCATTCCCGACGTCTTGAAGCGGCCCGTCGATATCAGACCGAAGAGTTCCAGGTTGAGCGCGAGACAGTCGTCTACGTCCAGCGCGCGAAGGACATCTATCTTCAGGCGGCGGGGGTAGCATTTCCCGAACTCGCCAACCCCGATCTGTGGTCAGTGGTGGCAGCGCTGCAAAAGCGGATGGCGGGTGAAACCGACAAGCTGGCGCAGATCGACCGCGCCAACAGCGCATATCGCGCGGCCAGCTCTGCTCTTGAAACAGGCCTTGGCCCCGATCCCGACGCCGCTGAAGCCCTGCGCGTTGAAGAGGCCGTGACCCGAATGGCAGTTGTCGAAAAACTCCGTGCGGCGAGAGCTGCACTGGACCAGTATCTGGCGTCGGAATCTTCGCTGATCGCGGTGGTCGGCTTCCTGTCCTTTGTCAAAGAGAAGCGCGCCTTGCGGGCTCGGCTTGCCATCGGCGAGCTCGTGCCAGGCTTGGAGACAGCTAGGCGCGTTTCAGACATCGAGGACAGGGTTCGGACCGATCTTCGGGCCGCGGATGAGGCGCTGCAATCCGCCGAACAGGCACTGGCAACGGCTAGAGCCCTGCGCCTTGATTTCCATGAGACGGAATGGAACTGGGCCAGGGCGAGGGAGGCCCTTGGCGGGGCCGATGACATTGCAGAACTGGAACGTAAGGCAGACCAAGATGTTCGGTTCTCCCTCTTCCTTCTGGCAACGCATTACTGGGAAGGTCGCTGGCTTCTGGCAATGGAGGCTGACCTCGCCGGAATTGTCTCCTCCAAGGGGAAGAACGGAAAGGCGACAGTCATCCCCCGCTGGCACCGCCGCATGATGTTGACCCCCTGCGCCGTGGCAACATTTGCCAGCCTGCCAGGCAAGATGACCTATACCCGCCGCGACGGTGGCAAGTGGGCGACCGAGTACCTCTTCAATTTCATCGACCTATTGATCGTCGACGAAGCCGGTCAGGTCTTGCCCGAAGTTGCTGGGGCGTCGTTCTCGTTAGCGAAGCGCGCCCTCGTGATTGGTGACACCCAACAGATCGAACCGATTTCATCTGTGCCCCGGCCGGTGGACGTGAGCAATCTTCGGCACAGTGGTCTCCTCCCGAGTGAAGCCGGCATTGACACCCTTATCGACCGCGGGATCTGCTCGACCAATGGCAGCGCCATGCGCCTTGCGCAGCAAGCCTGCCAAGTGTCGGCGTATCCAGATCTCGAGAGGGGCCTCTACCTGTTCGATCACCGACGGTGCTACGACGAAATCATCAGCTTCAGCAATGCTTTGTGCTACAAGGGAAAGCTGCGACCGCTACGGGGAAAGGCGCCAACAGACGCTGCCCTTCCAGCACTTGGATATCTGCACATAGACGGCCGTGCACTTACCTCGGGAAGCAGCCGCGCAAATCCGCTCGAGGCGCAAACTATTGCTGCTTGGCTTGATGCCAACCGGGCTGGACTGGAAGCGCGCTATGGCAGGCCGTTGGAACAGATTGTCGGCATTGTCACCCCCTTTGGCCGACAGGTTCGCGAAATTCGGGAAGCCTGCGCCAGCCGCAAGATTGCGTGCGAAGGGCGCGAAGGCATGACCATCGGAACAGTCCACGCACTGCAAGGCGCCGAACGACCCGTCGTGATCTTCTCGCCCGTCTATTCGAAACACGCAGACGGCGGTTTTATCGACGTCTCGCCCAGCATGCTGAACGTGACGGTCTCACGGGCAAAGGACAGTTGCCTAGTGTTTGGCGATATGGATGTCATGGCGGCAGCGAAAACCGGGTCACCAAGGGCAATCCTCGGCGACTTCTTATTCGCATCAGAGCTGAATGCGCTTGAGTTTGCGGTTGAGCCGCGCACGGACCTGAAACAAGAGAACTGCCAGATTCAGATGCTGCGGGATGCGGCTGGGCACGATGCTTTCCTTCTGGATGCGCTGTCCGCCATCGGCCGCCGCTACACTATTGTCAGCCCCTGGGTGATCGCATCCACAATGGAACGTGCTGGGTTGCTGGCCGCATTCGAAGCCGCTGTCCAGCGAGGCGCCGAGATCGACGTGTTCGCTGATCCACTGCTCAACATGGGCCAGGCTGCCGATGGCTTGACCCAGATGGAAGCGGTCGAGAAGGCCTTCTCAAGGATCGGGGTTCGGCTGCACAAGCTTCCGAAGCTGCACAGCAAGATCGTAGCGATCGACACGGACCTTCTTTGCATCGGGTCTTACAACTGGCTCAGCGCCGATCGACATGGCCAGTACGCGCGCCACGAGACGTCGTTCGTTTATCGAGGGCAGCATCTGGAGGAAGAGATCAGCACCATCATTGGCAGCCTTCGGCGCAGAGAGAAATAGTGGCCAGAAGCTCGATCGCGGTGCGATGCGTCCTCACCTGAGCCCACTAGACTTCTTCCAAATTTTGGTTGAGTCCGTCACAACTGAGGAGACGGACAGGATGCATTAGCTGAGACTTCCCTCGACGGCGCGCCTGACGTGGTCAGGTTTGTTGTTCACACCACCATGATGGAGACCAGTGTCTGCATGGCTGTCCCATCCGAATTTAGTCGCGATCTGCACCTGGTCACGCAGCGGCTCCAGCCTCGCCCATCATCTCCTCTTCGTGAACGGACGGTGTCTCGTATGTCGGCCCTCAATGCTCCGGTCGGCACGGAACCTTGGTGGTCAGGCTGGTGGGATCGCAACAGGATCCTCGACTGGACGAAAGTCCCATCCAACTTTGTCATCTACAGTCGCCATTTTGGCGGTGGTAAGGCCTTAACATGACAGCCCTCGTTGTCGCAAAGAGATCGGAGTCACTAAGCGATCCGAGTCCGGTTTCGGGAAAAGCAAGGCACCCGCTTACGACCGACATTGGGCGCAAAGCAGCATGCCCGCCTTTGCCAGCGAGAGTCCGCTCTGGGGCAAGGTTTCTCATTCGAATTCTGCGGCGAAAGGACAGAGAAGGCTCGGTAACGGAAATTTCCGAGGAGATCAGCGCTGACGTTCTTTGGCGCTGATCTCCTGTCACGACTTTCCTCGGGACAACAAGGCGGTGGCAATGGTTGGAGGCGCCTACCCGGCTTAGCGGCGCTTATGTCGCTCCCACCCGGCGACGCCGGCCTTGAGCACCTTGAGCAGGCGGCTGTCGGCAATAAACTGTTCCCAATCTTCGCCATTTTCCTGCAGCTCGTCGACGGCCGCCGTCAGCAAGGTGAGCGCGGCGGCGAAATCCCTGACCAGCTGCTGGAATGCCGGCTTGCCGACGAGGCCGGCGCGCCCAGAGGGGGAGGTAGCCGCTGCATCGGACATCAGGTGCATCTGTTCGCTGAGCGACGAGCAGGTGTCGGCAAGCTCCAGGATATGGCGGCAGGCGTCGGCGGTCAGCTCCGGCGACGGGCGATCCCAGGGCCCTGAGCATAGCCTGGCCTGTCCATATCGCTGCGGGCAGGGCAAGGGCAACGCTTGTATCGCCGGCCGGCCAGTGCCGCTATCGACGCCAGTCGGGAGAGCGGCATTGCCGGGGGCGAGGAAGGGAAGGGGAAGGATCGGCATGTCACTTCTCCCCACGGAAGTCGGTGGGGTCCTCGGAGGCGAACAGGTCCATCCACGCATGGCCACCCTCGCCGATAACCGCCTGGTCGGCGGCGCGCATGGCGTCCGGCTCGTTGGAAAAACGAGCATAGGCGACCTCTCGGGTGTCCCACAATTCCCAACGGTCGAAATGGTCGATGACCCTCCACACCGGCGGGAGCGCGTCCGAGGCCCTTCTGCCGGCGACGACGCGCAGCACGGTGTCCAGCTCGGGCGCGACGCGCTGGTACTCCAGCACGGTGGCATCCCCCTTGAAGGCAGCGCCAAGCGCGCCGGCATTGTGGTCATCCACCAGCTGCTCGACGAGCTGCCAGCCGTCGCCGGACGGTGTTGCGAAATAATTGAACGCCCACTCCAGCAGACGCGCGTGGCAGACGCCGACGCGGAACGGGAATGGTGCGGCGGCGGCGCTGCAAGCGGACGGGCGGGAGTTGTCATCTTCACAGGGGAGCACGACGAGGCGGCCGATGTCGGGCGACCAGGCGAGCCGCCAGCCGGCAACCAGCACCCCAGGGGCAAGCTGCACCCACGGCAGGGCCTGGACAGCGGCGGCGGGGATGGTGCCAGAAGCAACGTGCATTTCCAGCAGGGGATAAGGGATCAGGACGTTCTCCGCCTGCATGCGGTCGATCAGGTCGCTCATCCGCTCGCCGGGGGTCTTGTCGTACCCCTCGGAGGTCCTTGAGCCATCGCCCGCATGCTCGCCGAGGATCTTCTCCAGCACCCCGGCAAGATCGTCGTAGGGTCTCGCGTGCGACTGGTAGTGCCGGTTGAGGTCGTCAGCATAGGAGGGGTAGCGCATGGCATCCTCGCGTCGTGAGATGGCCAAGGAGATTACGCTCGCGGGCGTCGATGCCGCAAGTTCGAATGCGGAGCGGCGCGGCATGCCTGTCGGGACGGTCCACTGAAGGATCAGGGGGCTGGTCCGAAGCCGAGCCGTTCGTGCCAAGTTGAAGGTTTCCAAGACATCCAGCTGTTTTGCGACGGGGATATTCGTGTGTCTTCCACTGCAACTATTAGTAGGTAAAGTGCAAAAAGTTTTGGAGATTTGTTTGGAGAAATTTCTCCGACTAAAAGGGGCGGTGGGGCGGCGGTGGGCGTTGGGCGGGTATACCTCCAGGGGGGCGGTATGCGATTGGTATCGTTTCTCTTTTCAGGAAACAAACGACAGAACAGCTCTTGACATTTACCCCTATTAATCCCTACCTCTCACACAGATCGCAACGCATGACGCACTGCGACTTACCAATGTGAGGTTGAAATTATCTACTACGCCATAGGATATTGCATCGTCGCGCAGCTACTTGCGCCGCGCTGCTACGCCACGGCCGCGCCTGCTTACAAGGCGCTGTGCCGCAAGCTGACGCCATTCTTCGCAAACCTGATCTGGCTGCCGATTGGCATTCTCGCCATCGCGCTCAGCTGCGTAATTGGAGGCTGAGCTATGACCGATAAGCGACCCTCTCCGTCCACTTTGCCGGCAATGATTTTTCACTGTCGCGCGAGGAATTGCCCGACGATCTCGCCGACGCGCTGCTTGATTGCGGCGCTCCTGGCGATGCCAGCGAAGCTGTCGGACATGTGCTCGCGACCTTCGAGGTCAGCGGCGAAATCGCCGATTGCCGCGCCATGCTGAGGCCGTACGGCGCTTGGGAAGATGCCGAGCTATCCGACCATCAAACGAACCTCGAACGCCTCGTCTGGCTCGCTGGCTGCGATCTCAGAGAGCACGGCGAAATCTATTTCACAGGATACTGAGATCATGAAAACGAACCAATATCGCGAACTCACCCCCGACGAGCTCAACGTCGTCCGCGCCTTCGCAGCTGAGTACGGCCGCGAATGGAAGGAATACCTGATGGCTGCTTGGCTGTCCTATTCCTACAAGGGGCGTCACATGGGCGGTCAAGATACCGGCACGCTGCGCTGCCTGCGCAACGAGCTCGGGCATGGCTGGCTCGCCAAATTCAAACTGCCGAAGATCGGAGGTGCGGCATGATCAGCGCCAGTGACCTCGTAAAGCGCGAAGTGCACCACTGCGTTTCGCATCTCGTTTTCGTTGTTGCCGGCGGATCAGGCGGCAATGTCGAAAGCACGACTGAGCTCGCCGATCTCGCGGAACAGGCGTTCGAGCTCTGCTCACCCATCGACGATTTTGAAGAGGCCGCATCTCAGGAAGGGTATCGTCAAGGCGCAGCTGGCTCCTGGTTCAATGGCAATCGATACCCTGATTGGACTGCAGCCAATGACGAAGGCGATACTTTCGACAACGCGCGAGATGTCTGCGAGCACTACGATATCGAACCATATCAGCGCGACGTTTTTGAGCACTGGATCGTCAGCGACTGGCTGGCGGACAAGCTCGAAGCCAAAGGCGAAAAGATCGACAAGGATTTTGCGGGACTAACCGTTTGGGCTCGAACGTGTACGGGGCAGGCCATCGCCTGCGATTGGGTCGTCGAGCAGATCGCGACGGAAATTAACAGTTTTAAGCTAATGGGGGTCGAGTGATGACACGCGTTCAAATTCCGGCCTATACCGACCGTTGGATGATGGGCGACCGATTCGGCGACCTTATCAAGGTGACGCGTTCGCGCGCTGCCGTGGCAGGCGTTCGCGCGGCATTGCTGACAAGCGCGGACAAAAGCCATGGCGTCGAGGTCGCCCATGTGAAGCTCGACAACAGCGGAAAGACGGTGCGAGTGATCCTCGCCGATTGTGAGGTATTCGATGGGTGACGCGCTGCCGGAAAAACTTCTCCTCACAGTCAAGGAAGTGGCGCACATGCTGAGCGTGTCGGAAAAGACCCTCGAAGCATGGCGCGCCAGGAACAAGGGTCCGCCGTGGATCAGGTTCGAAGGCGAGAGGCGCGGAGTCCGATACGATCACGAAAAGCTCAAAGCATGGGTTGCCGAGCAAACAAAGTAATTCAGAGCGCGGGATTTCGATCCCGCGCTTTTTTCGCTATCACGTCACGGAGGCGCTGCGTTTACCGTCTGCGCGGACGCTTAAGAACCTGAGAAGAACCTGGAAGCGCAAAACTCAGGTTCATAAAGCCCAAATGATATAGCTAAGTTATTGAAAAGATTGTGGTGCCGCTTGCAGGACTCGAACCTGCGACCCCATCATTACGAATGATGTGCTCTACCACCTGAGCTAAAGCGGCAATCCGGGGCCAGTTGGTGCGGCCCTTGCGATTTGCATGGCGCTGATAGCCTCTCTTAGAGACAATTTCAAGCGCTGTCTTGGGGCTTTCTCAAAAAAGCGCAAGCTCTCGGCACGCGGGCGAGCCCGCCTTTCCCTAAAGGGCCAGTCTTTCGCGGGCGGCGTGGTATTCGCGTTCGAGGCGGTCGACGAGATCAGCGACGGGTTCGATCGCCTTGACGGCGCTGATGCCCTGGCCGGAGCCCCAGATGTCCTTCCAGGCCTTGGCGCCCGCACCCGATGTCACCTGACCGAAGTCCATCTTGGTCGCGTCGGCCTCGGGAAGTTTGTCGGGGTCGAGGCCGGCGGCGCGGATCGAGGGTTTCAGGTAGTTGCCGTGGACGCCCGTGAAATAGTTGGAATAGACGATGTCGGTCGCCGAGCCCTCGACGATCGCCTGTTTGTAGGCGTCCGCCGCGCGGGCTTCGCGCGTGGCGATGAAGGGGGTGCCGATATAGGCCATGTCGGCGCCGGCGGCCTGGGCTGCGAGGACGGCGCCGCCCGTGGCGATCGCGCCGGCAAGCAGCAGAGGACCGTCGAACCATTCGCGAATTTCCTGGATAAGCGCAAAGGGCGAGAGCGTGCCGGCATGGCCGCCTGCGCCCGCCGCGACCGCGATCAGTCCGTCGGCCCCCTTGCGGATCGCCGAATTGGCGTGGCGGTTGTTGATGACGTCGTGGAGCACGATGCCGCCATAGGAATGAATTGCCGCGTTGACCTCCGGCACGGCGCCGAGCGAGGAGATCACGATCGGGACCTTGTATTTGACGCAGAGCGAAAGATCATGCTCCAGCCGCCGGTTCGAGGTGTGGACGATCTGGTTGACGGCGTAGGGTGCTGCCGGCCTTTCCGGATTTGCGGCATTGTGGGCGGCGAGATTTTCGGTAATCATCGCCAGCCATTCGTCGAGTTGGCTTTCGGGCCGGGCGTTGAGCGCGGGGAAGGCGCCGACGACGCCGGCCTTGCATTGCGCCAGCGTCAGTTCCGGATGCGAGACGATGAAGAGCGGGGAGGCCACGACCGGCAGCCTGAGATTGGTTTTCAGGATCGATGGAAGGGTCATGCGCTTCACCACGGCTGGATTAATTGACGTTTACGAAAACGTCAGATAGCAGACGCGCCTTCGAAGGAAAAGACGTTTTTGGATGCTGCGGTGACTTCGGCTCCATCGTGCATTCACCGACCCGCACCGCCGTCACTCGGGCGTTTCGCGGTATTGGCGGCTGAGCGGCAATGAGCACGGTTGGCGTCGTCTCCTATTTTGTGCCGCGATTGCCGTTTATCCCCGCTCGAGTGGCGTTACGCGATTGGCAAGACTTGCGGATTGCCGGGCATGGCGCTACCGAGTTTGGTTAGCCAAAGGTAAAGATCGCATGCGATGTGACATGTCCTCTTGCCGGCGCGTATGAGTTTAGCCTGCCATGATGAAGGACCGGACGTGAGCGGATTAGAGACGGCCATCAAAAACGCTCTGGAGCGAGCCGATCGCGCCAATCCTGAAATCCGCGCGCGTATCTATCAGTCCGCCCGGCAGGCGCTCGAAGCGGGACTTCGCAAACAGGACGTTACCGATGCCGAAACGGTGTCGGCCCAGCGCCAGCGGCTCGAGGCGACGATCCGCGCGATCGAAGGCGAAGAGCGCCGCCGGCTGCAGTCGAGCGCCGTGCCGCCCGATGCCGACCAGCTGCGGCCGCCGGCCGAACAGGCCCCGACGGTGCAGCCGGTCGCCCAGCCGATGGCATCAGCTCGACCGGCGCCTGACGTCCAGCCGCCGCCAGTTGCCGCGCGGACACCGGAGCGCAGCGAACCGGAAATGTCGGTGCGTGGCGAAAAGCGGGGGCCAGAGGCTTCGACCACAAGCGGCGACGGCGACCTTGAGGACATGCGCGCCCGACAGGAGGATCATCTCGGCGCCGAGACAGCGGAAACCCGCGCGCCGGTCGCGGGCAAACGCAGCTTGGACTTCAAGCCGGAGAGGGCGGTCGTTGGCCGCAAGCCGCGCAAATTCCTCTCCCGGCTTCTGGCGTTCTGTGTGCTCGTCGCCTTTCTTGCCGTGGGCGCCTGGTGGGTCAAGACTTCGGGCGTGCTGATGACGGCGGGCGAACGCGACGTGGGCGCGCCTCCGACCCAGGTCGCTGCCAAGGATCCTGCCGGCGACGACAGCACTGGCAACGCCGGCGGCCTGGCGCGGATCGATCCGCAAGCCGGGTTTTCCGCCGAATGGATCGAAGTGCTGAAGCCGACCGACGGCAGCAAGGTCGTTCCGGGCAGCGCTGCGAAGGTGGAAAGCGTGGCGGAAAACGAAGGGCCTGCCATTCGCGTGACCTCACAGGCAAGCGGCAGCGCCGGAAGCGCTGCCGTCGAGATCCCCGAGAGTGTGCTGAAGCAGCTGGCAGGCAGGGTATCGACCGTGGCGCTGACCGTGCAGTCGATCTCCGATACGCCGACCCAGATCAGCGTGGAATGTGATTTCCCGACCCTCGGAGCCTGCGGACGCCATCGCTTCGACGTCACGCGCGAGCCGACCGACGTGCTCTTTCAGCTGCGCTTCGACAAAGCCGAGGCCGTCAGTGGTTCCGGCAAGCTGCTGATCAACAGCGCTGTCGACGGCAAGACGAGCGGCGTCAATATCTATGCCGTGCGCGTCCTGCCGGGCGAGTAGGGCCAAAGCCGGAAGCCCAAGCAATCCAGGAAAAGTGTGAAACGGTTTTCCGTCCGGAATTGCGTGGAAACAAACGTTCTAGAGCAATCCAGGAAAAGTGTGACGCGGTTTTCCGTCCGGAATTGCGTAAAAACAAACAGATAGAACGTTTACGTGTTTCGAAGCCACAGTACACGACAGTGTATCGGCGGGCGGCGCGATATGATGGAATGGAGGATTCTTCAGCAAAAGGATCCTTCGATGACCACCAGCCTTCGCACCGCCCTGATGAGTTGTTTAGCGCCGCATTTGGGTTTGAGCAAATCCCGCCTT
>NZ_JBFRDU010000061.1:0-18257 GCF_052113965.1 Rhizobium sp. RAF56
AACCACGAGGATACTAAGGCATGCGAACCTATCAGCCGCATGCTGGCTCGCATCAGCGACAAGTGGACGCTTCTGGTGGTGCGGGTTTTGGGTGATGGCCCTCTTCGGTTCAACGCGCTCAAGCGCGAGATCGGCGAGATAAGCCAGAAAATGCTGGCGTCCACGCTGCGAGACCTGGAGGAGAATGGCTTTGTGACACGTACGGTCACCCCGGTGATGCCCCCGCAGGTGGAGTATGCTCTGACCGACCTTGGCCGCGACTTCTGGGAGCCGGTCGAGGCACTCGCTGACTGGACCCGCGCAAATTCACCTCGGATCGACGCGGCCCGCGCCGCTTACGCAGCGCGAAGGGCAGTGCGGTAAGCGGTCAGTGGCTGAGCCGGCCGAGGAACATCGGAACGTCGTACGCAACGAGCCGTTAAGCACGGTCACTATCCTCGCAGTACGGAGTACAACAGAATGAGAAATCTGATAGCCGCATCCGCCATGCGCCACCGCGACGGGCCACGAACTCCGGGGCGCGCTCGAGATCATGGACAGATTGGCGGACTTCTCGCAGCCAATTTCGGCCCCTGACGAGTAGGGATAGGGACTTCTTCTCGGGAAGTCGGGTCGCTGCTCGTTAGTGTCCCGCCGAGAGCGCCGCGGACGAAGCGGGCGGACGCCGCAGCAGCAGGACGACAGGCGTCATGGCGAGGATAAGTACCCCCATCAGCCAGAAGCAGTCGCTGTAAGTCATGACGAGCGCATTCCGCTCGATGAGGCCGGACAGGTGGGAGATGGCGCGAAGCTTGGCCGTGGCCGCGTCGACGCCCTGCGCGACGCCGCTTGACGCCAGTCTGGCCTGCCCTGCGAGTGAATTTGCCGTCAGCGACTCGCGGATCGTGTCGGAGTGCGCCGCGCTGCGCTGATCGATGACGACGCCGCACAAGGCGAGCCCCAAGGAGCCGCCAAGATTGCGCGCCATGCTGTAGATGCCTGCGCCGTCGGCGGCATTCTCGCGCCCGATCGCCGCCATCGACACCTGGTTGAGCGGCATGGCTGCCAGTATCTGGCCCACGCCCCGCAACAGTTGGGAGATCACGAAATCTCCCCCGTTGCTGTCGGGACTGAGTCCGACATCGACGAAGCAACTCGCGGCGAAAAAGGCCAGACCGAGCGCGACCATGATACGCGCGTCGAAACGGCCAACGACGCGAGGAAGGACGGGGACGAGCAGGAACACCGGAACCGCCGACATGGCCATGATGCCGCCTGCCTGACGAGGATTGTATCCGGCGATGGAGCTCAGGAACTGCGGAAGGATGAACGTCGCGCCATAGGTTGCCGCTCCGACCGCCAAGGCGATCATCGCAGCGCTGGCGAAAGCTTTGTTCCGCAGGAGTGAGAGCTTTATGACAGGATCGGCGCTTGTCTTCTGGCTGATCAACAGGACGGCAAAACCCAACAGGGAAGCGAGGCTCAGCTGGATGATCATCGGGGATTCGAACCAGCTTTCGCGCTGCCCCTCTTCGAACACCACCGTCAGGCAGCTGAATGCCAGCGTCATCCCGGCGATCCCCCACCAATCCGCCTTGGCGAGCAATGCGAGGTTGGGACTTTGACGCGGCAACCCGACAAGCAGGAGGGCGGCGAGCGCAAGTCCGACCGGGAGGTTGAGGAAAAAGCACCACCTCCAGCTGACCTCCTCGGCAAGATAGCCGCCAAGTACGGGACCGAGGATCGGACCGATCAGGACGATGACGCCGAATATGCTCATTCCGACTGGCATCTGGCGCGGCGGCAATCGCGTCCGCACGATCACCTGCGCGGTAGGGATCAAGGCCCCGCCAAAAAACCCCTGCCCTACGCGTCCGAAAATCATGCCGAGAAGGCTGTCGGACACTCCACAGAACATGGAGAACAGGACGAACGCCGTTGTGGTGACGAGCAGCAGGTTCCGCAGACCCAGCAGGCGTGTGAACCACGCCGTCAGCGGGATCATGATGACCTCCGCGACCAGGTATCCTGTGCCTATCCACGTGCCTTCGGTGCCGCTGGCCCCGATCGCGCCCTGTATCTGGGGAAGTGCGGTGTTGGTAATCGAGATGTCGAGCGTCGCCATCAGCGCGCCGATTGCGCCCGCCACGACGGCCACCCAATCCGTCACGCTTGCCGTCGCCGGATGAGGCGAAGCCGCGGATATCGTTTGCGCGCTCATTGTGCGGAGGCCACTCTGTCGAGAACCGCGGCCTTGGTGTCGACCGAGACTTCGATCGACAGGCCGGGGACCAGCGCGGGCATTCCTTTCTGTCCGGCTTCGAGTTTGATGCGGACCGGGACCCGCTGGACGATCTTGGTGAAGTTCCCTGTCGCGTTCTCCGGCGGAAGAAGGGCGAATTGCGCGCCGGTGCCCGGTGAGAAGCTGTCTACCACGCCCGTCACCTTCAGCCCGGGGTATGCATCGATGCTGATCGCGGCGGGTTGTCCCGCGCGCATGTCGCCGATCTGCGTCTCCTTGAAGTTGGCGACCAGATAGATGTCGTTCGTCGGAACGACCGTCATCAGCTGCGTACCCGGTTGGACGAATTGACCGACCTGGACCGTGCGGTCGCCGACCCTGCCGGCAATGGCGCTTCGCAGCACCGTGTCGTCGAGGTCTATCTCGGCCTTGCCGAGGCTTTCACGTGCAGCGCCGAGCTCCGCATTGGCCTGTTCGACCTGTGCCTTGAGAGCGGTTGTCTGCTGGCGGGCGGCGTCGAGGACGGCCTGCTTCAAGCGAACGACCGACTTGGCCTGTTCCAGCGCGCTGGTGACCTGCTCGCTTTTCTGCTGGCTTTCGATGCCCTTGGCCGCGAGCGGGGTCATCCGGTCGAAGTCTTGCTGAGCAAGGCTGGCGTTTTCGTTTGCGTTCTCAAGGTCGGCTTGGGCTTGCGCGATCACTGAGTCCTGATGACCCATGTCCGCTTCGCTCTTCGCCACGTCCGCCTCCCGGGCGCTGACGGTTGCCGTGGCTTCCCGGACCGCCATCTCATAGCGTCGCGGATCGATCTTCACGAGAGGCTGGCCCGCCGTGACCGTCTGGTTGTCCGCGACGTAGACCTCGGCGATCTGACCGGAGACGACCGGAGCCATCGAGACCTGATCGGCCCGCAGGTATGCGTTGTCGGTACTCACGACAAAGCGACCGTTCCTGTACCAGTCGAGGCCGTACCAGGAACCGCCGACTATGGCGAGGAGGCCAATGGCTGCAAGCACGTAACGGCCGCGCTTCTTTCGAGGTTTGGTCGTCTCGGCAACGGGGGGATGGGATACGGTCATGTCCATTTTCAAAATCGCTCGATCTTCATTGACATTGCCAGAAATATTACGCTTGTTACAATTCTGTCAACTGTAAGAATTATTACGATTGGAATATTTTCGAGCGCCGTGCTATTGTGCCGCGGCACAAGGAGTGATCGATGACGAGCCTGAGAAGAAAAAATGCCGAAACCGTCTACCCTCGCGGCGAGGAAACGAAGGCGAAAATCATCGCCACGGCCATCTCTCTGTTCGGTGAAAATGGGTTTGCCGGCGTTTCAGCACGGGAAATCGCACGTGCCGCTGACGTTCCCGCGCCTTCGCTGCAATACTACTTCGAAAATAAGGAGGGCCTGTATAATGCCTGTGTCGAGTACATCCACGGGCTCGCGTGGAAGGCGGTCGGGCCGGCAGTCGAGGCCGTTGAAGTGCTGCTCCCGGAATTCGCGGACGTCGACCGGCTCATCGATGGTTATTGCCGCATCCTCGAAAGCCTCGCCGACTTCCTATTCGGAATGCCGGATGCGTCTAGCCGCGCCCTCTTCGTTGCCCAGCACCGCGCGCCGGGCGGGAGGGCTGCCCAGACCGGAGAAAAGAAAGGTGGGACTGGCCGCCGCATCGCCGACTGCTGCCTGGCTGTCGTCGCCCGTATCGCCGGCCAGCGCCTGACCGACGACGAGGCAAGGATCGTATCCACGACGATCAGCGGGCAGTTGATCATTGTCCATCTTGCCAGGGACCACGTCGAAGAGATGCTCGGTTGGCAGGAGATCACCACTGCGAGGGTGGTGGCGCTCAAAGCCGTGGTCAGGAGACAGACCACCGCGATACTGAATTCCTATCGTCCGGCCCAAGGGTTTTCTCCGACGGATTGAGGTCGGCTCATGTTCATCATTTCACCGCTCTTTGACGTGGTAACCTTCACATCGCCCGCTGGAGAGTGGGCATAAAATTTTGCAGTTTCTATGAGGATGACGAAAGCCGCATCACCATGATCGCCTCAATGACCAGTGAGGGGCTCCAGGATTGAAAACGCGTCGCAACATGCGGCTCCTGCGGCGAGAGGAACGGCTCGTGGCCAGCGACCTCGTCAACAACGCCGGCTGAAATAAGTGCCCTTGAATGCCAAAGTTCCGGTGTAAGCATGTCACAATGTGAAGATGAAAATCACCTGAGAGATAGTCGACCCTGTGATCGCAGCGGAAATCGTTTTGAAGCATGCCATGCAGTGCGCCCCACAATGCTTATGAATAGCCAACGAATCCGGGATTTTACATCAGCCCAATCACAGCTCTCGCATTTGTGTGGTCTTCAATGAGCGAGCGCTTTTAGATCGAATCCAAATTATTGCTTGCCAAGTCCCTCAAAGTTTCCATGTTTTGTCGCCGACCAATTAGATGAGGGATATCTATGGCGACTAAGGGTACTGTGAAGTTCTTCAATGCTGATAAGGGTTTTGGCTTCATTACTCCAGACGGCGGCGCTAAGGACGTTTTCGTTCACATCTCCTCCCTTCAAGCTTCTGGCATCCAGGCGCTGCGCGAAGGCCAGCAGGTCAGCTTCGAAACGGAGCCGGATCGCTTTGGCAAGGGTCCCAAGGCCATCAACATCGATACGCTCTAACTTCGATTGTTCTATGGTTGACTTCGGTTGCCGATAGATTGAACTCGATTGTCACCCAAGGGCGCTGGAACTAACAGTTCCCAGGATTGGTTGGCACACAAAAGGCTCCGTCAGGAGCCTTTTTCTGTTTCGCCACAAGCCTAGTCCATTGATAAGATTGCGGCGGTTGTGTCGCCCTTTCAACGACGTTGCCCACGACAAAAGCGATACTGCATAGGGGTAAATAACAGTCGAAATAGAAGGAGTTGCGCTTAGCTTCGCTTCATTATGGCGAAGTCTACATCGCGCCATGCCGCCGTACGCACTCCAAACTCCGTCGCTGAGAAGCCGCACAGATACCCTTCATTGGTCAACTGGCGGCTTACGGTCGTATCGCCCGCGCGGGCTTTTGGTCGCGCATCAAGCTGAGACGCTGCAACTCGTACCCTTCAAGCAGAACGCATGAAGGACCATTTCCCACCCACGCGGAGAATAGTGTCACTTGTGACGCCTATCACATGTCCCAGTGGGCAATGATGGTAGACTGCCCCTGGGAAGTTGCCGGTACTGGCAACAGAGGGTTTCAATGCTTCGTTTCGAACGATCCGATGATCGAAATATTCTGATCATCAGCGCAGATGGGCCATTGAAAGAGACTGACTTTAAGGAGTTCGCGAGACAGATCGTCGCAAACACCCCAGCGCATCGGCCCCTGCATCTGATGCTTCGGACGGAATCGTTCCCAGGCTGGGAGAGTTTCGAGGCATTCGAAGCGCATCTAAGATTTGTGTCCGAGCACCATCGGCGGATCGAAAAAATCGCGGTCGTCACGGACAGCACACTACTGAAAGTCCTACCTCACATAGCCAGCCTGCTGGTCCATCCCAAGATCAAGCATTTCGATCTGGCAGAAACGAATATTGCGCTCACCTGGCTGGAAAACTAGCCGTTGAGAAACTCGCTTCTTTGATCCAGCCTTCACTGGCGTCACGGTCGGATATCTCAAGAAGCTTCGACTAATCCTGTCGTGAGAAGCGATGTCCTTTGTGTTGAGCGGAAGTGCGAGACTTTTACGACCAGATGGGCAGAAACACCGGACGTTCGACGACTGACTCCGCGGGCAACACGACGTTCTACGATTGCCCTGCGACGATTGACATCCCCAAACAAAAGATTGGCACGTGAAAGCAAACGGCTGCTCGCGCGAACGGTTATCTGTGCCCTCTTGAACTGGAGGCACTGAAAATGAAGAAACGGGTACGCTGATGACGCGATTTGGTTTCGTTAAGTCGCGACTGCTTGCCGGACCACCCAGCTTGCCATGGACGATTGCCTTGGGATTCGGCTTCGTTGTTATCCCGGCGCTGCTTCGCTTGGCAGCAGACTCGGTGATTACGGGCACAGCGTTTTCTACGTTTTATCCCTTCGTCGTTATCGCTTCCCTCTTCATCGGCTGGAGAGGTGCAACTGGTGTCGCGCTGGCCGCAGCCGTAGTGGGCAACTACTTCTTCATGGAACCGCGTTACGTGTTTTTGGCGCAGACAGGCGATACAATCGGTGTGGCATCCTTTCTCTTTTCTTGTGCCATGACTATCTTCGTCATGGACACGCTGCGGCGAACACTCATCGACTTGGAGGTGAGTTCCCAACGCGAGGCTGGTCTCAATTCAGAATTGAAACACCTGAACGGCGAACTGGAGCATCGCGTAAAGAATATTTTAGCGATAGTTCAAGCCCTGGCGGCTCATTCCTTCCGTGGCGTGCCCGATACCGCCGATGCGATCCGTAAATTGAACTCCCGTTTGCACGCATTGGCTGAGGCCCAGTCTGTCCTGGTCATTGGCAACTGGGAAATCTGCTATCTTCCCGATCTCGCCGTCCGTGCGCTCGCCCCTTTCAATGGTCAGGGCGCTGTTCGCCTCTCAGGTCCGCCCTGCATTCTGCCTGAACGATCATGCGTGCCGCTGGTGCTAGCCTTGCATGAACTTGGCACCAATGCCGTCAAATACGGTGCATTGTCGACGCTGGATGGAATTGTGGAAGTGCGTTGGCATCTCCGCAATACCAATGGCAGCGGAACCGCCCAGGAGCTGGTCCTGAATTGGATGGAGATTGGCGGTCCGCCAGTGGAGCAACCGACGCGGCGGGGCTTGGGTACCAAATTAGTGGCTCAGCAAACCGGGATTGACGCAGCCACGATGGACTTTCGGCCTGAAGGGCTAGTCTGTGAAATGGTCGTGAAGGATGCCATTTCTGAGGACAACGAGGAAGCTCGCGCAGTTTCGACAAAGCGTAAACCCTACAACAAAGCTGTATCTCTCTCAGCATCCTGAAAAGCTGAATCTACCTGTGGCACCCCGCCGCAAAAGATTGGCAGGTAAAAGCAATCGGCGAGCCGCCTGGCTCCTTACGTATGCCCTGTATGATGCAATCTCAAAAGGGGAGACGTGTGATGCGCGGCGTAATAAATGGAATCGCACTATCCGTGCCCCTGTGGCTGCTGATCCTATGGTGGATACTATGACAGGCCGTGAGGGGCGCGTGCATTGCCGAAACGCAGCCGACCTATCGCGTAGGCGATACTATTCCGGCCGGCACTGACCCGCAGATCCTCCCAGAGCAGAAGTAAGTGCACTGGAAAGCGACCTCGTGGACGGATCGATAGCTAGAACCGAAAGATTGGAAGCAAACAGCGACGTGGCTGACTTCCTATCTGTCGCAGCATGTCTTGGGATTAAACCCGGATCGCGAGACCGGCAGCCTTGGCAGCCCTCAGAACCGCCCATCGTGCCTTCTCCGCACAGCCATCATTTTCCATGGCATCAAGACACGCCTTGCAAGCTCGCTCGAACGGCTTGCCCTTCTGCATTTCATAAGACCAATGCTCGAGGAGCGCCTGGATGGCATCTCTCACGGTGCGGATTGACCGGTATGCATTCGGAGGTTGGATGCAGAGCTCGACGGGTCTGAAGGTTGGATTAGCCATGGTCTCTCCTGTGGGAATTGGAGTCCTTTGGGCGCTAGGCCAGCGTCTATAAGCAATCCATCATGTTAACGCTTGTCAACATGGTTTTGCGTCCTAGCCCAGGCTGAGCGAGGCCGACATTTACCGCGGTTGATCGTTTCCTTCGAGATAGCTTCGTAATTGTTGAGAATGGCTATTGGACGAGGCCGGTCGTTCCTTTTCGAGAGGCAATCTAACTCCAACGTCTCCCCTGACCACGTCACGCCGGCCCAGTGAACGCACCTAAGAGCGAGCTCGTCACCCGCGGCTCGCTTTTCTTTTAGCGATCAAGGGCAATTTGGAACAAACTCGCGTCCCCGATGTTGTTGGGGTAGCGGGCCGTGACGGACACAGTCCCCCCCGCAGGACACATTACTCGCAAGGTCTACCGTCACGGCCCCGCTTCACATTGCCAATCCAAACAGGCCTCATCGCTCCTCCGGTGGGGCCTTTGTTTTTTGCTGAGGCTGAGCTAAGTAACAGATGGGCCGCGCAAGCAATGGCGTCGTGGAAGAGGTCAAAACCCAATCAGCTTCGCTGGCCAATGGCCAACAGACGGTGAAACCTTGCCGTTCGATCCAGCCGTCTAAAAGAGCAAGTAGCGCCAGAAGCTCTCCTTCCCAGGCCGATCTTCGAGTGTCGCGAATGGGGCCGGAACCGTACAATCCGCTCTCGGCATGGCTGCCTCAAGCGCGGACGTACGGTTCTCAGCCGACCGTAGCCACTTCCGGCACAAAGCCGCCAGTTAGGGCCAAGGCCTGAATCTCTAGTGCCAGGATCGGTCACGCAGATAAATTCTATGCTGAATGCGGTGATCAACGCTCCCGAAGGTTGGCGCGCTCTCAACCTCGGGAGTGGCGGACCAAGGTACCAATACCGCCAGGCCAAGGTCCATTTCCTGAGAAAGGACGGCGCAGAACCACTCAGGCTGGACCGACCGTTGATGTGATACCGGTGTAGGTGATCGAGATGCCGGTGCCTGTTACATTGTTGGATATGTCGATCCGTGCCCCGAGTTGCTTTGCGAGCGCCTGGACGATCGCCGTCCCCAATCCCCCGCCCGCTCGCGTCGCCGGATCGCCCTTCTTCCCAATGCCGTTGTCGGCGACGATGAGGCTCCAGTCGGCTCCGCTAGACGTGTAGTTTACGAGCACCTGCGCGTCGGCCTGGAAGACAGGAAAGGCATATTTGATCGCATTGATGACCAGCTCGGTCACAATCAGGCCAAGGCTGACGGCCTGATCGGAACCGATCTGCCCGGCGTCGCCGATCGTCGTGATGTCGATCGGCTGAGCATCTCTGATCATCGAGGCACCGAGGCTGTCGCAAAGCGTGGACAAATAAGAGCCAACTAAAATCTGATCGATTCCGTGAGTGACATGCAAATGCCTCTGCACCTCCGCGACCGACATCAGCCGTTGATGGGCGTCATGCAGGTCGCGGCGCGTTTCCTCCGATGTGACGATGCGAGCTTTCAACAACAATATGCTCGCTATGATCTGCAGGCTGTTGGCGACGCGGTGTTGCATTTCTTGCAGCAGGATTTCTTTCTGCAGCAACAGCTCTTCGGTACGGCGAAGAAGCGCGTCCTTCTCGCGCTGGATCGCTCGGCCGACGGTAACGTCGGCGAACGCGAGCAATATCATTGCGTTGGCTTTGTCCTCGAACACAACCTGCCTTGCGTTCAATACCATGATCCTGTGGCCGCGGGACGGGAATACGGCCTCAACTTCGAAACCATCCATGGCGGTCTGGGCCGGAATGATCGTCTCCAGCAGTTGGCGAAGTGCAGGAATGTCCCATTGACCATTTCCGAGTGAAAAGAGGAACCGTCCAATAGTATGCTCCGGAACGACGTGGAACGTTTCGTAAAACGAGCGACTGGCAGCCAGCACGCAAAATTTGCTATCGAGAACGAGAAGGGGATCGTGGATGGTGTTGACGACCGCCAGCGCAAGTCTCTCGGCATCCTGCAAATTCTGAAATTCCATCATGATCTGGACAATGCCCCGCGAAGATCTGCGGAGACGGGCAGGCAGCCCGCATCGGATCTATACAATTGATACACCTTCTGAGGGCGGGCGTTTGAGGAATCGCAATGCTCGGTGCAGCCTCGATCAGAATATCTTTCGCGGACGGCACCGAGCACCCCGTGCAAAGCAGAAGGCGCTTCTGATACGCGTTGCCCCCCTGTCGACTAGAGCAAGCCGCTGCGTAACAGGCCCATTCCGATCGAGCCGACGACAAGCAATATCCCGCATACCTCAACGACTACGATCGAGGCGAGAACGATCCTGCTCCTGGGCAACTTGATCATCGTAATCCTCCAAGGTGTAGGGAGCGACCGATCCACGGTCCTACACCGTTCACAAGATATGCGGAATCGGTTTTCGCTTGGCTGCACGCATCGAGCCTCCCTCATTCTCCCACGTTGCAAGAGCAGAGGAATCCGAGATCAGCCTTCGTCGTCTGGACGCAGGATAATTCTTCATGGGGATGGTCGCTGCTTCAATCTTCCGAATGATGTCGGTTTCAGCTTGATGCAACTCACCGATAGCAGCTTCCATTTCTGACGTAGCGTAGTCGGCGCGCCTAAGAACGCGTCTGAGCGTCGTTCGCTGTTCCTCGGGGTTGTGGGACATCGCTTTCAGTCCTTCATTTTCGGAAGGCGCAGCGTTGCGCGTTCACGAGACTGCTCTCCATCGCGGTTCGCATGAAGTTTCTGCTGATCGAGATAACCGTTGTCCCAGGTCAGTGCTCTCGCCGTCTGAGGTGGATGGGGGTTGGTCGCCTTTTGTTGCCCGGCATCCCCACAAGCCTTGGCTCCCGCCTTATAGCTTTCGATGTTTGCTAGTACCTTCTTCATTATGTTTCTCCTGCCGCGCACGGCGGCCTATAAGGGGCGTCTGCCGGCGTTCATTAGAAGCTGGCGCTCTGTCGCCGTTGGGCCAAGGGGCGTCAGCAGCCTTTTTTCTTCAAATCGATCGAGCCTAAAGCGCTTGGCGAAATCGCAGATGTTCCAAACCCTTGCCAATCTCGCTGGAACATATTTCTCGGCATTGATAGCGATCATGATTTTTGATCTTCCAGATGTGCTTGCTATTCATTTCGCCGCCGCAGTTGCGGTGAGAGACCCTGTCGGGTGCGAACTAACGTCGGTCGCCCCCTGTTTTGCCCGGTCGACACTATGGGTGCTCAATACATAGAGGATCGAGAGAGCGAGCCCGAAAACCATCGCGGCCATCATGATTCTTCTGCGGAAGCGGGAATCCATGACATTACGCTCCCGAGCAAATTGAAAAATAGATATCGGCAAACGTCCTGATCTCGCTATCCGCAGCCTCATTTCGCGGCTGACAGGCGTCGATTTCGGAAACGACGAGATGGCTGCAACATGCCTCGTGGATGGGGCCGGTCATCGACTGCCCTCCGTTAAAATGAAAGCGATGATGAGTTAACGTCTGTGTGGTGTGGCCAAATGGCGTTACGAAGCCTTGGCCAGCAGTCCGGCAGCGGCGATTTATGTGTTGAGGGTAAGCGGTTCACCGCCCTCGGCATCCTTGTGCATTGCCGCCTGCAGTTCCTGCGGATGTACCTTGAGCAATTGCCTGCTCCCGATATCAATCCCCACCGCCGGTATTTCGAGATGAGTTCCGGTTCTTTTGTAGGCAGCGAATGAGAGCCCCTCGATCAGTTCTTCATCCACCACGAGGCGATAGGTGCCAGGATCGAGCGTCATTACCAAAGAAGTTAAGACGAAGGGGTGGCAAAAGGTGATTTCAGATTCCGTGGTGCGTTCTGTCATGGGAAAACCTCAGGTCTGATGAATTGGGTCACGCCGCGCTTATTGAGCGCGGTGCAGTGCGCGTCCACTCAGCCGCCACCAGAACGGGCCTTGGAATTAGCATAGAGAATGACAGCCACAAATATGAGCGGGTCGATTGAATGATGAAATCGACATGCCGAAACCGGCTGAGGTTTCGGGTCGCGCGTCCACGGTAGGAATTCTTAGGGGGAAGACAACGCGTCCTTGCGGCTTGGGTGTTTTACGTCCCCGAAAGCAGCGCCACGCAGTAGCTGCTACTTTAGCATATATGGGGATGCTAAGCACAATTACAAGGTGAAACCGAAGCCAAACCCCGAACGATCGGACGACACTCAGCTTACGCCGTCGGCCTCACTGCAGACATGAACGGGCACGAGTTGACTGGCAGCTTTTGGGAATTCGCCGGCGCTTTCGGAATGACTGGAATATGGGCCCAAAGCCGTCGTTCAAGAAACGCAACGAGGACGGCTGGAATGGGTCAACCTGCGCCGTTCAAGCTCTCGGATAAATGTCCGCGGTCGGTCCTAACTTGTTCGTTCACCAATTGGGTTTTGACCTGAGTATGTATGATGTGCGGTTGATGTTCACTGCCGAATGAAGGTCCTCAAATGAGTTGACATAAACATCATATCCGTTATTCTGGATATATGGAATCAAAACTTGCAATTGCAGCGCTGGCGGCCCTGGCTCAGACGACGAGGCTAGAAACCTTCCGTCTGCTTGTGAAGTCCGAACCGGACGGAATCCCGGCGGGAGAGCTGGCACGGATGCTGGATGTCCCCCAGAACACCATGTCCGCCCACCTCGCAACATTATCGAGGGCTGGCATCGTCAAGAGCGAGCGACAGAGCCGCTCCATCATCTACCGCGCGGACCTTGAAGGTTTCCGGACTCTGACGCTGTTCCTGCTTAAAGACTGCTGTGGCGGGAACGCCGAGTTGTGCGCTCCGCTAATTGCCGATCTCACACCGTGCTGCTCGCCGGGAGAAGCAGAGCCATGTATCAACTAGAACTTCGCCCTACATCGGCCGGAGGCGGCATCAGGGCAGCCTTGAGCGCGTCGGGCCTTCCGGTGGATGATTTGGATGAGCCTGGCCGATCCTATTTCCAGCTCGTGGACAGCGAAGATGGCCTAGTTGGCTACTCAGGGCTGGAAGCCGCTGCAGGCGACTTCCTCCTGCGGTCCATGGTGATCTTGCCGTCGTTCCGGTCAAAAGGATACGGGCGGCGTCTCACTCAAATGACAATCACGCGAACGCCCAGTGCTTCCGAGGTCTATCTCGCGACCACAAACGCTGCGCCGTTCTTCGAGTCGGTTGGCTTTCGGGCTGTCGAACGCGACCAGGTGCCGCAAGCGATTCTCTCCACCCGCCAGCTTTCGGGCCTCCGTCCCGTGTCGGCGACAATCATGAAACTCAGCAGGCCTCCGATCTAACAACGGAACACGACCATGACCGACAAGACCTACAACGTGCTCTTCCTGTGCACGGGCAATTCCGCACGTTCTATTCTCGCCGAATCCATCCTTAACAAGGATGGTGGCGGTCGATTCAAAGCCTTCTCCGCGGGTAGCCAGCCAAAGGGCACTGTGAATCCACACGCGATCAGGGAGCTTGAAGCTCTAGGATACCCGTCGACGGGCTTTTCGTCGAAGAGCTGGGACGTGTTCGCCGAACCAGGCGCTCCCGAGATGGACTTCATCTTCACGGTCTGCGACAGCGCAGCCGGTGAAGCCTGCCCAGTCTGGATCGGCCATCCGATGACTGCACATTGGGGCATCGAAGACCCAGCCGCCGCCGTTGGAACCGAAATCGAGATTCAGCGTGCGTTCTCCCAGGCCGCCCGCTTCCTCAAGAACCGTATCTCTCTCTTCATCAACCTGCCCCTGACCTCCATCGATCGCATGGCGCTGGAACACAAACTCCGCCAGATCGGTTCGCTCGAAGGCGCTACCGTGAAATCCGCAAAGGCCGAGTAAGATGTCCACGTTCGAACGATACCTGACAGTCTGGGTCTTCCTCTGCATCGTGGTTGGCATTGCGCTTGGGCATGTAATGCCCGGCGTGTTCCATGCCATCGGCGCGGCCGAAGTCGCCAAGGTCAATATTCCGGTCGCGATATTAATCTGGCTGATGGTCATCCCGATGCTGCTGAAGATCGATTTCGGCTCTCTGGCAAAGGTCGGCAGCTACTGGCGAGGGATCGGCGTCACGCTTTTCGTCAACTGGGCCGTTAAGCCGTTCTCGATGGCGCTGCTTGGCTGGCTCTTCGTCGGATGGCTTTTCCGCTCCCTGCTCCCGGCCGACCAGATCGATTCCTACATCGCGGGCCTGATTATCCTGGCTGCCGCGCCATGCACGGCGATGGTGTTCGTGTGGTCGAATCTCACCAAGGGCGAGCCACACTTCACCCTATCCCAGGTCGCGCTCAACGACGCCATCATGATCGTCGCCTTCGCTCCGATCGTCGGGCTTCTGCTGGGATTGTCAGCGATCACCGTGCCCTGGGACACACTAACGATTTCCGTGGTCCTCTATATCCTGATCCCTGTCGCCATTTCCCAAGTCATCCGCAGGTACCTGACGGCCGACGGCACCACACGCGCGCTCGACGCCGTGTTGGCGAAGCTCCAGCCGTTATCACTCGCCGCGTTGTTGGCGACCCTCGTTCTCCTGTTTGGCTTCCAGGGAGAGGAGATCATCGCGCACCCGACCATTATTGCACTACTGGCGGTTCCCATCCTGATCCAAGTCTACTTCAATTCGGGACTTGCCTATCTGCTCAACCGGATGTCCGGAGAACAGCATTGCGTCGCCGGTCCATCCGCCCTCATCGGAGCCAGCAACTTTTTCGAGCTTGCGGTCGCCGCGGCCATCAGTCTCTTCGGGTTCCAGTCGGGCGCAGCGCTCGCGACAGTCGTCGGCGTGCTGATCGAGGTCCCCGTCATGCTGTCGGTGGTCTGGATCGTGAACCGCTCCAAGGGCTGGTACGAGGCCAGCCCCGCAGTCATCAAGAACACAGCTAGCGAAAGGGCGTAATCATGGACGTCACCATTTACCACAATCCGGCCTGCGGAACTTCGCGGAACACACTGGAAATGATCAGGAACGCGGGTATCGAGCCAATCGTGATCGAGTATCTCAAGACACCACCGTCGCGCGAAACGTTGGTGAAGATGATCGCCGACGCCGGTCTCAAAGTCCGGCAGGCGCTCCGAGAGAAAGGGACGCCATATGCGGAACTCGGTCTCGACAATCCGGCACTGACCGACGACCAGTTGCTCGACGCCATGCTCAAGGACCCGATCCTCATCAATCGGCCTTTTGTCGTCACTCCGCTCGGAACACGTTTGAGCCGGCCGTCCGAACTCGTCCTGGACATCCTGCCGGACACGCACAAGGGTGCGTTCACAAAGGAAGACGGCGAGCAGGTGCTCGACGAGAAGGGAAAGCGCATTGCCTGAGACATTCCCCGGATTAGACGCCAGGCACCTGCGCCAGCCCGATCTTGATGCCTTGCGGCCAGCGTTCTCGACGCATAAACCGCGAATCCTGATCCTCTACGGTTCACTGCGCGAGGTCTCCTACAGCCGTCTGCTCGCCCACGAGGCCCGCCGCCTGCTGGAACGGTTTGGATGCGAGGTCAGGATGTTCGACCCAAAAGGCCTTCCCCTGCCGGACGACGCGCCGGCCGGCCATCCCAAGGTTCAGGAATTGCGCGAGCTTTCCGAATGGTCGGAAGGCCAGGTATGGGTTAGCCCAGAGCGCCATGGTGCCATGACGGGCATCATGAAAGCCCAGATCGACTGGATTCCGCTCTCGATCGGTTCGGTCCGTCCGACGCAAGGGAAGACGCTCGCGGTAATGGAAGTGTCAGGCGGCAGCCAGTCCTTCAATGCCCTGAACCAGATGCGCGTGCTCGGTCGCTGGATGCGGATGATCACGATCCCCAACCAGTCGTCGGTGGCGAAGGCCTATCAGGAATTCGATAGCGATGGGCGGATGAAGCCCTCGCCGTTCTACGACCGGGTGGTCGATGTTTGCGAGGAACTGGTGAAATTCACGCTCTTGACCCGCGATGCCTCAGACTATCTGACGGACCGCTACAGCGAAAGGAAGGAAGACGCCGTGAAACTCGAGAAGCGGGTCGCATTGAAATCAATCTGAGGGATGTTCACCCGCTCCCCAATCCCGTCACCCCAGGCCGTGACGGGCGGGCGATAGCCGCCGTTCGTGGTCAGGTATCCGCGGTGGAGGCCCCAATCTCGCTTCGCCTCGTCGAAGACGCCACCGCCAGGAACGCCACGATACCTATCGCGCCAAGGCATGAGTTTGCCAGCAAAGCGACTTCGATACCGAATGTTCCCATGACAACGGAGAAAACAAAGGGAGCCATGGCTCCCGCCGCTAGCCGTGACGCCGCCATCCGTCCAGTAATTGCTCCGTAGCCTTCCGATCCGAAGAGCCAAAGAGGAAGCGACCCTTGCGCGATGCTATTGATACCCGAGCCGAGACCAAGGCATACCGCGAATGCCACAGCACCCGGCAACCAGGCTCCGGACACTCCCAGGATGACAACACCGAATACAATAAGGGCGGCCGACAACGTTGCTAGCATTGGAGGCGAAAGGCGCTTCCCGAAAACCATATTTATCAATCGGCTAAAAACCTGAGAGGGGCCGAACAACGAACCGACGATTACCGCTGCCCCACCAAGCCCGATCGCATCCAGCATGGGAACCATGTGGGTCAGTATGGCGGATAGCGAGAAGCCCTGTAAGGCGAATGCCAATGAGACGATCTGCATGCCGCGCCGCCTCCCCTCGGGTGGCAGTGCTCCGACGACAGGGGTCATGGGCTTGTGAAATGAAAAAGCCGCCTCGATGCGCCTATGCCGCATGATCCAGTAGTGCAAAGGCAGGCAAACCAGCAGATTCAAACCCGCGAAAGCCACATAGATTTCACGCCAGGAAAAATGTTCGTGGAGGTTGGCAGCAATCGGCCAGAAGATGGTAGACGCGAACCCGCCGATGAGCGTGAGGTAGGTGATGCTGCGGGATGCGGCTTTTGGCCGGCTCTCCACGAGCGCTGCGAATGCCGCCTGGTACTGCACCATGCCGGATGCCACTTCCAGAAGGACGATGGCGGCAGCGAATACGGCGACTGAGGGGGACCATGCGCAGAGCACCAGCGTCAGTGCCGACAAGGCTGATCCGACAGTCATGATCAGGCTGGCTCCGAAGCGATCCATCCACTTTCCGATGAAGGGAGCCGAGAGGCCTCCGACGAAAAGTGATGCCGAGAAAACCCCGAACACCTGCTCCACCGTCAGACCCAGATCGCGCGCCATTCCGGGGGCGAGGATGCTGAAGCTGTAATAGAGCGTGCCGTAGCCGATGATCTGCGTCAGTCCCAGGGCCGAAACCACAGCGACGGGAATTCCGTCTTTGGTCTCAGACATGCTGTTGCTCAGTACCGCTATCCGTCGAGCAGCAACCCGCGTTCCCGCCTGTGACCCCGAGGACCTTCGGATGACCCGAACAACAATCCTCCATCAAAAACTTAACGAGGGCCGACAGCGCCTCGTAGTTCGCGCTGTAAACGATCGAACGGGACTCCCGTCTTTGAGTAATCAGCCCTGCCCGCTCGAGTTCCTTGAGATGAAAGGACACATTCGAGGCTGAAACCCCCATTGCCTCGGCGACCGCCCCGGCAGGCATGCCTTCGGGCCCGGCGACCACCAAATTGCGGACGATGCCTAACCGGGTCTCCTGGGAAAGCGCCGCGAATGACATGAGGGCTTGACGTTCTTCCATATTTCAACAATCCTAAAATTATCAAACAAAGGAGTAACTCAGATGACGTCCTTAGACAACCCCCTCACTACCACCCGGTATGACTTTGGGTTCGCTCCTGGAAAAGCTCGGAGGAGCGGCAGAAAAACCACTCGTCTTCGAATACGACGGAATGTCAGTCCGCCCGGGATATCACGTCACCGAGGTCAAGGCAGGCCTGTTCTCCGCTCTGGACTGCGGAGCGAATCCTGAGGCTTGGTCGGAAATCTTCGTCCAGCTGTGGGATGTCGATGATCGTGATCGGACGCACATGACGGCGGGAAAGTTCTCAGCGATCGTCAGGAAGGTCTCTGAACACGTCTCCCTCGACGGATCGGCTAATACGCCAACTCGCTGACCTCGACTCTTTGGCCTTCCCAAAACGCGGTGAATCTGAATCTCTGGGGCAAACTGGAGGTTTACGATGCGACCGGGGATTTCGTTACGTGAAGATTTTGATGGAGAAGGTCTCCGGCCTCTGTCGCGGCAGTCGAAGGATGCCGCCCAGGTACGACGCTTGTTGGCGCTCGCATTGATCTACGACGGCGGCTCGCGGTCAGATGTAGCCCGGCTCGGCAATGTCACGCTCCAGATCATTCGGGACTGGGTCATGCGCTTCAACGAACGGGGTCCCCAGGGGCTGATCGACGGCAAGGCTCCCGGTCAGCAGTCGAGGTTGAACGATCAGCAGCGTGCGGCCTTGGTGCAGGCCA
>NZ_JBFRDU010000062.1:0-16483 GCF_052113965.1 Rhizobium sp. RAF56
TCACCATCGCTCGGATCTGGTTTTCTATCGCCCGTCTTATTTCGACCAGGCGCGAGCGCGTTACGAGCAGGGAGCGAGCCTGCTGGCTCTCGGCACTCTTTACCTTCACCTCTCGGTACCAACCGATGCGAACCAACTCCGCCAAGCCACGGGCATCATTCTCGTCGCTCTTGTTCTTGCGCACCGATAATGCGGCTTTCGCATGCCGTGCGTCGATGCAGACGACAGGTACGTCCATACGCTTGAGTTCATGCCACAGCCAGCTCGACATTGCTCCCGTTTCAAAGCCAATGCGTTCCGCAAACGGCGCTTTCCTCTGGATCAGCTCCGCCAGGGTTCCGGGATTCGACTTGGCCCTGCCTTCGAAGATCGGTCTTCCGGTCTCGTCCACGACACAAACGGCTGTTTCCCGTTGCGATATGTCCAGGCCAACATAGTGTTTCATGGGGGGTCTCCTTCGAAAATGGGGCTCAAATATTGAGCGTCATTCGAAGAACGAAGGCGAGCAATTACGTCATCGTGTCCAAAATTCACCCCTTATTGGAGTGAACCCCTCGGGCTGGACCAGCGAGGCGCATCAAACTAAGCCGCCTGCTGGTCAAGTTGGGTTTCAAATTCTTCTGGTGATCGATAGCCGAGCGCCGAGTGAAGGCGCCTGGAATTGTAGACCTGCTCAATGAACGTCGGCAACCGCTCGGCGACGTCCGAGAAGGTCTCGTAGCCAGCGGGATAGATATCCTCCACTTTCAGCGTCTTCATGAACGCGTCATTTTTTTCCAAGAGCCTCTTTCAGAAGCTCGGCCTGCATGCTCATCTCGGCATACATCTTCTTCAGCCGGCGGTTCTCGTCCTCCAGAGCCTTCATCTGGCTGATCATGGACGCGTCCATGCCGCCGTATTTGGATCGCCATTTGTAAAAGGACGCCGTGCTCATCCCATGTTCCCGGCATAACTCGGGCATAGGAACGTCGCCTTCCGCCTGGCGAAGGATTGCAAGGATTTGCGGCTCGCTAAATCTGCTCGTCTTCATCAAAATCTCCTCGATCATATTGCCGAGAAAATTCTACTTTTGAACCCGATTATTTGGCGGGGGGATTACCGGCGCTTTGGCGGATGCACCCATGTCTCTGCGCGTGCGGGTCGGCCCTAACGCTTTCGATCAGCCCCCAATCCGACCGGCTGGGCCAGGTTGCAAAGGAGGCGCAGGTGAAGGGCACCCGTTCTGCTTTGCGAACGAGGCACCGCTCATTGCTCCGCCTCCAATATTGAAATCAAGGGATCTCGCCTTCGATCGAAATTGCCGTTCGTCGGCTCGTAGCCGGATCATCACCCGGAGGTTCCTGAATATCCGCGCGCCGTCCTATACTTACATCGCAGCTTTCCAGTGCGCCGCAGCAGCGGATCACGAATAGTTTTGATCAAATGGTGTTATGGACTTGCAGGAGAAACGAGTCCAATTTCCAAGCTTCCGTTCTGATCAGCACATCAGGAAGCAAGCGTCGGGGCTCCCTGGTTTCTCGGCGGCCAAGCAAGAGAATAATCTTCATGAAACAGGGTCAGATTCGGACTGTAGGCCGGATCTTTGATTAACCTTTCTCCCCATGTCTCTTGCATGTACTCGATTTCCCGCCGGAAACGTTCTTTTTTCTCTGGAGTATCTTCCGTGCCACGAGTTGCGGACTCATGGTGATAAAGTTCCGCGAAGGGCGTCCAGATATTGCGCCAACCCGCCTCGCTAACCCTGAGGCAGAAATCCACGTCATTGAAGGCTACCTTGAGGTTTTCGTTCAACCCTCCGACAGCTTGATACGTGCTCTTGCGAATAACAAGACATGCAGCGGTCACGGCGCTAAGTGTTTGGATCAACTCACCTCTGTAAAAATATCCAGGCGCGCCTTTCGGAAGGAATTTATGCGAGTGTCCCGCAACCCCACCAAGCCCCACGATAACGCCACCGTGTTGCAGGCGATCATCGGGATACCAAAGCCGCGCACCGACGGCGCCAACTCCAACTTGGACGGCGTGACTCATCATTTCACTGAGCCAATCCGGCGAAATGACTTCGATGTCGTTATTAATAAGGCCGACATACTCGCCACTCGCCCGCTTAACTGCATCGTTGTTGATCGAAGAATAGTTGAACGGCTGATCATCTCGCACGACAGAGACGCGATTATCTGCAGCTTCTATATGTCTGAAATATTCAAGCGTAGCCTGATCGTCGGAATTATTGTCGATTATGAGGATCTCATAGTTAGGATATTCCGTTTTTTTTAGGATCGACTGGACGCACGTGCGAAGAAGTTCCACGCCATTCCGTGTCGGAATGATCAGACTAACTAGCGGAGGTTTCTCCGGCAGCTCATAGCGAGCGCGATACATGCCTGTCGGAAGAACCTCGACGCGTCCCTTTATACCTTTTCGCTGAAGATGAGCGCTCAACGCCTTTTGTCCAGCAAGCGCCGCATAATTCTTGTTGTGGCCGCTTCGGGCGGTGCTATTCGCGTGGCTGCGCCAATTGTAGAGGACACGTGGTATGTGAGCAATCTGATGCATATTCAGCTGGTCAGAAAAACGGAGCGACAGGTCGTAGTCCTGCGATCCTTCATAACCCTTACGGAAACCACCGATCGACCGCACGCGCTCAAGCTTATAAACCCCAAGGTGGCAAATCATGTTGTGGGATCGCAGCAAGTCCGGGTTCCAGTCGGGCTTGAAATAGGGATCGAAGCGCTTGCCGTTCGCGATCTTGTCCTCATCCGAATAGATCAGCTCAGCTTCAGGCTTTTGGTTGATTGTCCTCGCTACGTAGTAGAGCGCGTCCTCGGTCAGCAAGTCGTCCTGATCGAGTAGAGCCATCCAGCCTCCGGTCGCAAGTTCGATTGCCGAGTTGGAGGCCTCCGAAATGTGGCCGTTTGCTGGCCGATAGAAGACCTTTATTCGGGGATCCGTCGCAGCATATCGCTCCAGCACTGGACGCACTGATGATGACGTTGAGCAGTCGTCGGCTATGCAAAGTTCCCAATGAGGATAGAGCTGATTGGACACAGAATCGATTGCCTCGGCGAGCCAATTCGGTTCGGCGTTGTAGACCGGCATCACTATCGAAATGACAGGCTGTTCCGCAAATCCAGCAATGTCGCTTCGAATTCTTGCGCGCGCTGTATCATCCAGCGTCGCATACGTCTGCAGCCATCTTTCGTAATCATTCTTTGACCCGGCACCTATCCCTGAGCTAGAATTTCGCCATGCCACCCTCGCTCCGATCAACCCTTCGCGAGCAAGGATTACCGATACTTTCCGGGCAAGACCGAGGTAACCTCCTTGCCGTTCCGCCAGCAGTGGCAGCGCCCGCATGACATTTCTCATACGCTTGCCTTGGCGCCCTGCCCAGCGGTAAGATGCCATTAGACGACAACTTCTGGAGGCGAGTATCTGATCGACTTTAGCCTGCTTCTTGATAGGATCAGAAACTGTGGCATCATGCCTCTCTATTAGGTTATCCATTTGATTTTGCATCGCTGCCGGGCAGCGCTCTTGCTCCCGCCTTGCTTCCTCCGCCTGCCGGAAGTACTCCATACGCATCGAAATTAAAGTTGCGAACGCTTCAAGTTCCTCCTCTGTCGGCACCTGATCGCGGCGCTCCAGCAGCATAGCCCATGGGCAAAGAAAACTGGCGTCATAATCTGATCTTGGAGCAAATTGGTGTTCGCGGAAAAGGCGCAGCCAATAGATTGGGGCCCTCACATTCAAGTGCGCAGGCTCGCTGAAATCATCCGGCCTTGATGAAAACAGAATGACCGGAGAGGCGGCGCAAAGATTCGCAATCGCTCGACGCCCGTCCTCCTCTGGCACATATTCGAGCACATCAATGCATGTCACCAAATCATACGAACCGTCGACTGGATCGGCTATTGAACTGACTTCGCAGAAGGGCCTTAATGGACCAGGTATCTCGCCTACTGCATACGCGGAATAATCTCGGCCGAACGCCTCTATTTGGCGCTTTCTTAGTTCCTCGATCAGAATACCCCTGGTGCAGCCCGCGTCGAAAACGTTTTTAGGGCGAAGGTCTTTTGCGATCTGTTCAGCGATAATCCCGAAAAAGCGAGACCATTGCGCCTCGCTTCGGTTGTGCGGAATTCCGCCGCTATGGCTACGGAAATAATTTTCATCATAATCCGACAGCGATGGCTTTTTCGACACCTATCAATATCCTCTTCACAAGCGGCACAGGCGCTGCTACCACTTTTTTGATGGCATTTTCAAGGAAGCTCGTTAAGCAGCGGGCGCCTGAGGCGGTCACAAGCGCTGAACAATCCACTAGAGCGCAAAATCACAGAACTTTAAAACGATTGGGAGAGTCCACATTAAGAGCCTCTAGCTCCCCCGGGAAAACGTCCCTTCAGCGCGAGCAGAGGCGCGCTAGTATGCCTTACGAGGACTGATCAAAGCATGTGGCCATCGAAGCAAGTCGCTCGAAGGTGCATTCAGCAATGGTGCTCTTAGCCAGGATTCAGGCACGAGTCGACTGGTCGAATGCTTAACGTTGTAACCTACCTGGATATGGTGGAGCACATTGATGTCGAGGATGTCAGCACTCTCGTCTTAATCTTCAGGTGGTATGCGCGATTTTTACTATCAAGCCCTCACGCCCTTTTATTACATATTTCAACATGGAAGCGCCTGTTTGAACTGACGGGTTTCGATATCATCGTTGAGCATTTTTGCCCGAACCGAAGAACCGTCGATTGGCTTTTGCCGTTAGTTGTTAAGGCTTTTCGGTCGGTTGTCGGAGCTTCGTTCTGAGGCCGATAGGAAAATCGTCGGCGTCTCCTTTGGGCCGGCTTCGGTGAATCGTTCCTCCACGAACATATGGATCGGCGGATTCACGTTGTGTTTACCGCCGGCGCATGCGAAGGACATTGGCATTCCAGCGGGCGGAATGCGCGCGGCCGACATGGGTCGGAATATCGACTGATGTAGTGAATCTAGATGAACCATACCAGCCAGGCAGATTTCACCATTTTCGTACATGTCTACTATCCCGTTATTTGGGAGGAAATGGTGGATGAACTGGATACACTCATCCGGCAACCTTTTGATCTAGTGATCACCCGACCTGCCGGCTCCCGGCCGGTGGCGCGCGCCAAGAGTTCCTATCTTCGCTTCGCGACCGAGTTGGAGGTTGACAACCAGGGCCGCGATGTCCTGCCGTTCCTGATGGCCTTGAGACAACGGTCCGTTCCGCTTTTCGACATCGGGCTGAAACTGCATACCAAGCTGTCGCCTCATCGCGGCGATGGCGACAGCTGGCGTCGATTCCTAGTGGGCTCGCTGCTGCAGGCCGAAAGCAGTGGACGCTTGTTAGGGCACAAGTTGCTGGCCTCTGAACCCTCCATCGGCCTGATTGCGCCACAGGCACATCTGCTGCCGCTCGGTGGACGCGCGTCGATCAATGAAGAGGTCATGCTGAAGGCCGTGCGGAGGATTGAGGCGAACGTCCACCCGTCCATGCTTGAAGGGAGTCGGTTTCCAGCAGGGTCAATGTTCTGGTTTCGCCGCAATGCACTGAGAACCCTCATCGAGATCGATTTTGCCGATCTGTTCGTTCGTGAGAGCGGCCAGCTGGATGGGACTGCAGCCCACGCCTTCGAGCGTCTGTTTGCATTTGTTGTTGAGCGAGAAGGACAGCTCGCGGCCAGCATGGAAAACGCAGAACCCATCCTCCGCTCCCATGGGGCGCCGTTGTCGCGACCAGAACTGATCGAACTAATTAGCAACAGCCTAGCCCAGGACAACCCATTTGCGCTGCCTCTAGCGGATTTCTGGAGGCACCACCCTGCTCTCCTGAAATGTGCGCACGCCATTTATGCGAGGCTGCCCAAAAGCACGGTGCGGCTGCTGCGGCGAAGCATCGGGCGTTGATGATGAAACTTTCCCAAGCCCGGCTCCGCATTGCCTTCATCATCACGGAAGACTGGTTCTTCGTGTCGCACTTTCTACCGATGCTGCGCGCGACGAGAGAACTCGGCTTAGATGTGGTCGTAATCACGCGTGTCGGCAAACATGCGCACATCATCGAAGACTTGGGCGCCCGCGTCGTACCCCTCGACATCGAAAGAGGACACCTCGGCCTTCTGTCGATCGGATCGTCGATCGGACATATTGCAAAGACCTTGCGGCGCGAGAAGATCGATCTGATCCATTGTATCGCTCTTCGCAGCGTGGTCACCGGCGGCCTCGCCGCCATGCTCGCGGGCGTAAGCGGCAGGATCTTTGCGGTCACAGGCGGGGGTCTGCTCGCCGCGGATAGAAGCGTCAAGTCTGCATTGGGACGCTTCGCTCTCCGCAGCCTGTTACGGTTCCTTCGCAGTCGTGGCAGCAATCATTTTTTGTTCGAGAACGCCACCGACCCGCATGCGTTCGGGCTGGATCCCGTGTACGCCGGCGTGACGGTGCTGGGCGGTGCCGGCATCGATCCAGACTATTACAGCCCGCTTCCGTCGCCATCCGGCGACGGCCTCAAGCTGGCAATAGTCGGTCGTATGGTGTGGTCGAAGGGCGCCGATCTGGCCGTGAAGGCCGTATCGATAGCGCGCGAGCGAGGTCACGATGTTAGCCTCTCGCTTTTTGGTCTCCCGGACCCTTCCAATCCACGATCGCTATCTGTCGAGGCGCTGCGCGCGTGGTCTGATCTTCCGGGCATCGAATGGCGCGGATCGATTAGCGACGTGCGCGAGGTATGGGCGGAGAATGATCTTTGCTGCATGCCGACGCGCGGCGGAGAAGGCCTGCCTCGTTCCATTCTGGAGGCAGCGGCTTGCAGCCGACCGATTCTGACGACAAACGTGCCTGGCTGTCGCGACTTCGTTCGCAACGGCCGTGAAGGATGGCTGGTTCCGGTGGACGATTCCGCCGCGCTCGCGGAGCGGATTTGCGCCTTGGCACTCGACAAGGCCAGCGTTGCTGCAGCGGGTACCAGAGCTCGGCAGCGCGTCGTCTACGGCTTTACCGAGGCCCGCGTCATGGAGCAGGTAGAGGACGTCTATCGCAATATCTGCAACGCGATCGGCCGGCCACTCTGATCCGTGAAAGCGCCTTCGCCCCTCTCCTCAACGGGAGAGCGGGTTTCAGAATTGCAAGTCGTGATTGGTCTCGGCGAGCTTCATCAAGTACTGGCCATAGGCACTCTTGCCAAGATCGGTTGCCAACTGATGCAATTGTTCTTCAACGATATATCCCATGCGGTAGGCTACTTCTTCCGGGCACGCGATCTTGAAGGCCTGGCGCTTCTCCAGCGTTGCAACGAAGTCGGCGGCCTCCAGCAGGCTGTCCGGCGTGCCGGTATCGAGCCAGGCATAACCGCGGCCCATCAGTTCGACCGCCAGTTGGCCGCGCTCTAGGTAGACGCGGTTGACGTCGGTGATCTCCAGCTCACCGCGCGGCGACGGCTTCAGATTAGCAGCAATGTCGGTGACCTGCTCGTCGTAGAAATAGAGGCCGGTGACCGCCCAGTTGCTCTTCGGCCTGGCCGGCTTTTCCTCAATCGATAGCGCTTTCAAGCTGCTGTCAAACTCGACGACTCCGTAACGCTCTGGATCGCTGACGTGGTAAGCGAAAACACGCGCGCCCTTCACCGTAGAAGCGCCGGAATGCAGCAGCTGCGATAGGCCATGGCCGTAATAGATATTGTCGCCGAGAATCAGCGCCGATGGGTTTGATCTAACGAAATCGGCACCGATGATGAAGGCTTGCGCCAGACCGTCCGGGCTCGGCTGCACGGCGTATTCGATGGAAATGCCCCACTGGCTACCGTCGCCGAGCAGCTGCTTAAAGGCTTCGTTGTCATGCGGCGTGGTGATGATCAGGATCTCCTTGATCCCCGCCAGCATCAGCGTTGTCAGCGGATAATAGATCATCGGCTTGTCGTAGACCGGCATGAGCTGCTTGGAGACAGCCTTGGTGATCGGGTAAAGGCGCGTGCCGGAACCGCCAGCGAGAATAATACCCTTCATGCGTTTTCCTTCCGTGTGTTGAGACCTCGAAAGCGCCGATCCTTAGAGCAAGCGGTCCAGAACGACCTTTGTGGATTCCTTCCAATCGGGCAGAACGATTCCGTAGACCTGTTTCAATTTGTCGTTCGAAAGCCGCGAGTTGGCCGGGCGTTTCGCCGGCGTCGGATAGTCGGCGGTCGTGATGCGTCCGACGGACACCACCTTGCCTCTCTTGGTCTGCAGACCTGCAAAGATCGCCTCGGCAAAATCCGCCCAAGTCGCCTCGCCGCTGCCGGTCAGGTGGAAGATGCCACGCAGGTTTGCGTCTGAGTCGACAGAAAGGCGCTTTGCTATGACAATCACCGCATCGGCAATGTCAAGCGCGCTGGTTGGCGTGCCGTGCTGATCTGCCACCACGTTCAACGCATCGCGGGTTTCCGCCAGCCGCAGCATGGTCTTTACGAAATTGGCGCCAAAGGGTGAATAGATCCAGGCTGTGCGCAAAATGGCATGGTTGGGATTGGCAGTGGCGACGGCTACCTCGCCCGCCAGTTTCGAGCGGCCATAAGCCGACGCTGGGCCGGTCGCATCCGTCTCGACATAAACGCCCTGTTTGTCACCAGAAAATACATAATCGGTCGATAGATGTACGACCGGAACATCGAGTTCCTTCGCTACCTGAGCGATTACCGTCGGTCCCTCGGCATTGACGATAAAGGCCAACGCCTCTTCGCTTTCGGCCTTGTCGACCGCCGTGTACGCGCCCGCGGAAACGATCGCATCCGGCTTGATTTCCGAAAGAACCGCGCGGATCGACGCATGGTCTGCAAGATCCAACTCCGGCCGACCGACGGCGACAATCTCGACACCGGTGGCCGGTGCCCGCTCCAAAAGGGCACAGACGACCTGGCCCTGTTTTCCCGTCACGGCGATGCGCATGGCTTAGTCCTTCTTCAAAATGCCAAGACGCTCTCCAGAATACACGCCATGCCGCAGTGGCTGCCACCACCATTCATTTTCCAGATACCAACGCACCGTCCGTTCGATGCCGCTGTCAAAATTTTCCTGTGCCCTCCAGCCCAGTTCCGTCTCCAGCTTGGTGGCATCAATGGCATAGCGCGCATCGTGGCCGGGCCGGTCGGTGACGAAGGTAATCAGATCGGTGTGCAGCTTTGGCTCCGGGCGCAATTCGTCCATAAGTGCGCAAATGCGGCGCACGACGTCGATATTGCGGCGCTCGTTACGACCGCCGACGTTGTACTTTTCGCCCAGACGGCCTCGCGACACGATTAGAGAGAGCGCACGCGCATGGTCATCGACAAAGAGCCAGTCGCGGATGTTAACACCTTGGCCGTACACCGGAAGCGGCTTGCCCTCCATGGCGTTGAGGATGATCAGAGGGATCAGCTTTTCCGGGAAGTGGTAAGGCCCGTAGTTGTTCGAGCAGTTTGACACAATCACAGGCAAGCCATAAGTGCGGTACCACGCAATCGCCAGATGGTCGCTCGCCGCTTTCGACGCCGAATAGGGCGACGACGGGTCGTAAGCCGTGACCTCCTCGAACAGGCCGCCTTCTCCGAGCGAACCATAAACCTCGTCGGTAGAGACATGCAGGAAGCGGAATGCGTCTTTCCGAGCAGGCGACAGGTCGTTCCAATAGTGACGGGCCGCTTCCAGCAGAGAGAAAGTGCCTATGACATTGGTCTGAACGAAATCGCCGGCGCCGCTAATCGAGCGATCGACATGGCTTTCGGCGGCTAGATGCATGATACGGTCGGGATGGAACGTCGTCATCGCCTCCGACATCTTGGGCATATCACAGATATCGGCCTGCAGGAAACGGTAGTTCGGCGCGCCTTCAATCTCCTTCAGCGAGGCGAGATTGCCGGCATAGGTCAGCTTGTCAATGTTCAGCACTTCTGCGCCGACGTCTTTGACCAGATGTCGCACGAGGGCCGAACCGATAAAGCCTGCTCCGCCGGTGACGAGAATACGCATAGTCAACTCCGTTTGTCGCCCGTAAGGCCGATGGTCAGTATATAAAAGATAGCGGCAGCTCCACCAGCTTCGGCTGAACCCTATCCTTGTCTGACAGAACCGCATTGTCGAGCGACAACGGCCATACAATGCCGATTGCCGGGTCATTCCATAGCAGGCCGCGGTCGCTCGCGGCGTTATAGGACTCCGTCACCTTGTAGGAGATGATGCAGTCCGGCACGAGTGTGGCAAAGCCATGGGCAAAACCTGCCGGGATCCATAGCTGCGCGCCGTTTTCCATGGAAAGCTCGGCTCCATACCACTTGCCATAGGTCGGCGAGCCGACACGGATATCGACGGCGACGTCGAATATCCTGCCGGCGATGCAGCGCACCAGCTTGCCCTGCGCAAACGGATCAACCTGGAAATGCAGGCCGCGCACGGTGCCAACCGTCGCTGATAAGGATTCGTTCTCCTGCACGAACGTTACGTCTGCGACATTCTCGCGGAACCAGCCATCCTTAAACACTTCCGAAAAATACCCTCGACGATCGCCCAGCCTCGCTGGAATGATTTTGGCCAAACCGGCCAACGGTAAAGTTTCGATTTTCATCATGCACCCGTCCGTTTCTTGAGGTCCCTTCTAGTTGGCTGGCATTGGTTTGCAAGAGGCATCTCGTGATGGGTCCAAAACATTGTCATCCGCAAACGCGCTAGGTTCGAGATTGTCTGCTCCTCCTCGCTCTCCCGACCTGCTCTGGCATGCGCCAAGTTACAAGGTAAGTGAATCGGATTTTCCGGCCCGCATCGCACGAGCATACCAGTGCCGACAGCCCTTCCCAACAAGTCCAAAATTGGGGTTCATACGGTTGATCGAACCACCGGTGTGCGGAACCAACGCTTCCACTGGATCACTTGGCCACAGTATTGTAACGCGTTGCTCGTCTTCTGCGATGTCGGCCAGGGGCAAAATTGGACACCTGATTACCTCGGCGCAGCATGTCCCCCGAGCGTTATTCGATCGATTCCTACTTGACCGTTCTCAAAAGAAAATATTCTCTTAGGCTTGCCCGAACCGATCTGCGCAATAAGCGCGGTATAAGGCACCCGTCCAGTCAGACTGAACCAACCAAAGCTCATTATTCTAAATCTCATAGTCACCAAGCGAAGAGCTGGAATATAGACGATGCGGCCAAAGCAGAGAATTCTTGTAGCCGGTGGGTGCGGATTTCTTGGTTCACATTTGTGCGAAAGGCTCCTTGCCGAAGGCCAGGAGGTTCTTTGTGTGGACAACTTCTTCACTGGGTCGCACCAAAACGTGGAACATCTACTTGGCGACAAACATTTCGAGCTTTTGAGGCACGATATTACATTCCCGTTGCATGTCCAAGTAGATCAGATTTATAATCTTGCGTGCCCCGCATCGCCAATTCACTATCAACGAGACCCAGTGCAGACGACGAAGACGAGCGTGCTGGGAGCGATTAATGTGCTAGGGCTAGCAAAACGTCTCAATATCAAAGTTTTGCAGGCGTCGACCAGCGAAGTTTACGGTGACCCAAAGATTCATCCACAGCGCGAAGAGTATTGGGGCAACGTAAACCCCATCGGCTCCCGATCTTGCTACGACGAAGGCAAGCGATGCGCAGAAACGCTCTTCTTCGATTATAGGCGGCAGCATAGCCTCTCGATCAAGGTCGCGCGCATATTCAACACCTACGGTCCGAGAACACATCCCCAAGACGGTCGGGTAGTCTCTAGCTTCATTGTGCGAGCCCTTTTGGGTGAAGAGATTGTTATCTTTGGTGACGGACAGCAAACTCGCTCTTTTTGCTATGTTGATGATCTTGTCGAATCTTTCCTAAGATTTATGTCGACCCCCGACGAGGTGACGGGTCCTCTTAACCTTGGCAATCCTGAGGAGTTTACAATCTTGGATCTCGCGAAGAAGGTAGTCGGCTTGATTGGATCCAAGTCAAAGATAGTCCACCTGCCACCCCTTGAAGACGATCCGCGACAGAGGCGTCCGGACATTGGGCGTGCTCAGGCCTTATTGGGATGGTCTCCACAAGTATCCCTTGAGGATGGCCTACAAAAGACGATCCGTTACTTTGAGGCCCTTCTCAGGGGAGATAGTTAACGAGGCATCTACTTTGCGGCTGGCAATTTCTGTTGGTCTGACGTTCCAGAAGGGAAAGAAGCGCGGAAAGCAGTAGCATTTGCGATTCTTTCGGAAAGGCTACCTATCGAGCAACCCACTAGGTGGCGATGCCGCGTGCTGAGGGAAGCGAGCTTCAGCGCCAGACTGCGCGGCACAACTCTCGATTGTGCTCCATTGCTACAAAGCACGTCTTGGCGGGTTGTAGCTTCTGTTCGGCGGCTTGGTAGGGCATGGAGCAGGATTTCGGGACCAATTCTGACAAGTACGGGGCTGCTAGTGCAGCTTGAATCAACTGTTTTGATATCGTCATTTTTCGGGTGTAAGGCATGAAATTGGCAATAACCAACTCAAGTATAAATCCGATAAATCACTATATTACTGATGCAATAGTACGAGCCGCAAGGGACCACAAAGAAATTGAGAAAGTTATATCGGCTGCGCCGTATAACTTAGCACGAATGGTGAAGGATAATCCCGGGTTCGTGGTTTTAGTCGCCGACGGTCAAGGCGCCAATACGAACCAGATATCTCAGGCGATTAGATATTCTTGCAGATCTGCCGTCTGGTTCTTTGAGGATCCTTACGAGATCGACAATAATATTATTCGATCCTCAATGTTTGATTTGTCGTTTACCACGGATGAGCATTCAATTCACAGATACAATAGTGCGGAATATCTTCCGCTAGCAGCTGATCCTGAGGTTTGTTATTTTCCTGTAAGGGCGCAGTGGGAGTTCGATATAAGTTTCGTTGGAGTAGCGTGGCCCAATCGCGTTGAGGAGCTGCTGGCCTTAAAGGCCCAGTTTTCAGGCCTTCGGTGGAACGTCAGACTCATTACTAACGGGAGTATCCAACCCTTTCTGACGCGAGAAGGGTTGGTAGATAAAATTCATAACGCCGGATGGGTCCTCTCACCAGATACCATCGGTATCAGGGACCTCGCTGCGCTTAGCAATCGGTCGCGGATCACTCTCGGCCTGCCAAGGAAGTTCTCTTTGGACCCAAAGCAGCCGCTTGCTTCCAGCAACTCTCCGGCACCGCGGATATTTGAGGTCGCGATGGCGGGAGGCGCTCAGATCGTTTCGGATCAAAGCGTGTCGGGAAAGACTTACCCATTCTCAGCAGGTACTTTGTTTACCTACGGGGCTCTTGGTAGCCTCGCGGAACAAGTTGAACATCTCCTGAGTCACGATAAGCTTGTTTACGAGGCCGCGCATCTTGCGCAGAGCGAGTGCCTCTCAAAACACACCTATAGTCACCGCGTATCGCAAATAGTCGAAAAACTGGCTGATGAGGCAGGGAACTTTCCCAAAGTTGGCACCTCATCACGGAATATTATTAAGCACAAATGGCCGGAGAGTATCCTTATCATCGCGCACGCCCGAGTAGGCGCGAAGTATTTCGGCGGTGTAGAAGTATTTTCGTCTGAGCTGATGAGCCAACTGCCGATAAAAAGAAAATTCTTGGCCGCTCCGGCAGCGGACGAGTCGGGGCACTATCTGATAACCGACAATGAAGGCCTGGTGGTTGCAAATTTGCCGATGTCTAGCGAGCGAGGAATGACCTATTGCCAGGACGCTCGCGTTGAAAGTTGGCTCGAAGAATTTGTTATGCAAAATCGGATTGAAAATGTTTTCTTCTGTCATCTGATTAACTGGCCCCTATCCATCGTGCCGCGCCTAGCAACGCTTGGTCTCAACACCATCTTGAAGCTAAACGAGTATTTCTATTTATGCCCGTCTTTAAACTTACAGTCATTTTCGAATGTTTATTGCAATATGCCAAGATTGGGGACGCGCGCTTGTGACAGTTGCTTATACCAGATGACCGGTGCGGAATACGGCACTTTCCACCAGCGACTAAACATCATGGGCGAAATACTCTCAAACGTAGATACACTCATTGCGCCTTCGACTTCCACAAAGGTGATATACGAAACTGTCTTTCCTGATCTCTGCGGTAAGATCTCGGTCATGCCCTATTTTCTGCCGCGCCGCGCACCGCGGACCGGCAATCGCGGTGGCGCCAAACTTAAGGTGTTGGTTGCTGGAGTAATTTCAAGGCATAAAGGTGGATTTGATATCTGCGCCATCATGGACCAATTGGTGGACGACGATATCGAATTTCACATTTGTGGAGATTGTACTCGGGAAATAGAAATGGCATTGGCCCCCCTTCTCGCATTGCGACGAAACATAACGATGCATGGGCCGTATTCTCCCAGCGAGCTTCCGGAGCCATTCTACGAGTGCGACGTAGCCCTATTCCTATCCACATGGCCGGAAACCTACTTAATAACGCTAACTGAAGCCATGCGAACGGGTTGCGTGCCAATCGTCACTTCAATTGGTGCCCATGGGGACAGGATCGTGCACGGCGAGAATGGCTTCAAGGTCGATGTTGGTGACTGGATTGCCGTCGTCGATATATTGCATGGCTTGCTAATCGATAGGGCGCCGCTAGCTGAGATGAGGCATCGAAGCGCGTTATCGCCGGCAACCAGCGTTGAGGACTATGTGTCATTTCTAAATACTTACCTAGCAGCGGAGCCTGCTGTTCGATCTCGGTCTGCAGGAATTCGAGTTGATATCTTGGCAAACACTGATCTGGGGATCTTCATGCCGGAAATAACAAAGCCCCCGCCGGTTGAAACAAGAAATGCGGCGATCTACGCACGAATATTGTGGACAATTTATAAGTCGCAGGGTGCGTTCGCAGTGGTAGAGAAAATGGCGTCATACGTATCCTCGAAGGTAAAAAAGTTTCTTTTCCGGGGTTAAAAACAGTATCACTAGTGAGGCATCGCCTAACATTAGTTTAAACCATCAGCGTATATCTATAAAAGGCGGTGCGCTGGGCGTGTTGGCGATCGGTTTCTAGAGCCGTGCTATCGCTTGTAAATCTCGATGGGAGCTGTGACCAGCCACTGTTCGGTAACCGATGTTTCGCCCCCGCTTCAACGAACGCGGTCCTGCTGGACTGGTCAATGGCAAGGCCCGAGAAGGCGCTGACGGCGGTCATTCAGGAAGCTTACATTCAGGGTGTTTCGACACGCTCGGTCGATGATCTCGTCAAGGCTATGGGCATGTCGGGCATCTCAAAGAGCCAGGTCAGCCGTCTGTGCGAGGAGATCGACGTCAAGGTCAAAGCTTTCCTCGAACGCCCAATCGAAGGTGATTGGCCTTACCTGTGGATCGATGCCACCTACCTGAAGGTTCGTCGCGGTGGGCGCATCGTTTCCGTCGCCGTCATCATCGCGGTCGGCGTCAATGCCGATGGGCGGCGCGAGGTGCTGGGCATGGAGATCGGTACATCCGAGGCCGAGCCGATCTGGACAGAGTTCCTGCGCAAGCTGACAAGACGCGGCCTGCGCGGCGTCAAGCTCGTCATCTCTGATGCCCATGAGGGTATCAAGGCGGCCGTCTCCAAGGTCCTTTCCGCCACCTGGCAGCGCTGCCGGGTTCACTTCATGCGCAATGCCCTGGCCCATGCCGGCAAGAGCGGGCGACGCGTCGTCTCCGCGTTCATCGCCACTGCCTTTGCCCAGGATACGCCGGAGGCCGCCAGCCAACAGTGGCGCAGCGTCGCCGACCAGGTCAGACCGAAAGTGCCGAAGCTCGCAAGCCTCATGGATAGCGCCGAACAGGACGTGCTGGCCTACATGAGCTTTCCCCGACAGCACTGGACGAAACTGCACTCGACCAACCCCATCGAGCGTCTCAACGGCGAAATCAAGCGGCGCACCGAGGTCGTCGGCATCTTCCCCAACGACGACGCCATCATCAGGCTCGTCGGCGCACTGCTGCTCGAGCAGAACGACGAGTGGGCCGTCCAGCGCTCCAGATACTTGTCCCTTGAGACCATCGCCGCAATGAGCGAGGATCCGCTTATCAGCCTGCCCGCCGCGGCAAGCTGATCCATTCCCGGCTCCAACCGGAATGCACGGCGATCGCCGAAGCTACACCACTCCCTGGGACATCATCGCGAGCGGGCGATATCCACTGTAGCCGTCTACTTGCAGGATACCGACGAAGCCGTCGAGATGGGCCATCGGCCGCTCGCCTTTGCGGTCCGGCGCATAGACATAGGCGACGCCGGGCGGGTCATCACCCTGCCATGGCCTATCATCCCGTGCGTAGGCCCAGAGTTGCCCGGTCTTGGTTTTGCCACGTCCTGGGTCGAGCACCGGAGCTGTCGTCTCGTCAGCGAAGAGCTTGGACGACGACTTCAAATGATCAAGTAGCCGCTGATGGACCGGGCGTAAATGCCAGGCGGCGCGGCCGACCCAGTCGGCGAGCGTCGAGCGATCGAGATCGATACCTTGGCGCTTGTAGATTTGCGCCTGGCG